>NZ_QGAD01000002.1:0-502766 GCF_005233705.1 Paenibacillus sp. CFBP13512 | reverse complement strand
TAAAATAGATTTTTATTCCTTATAATAATGTGTTCTCTTTCCCGATTCGAAATTTTGATTTGAAACATCATATTTTGGATATTCCAATTCGTAGGCCAACTCTTTACACTGTAACCTAAACAATAATAAATTGACTTCATTAAACTCGATTTACCAACAGTATTCGATTTACTGACAAATATATTTGTTTGAGACTCAAAATTGAATTTATTAATCTTACGATCTATATAATCGTATATAATAATACTATGAATAATCATACTTCCACCTCACATAAGCATTCGACTGCAACTGATATTAAAGTATTTCTACCAAAACTTGATGATTGAAAATTTCCAATAATAATATCGATTATTTCTCGATTTGATAAATTTTGAAGCTCTTCATCTTCATACAGTTTTTGTAATTCCTCTTTTATGTCCTTTTTTAAATCAGTAGAATTCAGTTCGATTTTTAATCGCTCACTTTTTATTTTTCTAGTAATTAATTCATTATAACCAAGAGAGTTTAGTACTCTATCAAATTGATTTAATGTTTCGTAAGTAACAAATACTTTCGAAAAATAATCAGTATTCATTGCTTTAAGTTCTTTATCTACTGTACTAGAAAGAATTTCTTGAGCTTTTTGGTCTATAGTTAAAGCTAACTCTGCTATGACAATTCTGCCCCTATTTTCATCAACCGAAACGTTAATTCCATTTAGACAACCTACTAAATATTTAACAGCTTCAGTAAGGTCGTCATTGATAGGGGAAATATAAAAGTAAAAATTATCTAGTTTATTTTTGAAATTGTTAGGAAGTACATTGATAATTTGCTCTTTAGCATCTTTACTTAACATATATACTTCCGTACATATAGATCCAGGTTTTTTCAAATTTAACTTTTTCTTATCAGAACTACCAATATCTTTAACAAAAATTTTATAAGTATCAGAATCTGAACCTGAACTTAGATTTTTCTCTAATATTGAAGCAGATAATGTAGTTATTTTATTATCATCAGCATCTTTGATTTTCTTGCTTACTTTTTTGGTTATTGAATTAAATGTATGTTTTTGTTTTTTTACTTGAATATATGCTTTGTAATTTTTATAACTAACAACAATGTCATCTTCTGCTTCAATATATATTTTAAATTCTTGCTTTTGATAATTTTCTATTGCAAGAAGAATTAAATTAGCTTTTTGAAAATTAAATCCTTTAATTGCTTCGGCTCCACCATTATCTATTTTTTTTATACTTTCTTTCATTTACTTTCTCCTTCCGAAAAATAATCAAATTATATAGGTCGTAGGTTTCAGTTCTTGTTATGCGATATCTGAATCCTACCCACAATCTTCCAAATCCAAATAAATTATAACCTTTCTTGGGCATTTGGTCACGATATTTGTATTGTTTATAAAATTAGAATAAGATTACAAATAAAATCTAAATTAGGATAAATTTAGATTTTATTTAAATTTTACGATATGATCAAACTCTAGCGTATATTTGGTGTTTTATAGAAAATATAACAAGTGTTTTAACTATTAATTATGGGTTGGAATGCTTGTTTATATTTTTCATCCTGTACTAATTTTATTCTGTATAAATTCTTTAATGTATGATACGCTAAACTGTCTAGATTATTTACAATAACTACTCTTTGATTGATTAAATTTAGATACGTGATAATTATAAAAAAGCTAGTATATACTAGCTTTTTTTTCGAATAGTACAGTAAACTTCTTAATACATTTTGGGATGCAGCTTAATAAAGCTAACTCCTTATCTAGAACGAAAGGATTTTAAACATGACAGACAATTTTTGGAGAGATTTACCGAAGCCGTTTTTTATACTGGCTCCGATGGAGGATGTGACGGATGTAGTGTTTCGTCATGTGGTGAGTGAGGCGGCTAGACCGGATGTGTTTTTTACTGAGTTTGCGAATTCGGAAAGTTATTGTCATCCTGAAGGGCATCATAGTGTGCGTGGGCGGTTGATGTTTACTGAAGATGAACAGCCGATTGTGGCTCATATTTGGGGAGATAAGCCTGAGTTTTTTCGGCAAATGAGTATTGGTATGGCAGAGCAGGGCTTTAAAGGGATCGACATCAACATGGGTTGTCCTGTACCGAATGTAGCTGAGAATGGCAAAGGGAGCGGGCTGATCTGTCGTCCTGAACTGGCAGGAGAGATTATTCAAGCAGCCAAAGCAGGCGGTCTACCTGTGAGTGTCAAAACACGTCTAGGCTTTGCAGAAGTAGATGAATGGCGAGATTGGCTTACCCATATTTTCAAGCAAGATATTGTGAATCTGTCGATTCATTTGCGTACTAGAGATGAAATGAGCAAAGTGCCTGCACACTGGGAACTGATTCCAGAGATCAAAAAGCTACGTGATGAAATCGCACCGCATACGTTACTTACGATCAACGGCGATATTGCTGATCGGGAAGCTGGGTTGAAGTTAGTGGAGCAGTACGGTGTAGACGGTGTGATGATCGGACGCGGGATTTTCAGTAACCCGTTTGCGTTTGAACAAGAGTCCAGAGAGCATAGCAGTACAGAATTACTGGATCTACTAAGAATACACATGGATCTGCATGATAAATATTCTGAAATCGAACCTCGTTCGTTCAAGCCACTTCCGCGCTTTTTCAAGATTTACGTTCGTGGGTTCCGCGGAGCCAGTGAGCTAAGAAATGAACTGATGAGCGCGAAGAATACCAATGAAGTACGAGCATTGCTTGATGATTTTGCGGCGAAGCAAGTAGATAGCATGGAAAGTGCAGTCGAAATGTAATAATACAAGCTATTTTCAGAGCTAATATCTATACTAATGAGTGATATATTTTCTCAAAATCTATAGGTATACTCGGGTAGATCAATTATATAAGGATTTACAAATACAGCCTGACAGCCATTCAACTGGTCGTCAGGCTTTCACAACATAGGAGGAAGTATGTCCTGGAGTAAATTGAAGCAAAATTTAGAAGGTTTTCTCGCTCCTGCACTACAAGGAAAAGTGGAATACCGGGCAACCAGTTATAGCTATCTGACCGGCAAATCGGGCAACTGTTATATCACGGTAGATAAGAAGAACATTTTCAATATGAATGACAAAACCAGTCCGATCACTTGGTACCAGAGTGAAATGGAAATTAAAAATGATCCGAATCTGCGTATTCCGATCAGCATGGACGAGATCGAAGCGCTTCGCAAAGAAACCAATGGAGCGGTTCCTGAAGATCGTTTGAAAGTAATGGCACGTAATCGCAAAATGAATGGGCTTGCCAAAGAACTGTTATCTGCGCAGACGGTACTTAGCAAATCGAACTTTACAGCGACTGCGACCAAATTCTTAGCAACACCTATTGATGAAAGTCTAGAAGGGCAGGATATCTTACTGAACATCTTAGCTTTAATGGATCGAAGAGTAGGGAAAAAGCGGATTTTGAGCATGTCAGACAGTGTTAAATTAAAGCATCCTATTGTGCAATATTTCCATGGATTACGCCTTTAGGCATCACCATATTCTTTTTTTGATATTGCCTGAAAATAAACGACATTAAAAAAGCCACTTTACGTATTTAGCGTAGAGTGGCTCTTTTATATACATATTCGAATCGTTCCGCTTGAGATGGATAAAAAAATATCATACAAAGCAAGAAAGCAGAGAGAGAAGATGTATTAATCAAGTGGTACAAAATATCTGACTTCTTCTCCATCTGTATCAAATCCCACCGACTCATACAAAGTTAACGCCGATTGATTGGTCGTTAAAACAGTAAGATCCACAAAAGGAAGTTGATGATCTTGAAGATAGCTCAAAGCTTTGGTCAGTAAAAATCTGGCGATTCCTTTTTTGCGCCAGGGTTCACGTACAAATACATCTTCGATCACACCATGATCTTTTTCTTGCCATACCATCAATCCACCAACGATAGTTGACGATTGTCTGACAATCATAGATGTCCATAAAGCGTTACTTTTATGTTCAGATAGGGGTGCTAATCCTAATGGAGCGTCAGGCCAAATTTCAGTATCTATTTCAAGATACTCTTTTTCTTCACTGGATGTGTTCATGTTCCAATAGGAGAATTCAAATTCTTCAGATAACGTTAATTCAGGTATGGATTGAGTCAAATCTCTTGTCATATGATACAAGCTATTTAGGGGACGATATCCTTTTTGAATAAAAAATTGATTGTTCGCTGCTTCTTTGGAATCATTACCTACACAAAGGATCGTTTTATATTCTGGAGGTAATGTTGATTTTAATTCTATCGCTCTTTTGAAAAGAGGGTTGTATAGCTCATCTAACAAAATATAATCTTGTTGTCGCTCTGATAAGGTTTTAAGATTTATGTAAATACAATGCTTATTTTTTTCTGTACAGCCTGTAGAGATCACGCTGATAATACTTACTTGCCCTTTGGCAACTATTTTTCCATCTTCAAATGCACAATAAACATTACTCCAATTATCTTCATCTCCGACCCACCAAAACGTTGAACCTTCTATCGTTTGCACTGATTCGTATAATTCTCCGAGCAATGGCAGGTCTTCCTGCTGAAAATGACGTATAACGCGTTCAGATGATTGGCTCAACATAATACCCCTTTCAATCATAAAGAACTTTGGATTTTATAAAGCTAATGATGTGAATACTGTTAATGTCTATACTTGTAGTGACTTTTAAATCACTGTTAGCCCTCCTTCGCTTATAATAATTTAACTTAACATTAAATATATAAAATGTAAAAATATATATTATTCCTATAGATGTATATAAATTACCCTACTCCAGACTCAAGACCTGATCACCAAAGCATTCTAATATAGAGTAGACCATCATTATACGTATAGACAAACATAAATAGGTCAAATAATCCGTCGGGGGAATCATTATTTTGAGAAAATTATCTTTTGTTATGGTCAGTATCCTGCTTATTACGGTATTGTCTGCTTGTTCGAGTATGAATCAGGCAGGCATGGGCATGAAAACAGGTGAAAGCCAAAAAATTGAGAAATACAATTCGTATGTCATGCTCAACAACTTGATGACAGGTAGAATCAATGAGGTGTTACTTCATTACTTCGAGAAGTTTGGAAACGAGAAGAAGCCTGTTATTGAGAAGAACCTCAGCTTTATCATGCTTGATGTCCCAGTATCGCAGCGGGAAGTCATCGATCAAGCACAAGGGTATACGACAAGTAAGCCTGCTTTTGCGAGTGCTGACTCTGCGGTAACCCAACTAACACCAGTGATCAAGGATTTGTTAGCTGTCCTCGATGAAATGAAAGTCTATTATGATAGTAAAGGTTATGTCGATGATGATTTTGCTAAAGGTAAACAGCTACACACTAAGCTGATAAATACTAATCTTGCTTACGAGAAAGCAGCTAAAGCTTACTTCAAAGCTCTACAAAAAATGGATGCGGAGCAACGTCTAGTTGATTTGCAAAATTTCAAAGATTCTGACCAACAGATCCGTTACAATGCTTTGAAATTCATGATTGATGCTGAAGCTACAGCTATCGAAATGAGTGAGCAAGGGATCAATGCCAGTAACGTGTTGGAACTCGATATGAAGAAATTCAAAGCTAAATATGATCTTATGACTGCGGATTTGAATGCACTTGTAACACTTTCCAAAGATCAGAAACAGATACAAAAAGAAGGCATGAACAGCTTCAGTATTGAAAATTATGTTCATTCTGCTACAGAAGCCAAAGCAGCCGCTTCAAAAATTATTGAACGTATCAATAAAAAAGAACCTGTATCCGATTCCGATCTAAGCGGTCAGTTTTTGGATACAACCGATGGGACGCCAGAGAATTTCAATTCTCTGCTTAGTACAGCCATTGAGCGCTACAATGAAATAAATTAATACGATTTTGAATTACTTTTAGAAATTAAAATGCTTGCTGACGTATAGGCTGAACATGTAGATTGAACACAGTAAAAAGAGCCCCTTCGCATACTTTCTGCAAGGTGGCTCTTTTTATTATTTATTAACTTTTTGGCGCATGACTCAAATCTACTTTCTCATTCAATCCGGGTTCGGATTTTGGATCAGAAGTTTTGCCGACAGCTTTTTTGAGCAAATGAGTGACCATTTTGATAGCACTTCCGCTTTCCCAGTACTCGGCTGTTTCGGTATGGATTTTGATCAATAACAAGTTAGGATCGTCTGGAGATGTATCTAGAATTTTTTCGATGATTTTATTGAGCATTTCTTTTTTACGGGCAGGATCATCGACGAATTCAGCGGTTCCGCTAATGGATACATAAGATTTGCCTGCATAAGATACATTAACCCGAGGGTCTTGTAAGATATCTTCGTATTTGGACGTATCTTTTTTCGTTAGGAACCATAGGTCGCCATCAAATTCGATTTCTTGTGTTTTCATTGGACGGGATACTAGACGTCCTCCCGAAATCGTTGTGAGCATAGCTGTATCAATATCTTTAATCAGTTCTCTGACCGTTTCAATCGCTTCTGGATCTGTAGTTAAATGTTCAGACATATCATTTCCCACCTTTCCTAATCGTTGAAATGTGTATAAACAACGTTGCTAACCATTACACATAAGTAGGAGTAGATAAACGGTAGAGTTATAATTAAAATAGAAGAGAATGATCTCAGCCCATGATTAACCCACTCTAAGCTATATAGATTGATTAGCACTCAATCGTGATTTGATGATATTTATAGAAACGTCCATTATGTGATTGATATGGATATTGAACATATTTATATTCCTAGATATTAAGTAGAATAACTATCTAATTCGTCTATTATTTCAGCACCCCACCCCGCGCTAAAATAATGTTCTCCAACCTTTGATATTCATCCGACGCTACATCTACCTCACTATTTGCTAACCGTACTTTTTTCAAATTCGGAAGTTCCACTAACAAATGAGGATCAGCAAAAGATGTTTTGCATAAATCTAACACTTCTAAACCAGTTAACGTCGCTAAGAAATCCCACGATTTAGGCTTGAGCATGGTTACATCTAAATTTTGCAGAGTGCTCATGCCTGTTAGAGGGCTTAGATCTTTCACTTTAGTGCCCCAGATCCATAACTGTTGCAGTTGTGGGCATTGCGTACGTATATTTGCGATTGAGTGTAGCTTCGATTTTTCTAAATATAATATTTTGAGCGCAGGGCAAAGTATAATCGGTTCTAGTTGCTCTACCCATGATCCTCGTAACCGTAGTTCTTCTATCGCTGGATGTTGATCTAGAGCGGTTAGGTCGCTTACAGGAGCGAAGTTAATATCCAATACTTTAAGTCGCTGAAGCTGTGATACATAAGAAAGATCTGTTAATTTTTTGGGAGCATTGATTTTGATTTCTTCCACATTTGGAAAAATAGCAAAAGAATGAAGGGTATCTATCTCACAGCGATTCCCGTGTAGCGATACTTTTTTCACACTGGTTGCAGGAGGGATAGATGGTAACGTAGCTAGACCGTCTACAGTGATGCTGATCTCTTCCAGACAAGCAGGGAGGGAAGCTGAACTATTGTAATTGTGCTTGGATAAGCTAACTGATTGTAGAGAATTCAGCGCAGATAGAAAATGTTCTGGCAACGCTTGTTGTACATTATATAATCCTAATGATTGCAAGTTGGAGAGCCGGGTGATGACTTCGATATTACGCTTAATTTTGGTTTTGCTGACAAAAGCCAATCGTTCCAGATGACTCGCCTGATCTAAGCCGACCAGATCCGGGATTGTCAATGTACTGTTGGTTGTACCGAATTCGAGATTTTTCAGATGGGGGAATTCTTGTAGAGGTGCAAACGTCGTTATGCCTTTGAGATCTAATAATTTCAGTGTGTCTAATTCATAGACAGAACCTGAATGTTGGAACCATTTATAGTGGCGGTGATTTGCAATATATAGATTAGCTTGTTCTACAATATGATATTTAGATTGCTCGTAATCCATATTAGAACCTCCTTAAATGATGAAATATATACAATACCTATAACGGAGCATTCAAAAATTGTCTACAGTTGTCTTCTATTTTAATCAATAATTCAGGTTGAGCCTTTATAATGAGATTTCAGAAGCAATAGAGAGAGAATAAGAACACTATAGATAGTATAAATGAACCGAAAAATAGTAGATCGATATTGCGGATATCTCTATTTTTCAGTGGGAATGAGACTTGCTTGCGATGGGTGAATACGAATGGAACGGGAACAGTTTACATTCAATTTTTAAAATATCGCTGGCATGTTTAGTGTGCCTACTACTATGTTACCGCAAAGGAGTTTTTCGATGTTAAAAGGTATCCAAAAAACGTTGTATGTGATTCTGATTTTCTTTGTCAGTTTGTTTATCGCATCTTCGTTTTTTATTCGAGCAGAGTACAATTATGTGGTATATGGAGACACACCGATGCTACAGCAACAGCATGTAGGTACATTTATACTGCTTATCATCGCACTACTGGCATTCAGTGTAATGTTATATCGTTTGTGCTTGAAGCTGAATGTATATCGCCCTAAAATTGTGATTCCACTGGTTCTTTTAGGTTCATTAGCTATTCAAGTGGCGATTATTTTCCTATTTCCCCGCTTGCCAACAGATGACTCGCAGACCGTGGTGTCTCTGGCAATGAATATGCTGTATAAAGGCGATTATTCTACATTTGGTACGACAGGGTATCTGCATATGTTTCCTTTTAATTACTCGACCGTGTTGTATATTGAAGCATTATTAGCGATGTTTCCAGATAATTATGTCACGATTAAGTTAGCTAATATTGGTTTTGCTCTTATTACGACCTTGATGATCTATCTAATCTACAAACAGCTGAATCCTAACTCCAAAGACAATGATTACGGTGTACTCGTATTTGCAGCAACGTATATTCCGTCTTTGTTTATGAGTAACTTTATCTACAATGATGTGATTGCGACGACATTGCTTACGTCAGCGTTGTATTTTGGTATCCGATTTATGAAAGAAAAGTCGATCAAGTATATTCTATTCGCCGCTACTTTAGTGACACTTGGGAACTATTTTAGAAGTATAGGCATTATTTTCTTACTTGCGATTGTGATCTCATTGTTTTTCCATTTCAAGCAATTAGGCTGGAAAAAAGTAATACTGTCTGTATGCTTATTTGCCGTCTTGTTCAATATCCCAAGTTGGACTCAAAATACAATGTTACAGACCACAGGCAAAGTGCAGATTTCTACAACGACCAATGCAGCACCGATCTATATGTGGCTGAATATGGGGATTAATCTGAAAACTATTGGATTCTGGGATAACCGTGAAAGTTATAATATTTACCAGCGAGATGCGGACTACAACAAAGCAGTGAGTACTGAATTATTTAAAGAATCGATTGCTCAGAAATTATCGACAGCTAGCTTTGGCGATCTGGTACACATGTATTATAAAAAGATCATCTGGACATGGACAGAAGGCACGTATCAGATCGAAAGATACGGTATTGGAAATGACGGCTCTTCTGGTGGTCAGCGTGCCAGCTTTATTATGGGTGGCTATAGCTATCCAACATTTGCTACTGATCTATTTGCAGGCAATTCACCTTACCGTAGCGGGATACTCTGGATCTTATATACGATGAATTTTTTAATGTATGGCTTTATTTTGATTCGTCTGATCGGCAGTCTGCGAGCAAAACGATTCGATGAAGTGTCGTTGGTGCTGGTGATTTTAGGATTTGTTGGTTTTTATATTTTATGGGAGATCAAGTCTAGATATATCTATCCTATCTATCCACTACTCATTATTTTGTCGTATATGGGATTCAAAGATACGTATGAATGGTTGATCCAACAGGACTTTTTGCGATTACGATCTTCTGCTAGAAAGGAGTCTTAAAATGCGTAAAAAAAGATATCCTGTCTCGCTAATCCTCTTATTACTGTGCGGAATGATGGTGCTGACATCTTGTAGTGCGATTACAGCTCAACAGATACCTCTTAACAGTACAAGTACAATGGGTGGCGGGGGCAATCGTAATGCTATGCGCGGAATGATGAATGCTGATCTGATTGGCAAAATAGTCGCTGTGAACGGGAGCAAAATGACAATCGATGTGATGGAGCAAGCACAGCGTCGTTCTACAGTGTTGGATGACCATAGTGCAGTCCTGTCGAGTCCATCTAAGACGGCTACACCTAGCTCCAAACGTACACCGGATACGCATAAACCGGATACAGATCGTACTTTACCAACCGATCGATCAGACGACAGTACGTCTACTATGAGCAAAACTGGTGTAGAGAAAACGATAACGATCGGCGAAGAGGTATCTATTTCTCAAATCACAGCGATGATGCCACAGACCAACAAAAATAGCACAGCAACCACACTTAAAGTATCTGATCTTAAAGCAGGGCAGATTCTGATGATCTGGTACAAGGATAATACCAATACAGTAGAGAAAGTTAGTGTGATGGATTCGTAATAGATGATTGGTAACAACAGAGGGGAGCCATAAGCTCCTCTTTTTTTGTGTCTAAACATAGACTTTTAGCTAAAAAAGATTTTATCCAAAATAGAATAGTATCTCTAAAAATTCATAATTTTTCTAAATCATCCGATAATAATAAAGGTATGTAAAATGAAAAAAGGGAGTAATAGACGATGCCTATTTGGAGCAAAAAAACAGTAATGATTGGACTAGCTTGTTTATCTTTAAGTGTATTTGCAGGGTGTGGAAATGAAAAAACAGATGAGGAAAAAATTGCTGATGCTATTCGTGAAGCAGCAGGTAACCAGATTGCGAGTAATAGTGATGCTACGACTCAAGCAGAACAACCTACTGTAGAATCAAAGCTGAGCGAAATTAGAAATTTTGTAACTTCAGACATTTGGAATGATGGATTTGTAAACATCAATTCGTATACTTACAGGGGAACCAGTGCTACAGGCGACAAATTAGATATAGACTTTTTAGTAGAGCGTTTAGGTACAGCAATGGATAAGAAAACGGAATATAATACTTATGTACAAGGATTAGACAATAGTAAATATGCTAATGTGAAAAAAGTATGGACGAAGCTTTCTAGTGAAACCGATGTACTTTACAAACAATTACAAACAGATCCTCCTAAAGCGAACGATTCAGACTATAATTTTGACACAGGATTGTTTGAACAATATCAAGATGCTTTTGAAAAAGATATAGACGATTTGAAAGCAAACTCATAGATATACCTATAGTCTGACAAATATAAAAGGACTACGTTAAATCGAACATGTGGAGGTGGAATAAGCATAATAGTGTGCAATTCCGCTTCTTTTTTTATAATTGTTTTGCTACCTATTCTGAGATGTATCCTATCTGTAGAAATGATAAGATAAATGTAAAATACGGGTAGTACATATTGCCAGAAAAGAGGAACCTTGTTGCCTACTATCCTTCACAACATACAGTGGAATGAGCAAGATGATCTTTTACATACGTTATTACATCCTAAATCCGATATAATTCAGCATTCGCTAGATCAAGGATTTGAAGCAGAAGTCATCAAGTTGTCATGTGCTCAAGGTGATTTGGTCTTGAAAATATGGAATCAACAGGCAAAGCCAGATGTAGAAGCACAATATCAGTTATTGCAGTTTCTTTTGGCTAAAGGGATTGCTGTATCTAAGCCGATAGGGTGGGGTATGCTTCATAATCAAGATCAAGTATTACTCACAACGTTTGACGGGACAGCACTTACCAACATGAACAAAAAGAAAATTGTTCAGACTGCTACCTTATTGTCTGCTATTCATCATGTTAAGATCACAGAAAGTGAATATGCTTTACTTCCGAAATACGGTTTTATAGATTACTTTTTTCCTGACGTAGCAATGTACACCGATATTAGCGACATACTGTATCAGGTTATGCCTATGATTACGCTAGAGCAGAATCGTGTGATTCATGGCGATTTTCATCTGGGAAATATTCTGACTACTGAAAACCGTTATACCGTAATCGATTGGACGAATGGACAATTAGGGGATGCGAGATATGATGCGGTCTGGTCGATGACATTGCAGAAAATTTATATTTCAGAGCGATATGCTGAAGTATTCCGTGATGCTTATCTAGCAGAGCATTCGATAGCTGAAGAAGAATTACACATATTTGAAGCACTTGCCTGTCTACGATGGATATTGCTTGCTCGTCAGGGCGGGATTACAGTACAGCCACAAGCACAGCAGAATATAAAGCAAGTCATAGCTAACAATCCACTTTTGGCAGAAAGGAATTGTGAAGTGTAAAATATTCAGCCACATATGTCGTAATACATAAATATAAGATATTTTGCTTTGGAAAAATTATTTTTTTATTACTTTAGATCGCATTATAGTACTAAGATCTTATGGAGAGTTATTATACAATGTTAGGGGAATGAAGTATGGCTTATGAATGGGAACGTTGTCCAAGATGCGGTTCGGCAAAAGTTAACACAGAATCAGGATGGGGAAATGCTTGCGTATTTGTTATTTGTGGTGCAATAATTTGTTTTGCTATATCTCGTTTTGTGGATAATCAGTTAATGGAATATCCTATTGCACTAGGAATAATTATTTTAATCGGGCTATTAACATTACTCGGATGTATCAAAGTAATAAAGGGTGGTATGACTTCTAGGTGTGATACTTGTAAATACGCATGGGAACCTACAAAAATAGAAGACTAAAAATCAATTATTTAAAAACCAAACGAAATACACATAATATGATACAGTAGATATCTTCAAAGTAATTATTTTATCCAACACAAAGGGAGTACACATGAACAATTACAAATTAATCATCCAATACGATGGTGGGCGTTATAAAGGGTGGCAACGGCTTGGAGATAGTGACAATACAGTGCAAGGTAAGATTGAAAAAGCGATCTCTGTACTGGTTGATCAGCCGATTGAAATTATAGGTTCTAGCCGTACAGATGCAGGGGTACATGCGCTACATCAAGTCGCTAATTTTAAAATCAAAGAAGATTTGCCAGAGTCCAAAATTTTTAACTTTTTGAATCATTATTTACCGTCAGATATCAGCATTACAGAAGTATCGAAAGTCGACGATCGGTTCCATGCACGTTATCATGCGACGAACAAAACGTATATTTATAAAATATGGAACGAAGCATATAGCCATCCATTTATGCGTAAATACAGTATGCATGTTGCCAAAAAGCTAGATATCACTAAAATGAAAGAAGCTTGTGCTCACTTTCTGGGAGAACATGATTTTGCGGTTTATTCTAATGCCAAGTCGAAGAAAAAAGATACATTACGTACCATCTACACATTAGATGTCGAGGTAGTGGATGGATTTGTACAATTCCGTGTGTCTGGAAATGGATTTCTTTATAATATGGTACGCAAAATGGTTGGTACATTGATCGAAGTGGGATTAGGGGAGAAGCAAGCAGCAGATATTCCTACGATTTTGCTATCCAAAGAAAAGCTACAAACAGGTGGTATGGCAGATGCAGAAGGTCTTTATTTAGAACAGATTCAATTTAAATCTGAATAAGGATAGCGTTCTACCGAAAGTTCTTTGTTTATCAAAGGATGTAGAAATCAGATCATATAACAATAAGGAAGCAGACTTGAAAAGGTCTGCTTTTTTTTGTAGTTTAATACGTAGTTTGCAGTGATAATAATAGTTGTATTTCTTGAAATATTCCCTTACAATTTGTTGAAGTAATTCTGTAATGCGTTAATGTATGTTACAGCGAACACATTTACAGCCATATTATAATCGTTGTACATAATGAACACAGTTGAAAGGGAGCGTTCTTTTTGGAAACCAAGCAATTGACTAGAGGTCTCAAAACACGTCATATTGAATTGATTGCCCTTGGAGGAACCATCGGGGTCGGTCTATTTATGGGATCAGCAAGTACGATTCAATGGGCAGGGCCTTCTGTGCTGTTGGCGTATTTGGTCGCAGGTGTAATTATGTTATTTGTGATGCGAATGATGGGCGAAATGTTAATCGTTGAACCGGTAACAGGGTCGTTTGCTACATTTGCTCACAAATATATTAGCCCATTGGCTGGATTTTTAACGGCATGGAGTTACTGGTTTTTGTGGGTAACAGTCGGGATGGCTGAAGTTACAGCTATCGGAATCTATGTAGGGTACTGGTTCCCTGAGATTCCGCAGTGGATTCCAGCATTAGCCGGTGTCGGTATTATTGCGGCAGCCAATCTAGCGGCTGTTAAGTTTTATGGAGAATTTGAATTCTGGTTCGCGATGATTAAAGTGGTTGCGATTAGTGCGATGCTTGTGATCGGCACAGGCATGATCTTTTTTGGACTGGGTAATGGCGGTGTACCGATTGGGTTATCTAATCTGTATGTACATGGCGGATTTTTTGCTGGCGGGTTAAAAGGATTCTTATTCGCCTTATGTATTGTGACAGCGGCATATCAGGGAATCGAGATGATCGGGATTACCGCAGGGGAAGCAGAAAATCCTAAAGTAACACTGAAAAAATCAATTAAAAATATTATCTGGCGGATACTGATTTTCTATGTAGGTGCAATCTTCGTTATTGTCACAATTTATCCTTGGAATGAAGTAGGTACGACAGGAAGCCCATTTGTTTTGACATTTGCCAAAGTAGGTATTGTAGCGGCGGCAGGTATTATTAACTTTGTAGTGCTTACCGCAGCGATGTCTGGTTGTAATAGCGGTATCTATAGTGCAGGTCGTATGCTGTATACACTAGCGCAAAATAAACAAGCGCCACCATTTTTTGCTAAAATTTCGAAAAGCGGTGTACCACGTAACAGTATTATGACAACAATCGCTTTACTGTTGGTAGGCGTTCTGTTCAATTACTTATTTCCAGATTCCAAATTATTTTTGTACATTTATAGTGCCAGTATTTTACCCGGCATGGTTCCGTGGTTAGCCATGGCATTCAGCCAGTTCAAGTTCCGCAAAAAATGGAAAAATGATATCCACGAGCATCCATTTAAATCGTTATTTTTCCCAGTGAGTAATTATATCGTGATTATCTTCTTATCGCTGGTACTGATCGGCATGTGGTTTAACCCGGATACACATAACTCCTTAATCGTCGGGATTGTATTTATTGCGATTGTGATCGTTAGTTATTATGTGTTTCGAATTGGGAAGAAATCGGATCAGCGGATAGATTGAAGTAAACATATAAAATGATAAAAGCACCTATCTTTTTTCTATAGTATTAGAAAAAGATAGGTGCTTTTTATTGTTTGAAAGCTACCTTTCCAAATTAGTTTAAATGGAAATTTATTATCCATTAATAAATCAAAAATGTAATTAATTTGAAAAAATAAAAAGAATATGATAATGTTTTCTTATCGGCCGATAAATAAAATCACGATAAGGAGTTTCAATATGTTGAAAAATAATTTTATTTTAAACAAGAAAATTATAGCTAGTATGTTGGTAGTAGTTCTTTTGTTGATAAGTATTTTATCTTATCAAGCCAAAGTAAATGCGGCTACAAGTACAACAGATAATGAACTAAGTCGTGTTAATAATGATACTGAAATCGCACAAACATTATATTCCAAGATAGAAAGTAACGGTTATCTAAAACAAACTGAGAAAGTAATACTTAATTATTCTTCAAAACTAAAATTTGATCATGCTAATAAACATATTATGAAAGTAGAAAATAATAAAAGTACCGCCTATTTTGTATACTATCCTATTTTAGGAGAAGCTAAAGATAGCAATTATATAATTGTTATGGATGCTGAAGGTAACAAGATCGAAGAACAACTTTTAATTGGATTAAATGAAACCATAGGCAAAGTACATGCTATTTATTTAGTAAATGGAGTAAAAAAATTAGATGGAATTATTAATTTTCAAGGGGATTTTGTTTCTGGATCTCAAGTAACAAGTACTGGAAAAGTTATTGATCTTTCTACCCCTTCATCAAACACGTTAGGGTTTTGGTCTTGTTTAAATGATTGTCTTGCTTCTAAAGGAGTTGCAGCTTGGGCAATAACTGCTTTAGGAATAATTTGTGCAGGAGGATGTGCTGCTACAGCAGGAGTAGGTTGCTTAGCATGTATAGCTGCTGCAGATATAGGTGCTGGAACTGTAGTAGGACTTTGCACATCACAGTGTAGTTAAAATTTGTTTAGAACTTTTACGGTAAGATTTTGGAGGTTCATATGCGCAAAAGGAATATATTTTTAGGATTTTTAATTGTGTCAGTAGTTGCATTATCTATTTTTTTTCTAGTAAAACCTGTTCCAATTCTTAAAGCATCGCAATTAAATAGCGATATTCCAGAAGTTGTTAAAGCTTACCATTACGCTGAAAAATATCCTGCGATTTTTAAAGAAGCATCTTGTTATTGTGGTTGTATGAAAGAAGAACATCATAAATATCTTTACGATTGCTTTACTTCTAAACATGGTGAAAATTGTGGGATATGTATTCAGGAAGCGTTGTTTATTGGAGAGTTAAAAGATAAGAATAAAACAAATCAACAGATACTCACTGAGCTCAAAAGTAAATATGAATAGGAGGTAAACGTATTGTCTAATAAAAATATGATTATAGTATTTGCTGTTTTAGGAGTTTGCCTAATTTTAGTAGGCACTACAGCGCAACATATATTTCAATATGCGCCATTAGTAGGTTGGATAGGTGGTTTAGTATTTTTGCTAATTGCTACTTTTTTAGTTTCAAAAAGAACTATTAATCATTCACGCAAAAATTAAATATTAAATAGGATAAAGCCAATATCTAGTTATATTGGCTTTATTTTATTATCATACTGAAATATGTTTGAAGATAAGCTATCACGGTTACATAGAAAAAGAGCTCATTAATTTCCAGAACGACCAATATAAACATCATCTCAGAGGAGGAAATTCAATCATGGCTGACCAATATCAAAAGCAAGATCCAACGACTCAACATCCTAAGGCAAATGAAGACTGGCAACAAAAACAACCAGAACCTGGTTTGCAAAAAGATATGACTCCAATTCCAGATTCTGGAGAAACGAGTTACCGTGGTACAGGTCGCTTAACAGGACGCAAAGCTTTGGTTACAGGAGCAGATAGTGGTATCGGACGCGCAGCAGCAATCGCTTTTGCTCGTGAAGGTGCAGACGTTGTAATTTCGTATCTACCTGAAGAAGAAGCAGATGCTCAAGAAGTCGTGAAATTGATCGAAGAATCAGGTCAAAAAGCATATGCAATGCCTGGCGATCTTAAAGATGAGCAATACTGTGAACAATTGATCGAAGACACTGTAGCTAAATTAGGCGGAATCGATATTCTAGCTAACGTAGCAGGTAAACAGCAGTTTGTTGAATCGATTGCTGATCTAACTACAGAACAATTTGATGCTACATTCAAAACAAACGTATATTCTCTATTCTGGTTGTGCAAAGCAGCGATCAAGCATATGCAACCAGGTAGTTCAATTATTAATACATCATCGATCCAAGCGTACTCTCCTTCACCAGGATTGCTGGATTATGCAACAACTAAAGGTTCAATCAATGTATTCAGTAAAGCACTGGCACAACAAGTTGGTGAAAAAGGTATCCGTGTCAACGTGGTAGCACCAGGTCCAGTATGGACACCGCTACAAGTGGCAGGCGGACAACCAACAGAAGCATTGAAAGAATTCGGTTCTAACACACCACTTGGACGTGCAGGACAGCCGGTAGAAATGGCTCCAGCATATGTATTCTTAGCTAGCCAAGAATCTAGCTATGTGAGTGGCGAGACGATCAATGCTAACGGTGGTATGGTTAGTCCATAACTCGTTGACTATACTCATAAATACAACCATATTATAGATACGAAGAGGGGCATACAGCCTCTCTTTTTTTGTTTTGGCATCATAGAATGATATGATAAGAAGTAAAATCCTATATTTTATAGTAGAAAAGAGAATGTCTATGAAAATACAATTCGATGAGCGCACAATTGAATTTAATGTGCAATATAGCAAGCGTATGAAGATAGCGATTCAGCTTGAAACGATTGGGCTTATTACAGTCAAAGCTCCTAATGGAACCCCGGAAGAAGATATTTTGCGGGTGATGGAGCGAAATAAGCAATGGCTGTTGGATAATACAAGTAAGCTAGATCAAGCTAAAGCGAATGCGGTTCCTCAAGCCAAAGAATATGAAGAACAAGGGCAGTTTTTATATTTAGGGAAAAAGTATTTTTTGCATGAGCTTATTGAAGTTGGCGATGCCAGTGAAGAAGAATTACGCCAGAAGCTGAAAAAGTTTTATTTTACCAGTTGTAAAAAAATTGTTCTCGAACGTATTGAAGGTTACCAAAAGCAACTACGGGTAAAGCCAAAAAGTATCGATATCGAAGAATCGACCACCAAATGGGGAAGTTGTCATTCGAGCAAAAAAATCACTTTTAATTACCGCCTTGCTATGGCTCCGATAGAAGTGATCGATTATGTAATTGTGCACGAACTTTGTCATTTACTTCATATGAACCATGATCGTTCTTTTTGGAGAAAATTAGGCAGTATTATGCCAGATTACAAAGACAAAGAAGAGTATCTAGCAAGACATGGACAGCATATGACACTTTAGTTTGTGAAGTTGAAAAGGGCAAAAGTAAACAGTACATTTAAATTAAAGGAGCCGGAACATGATATTACATTCAGAACATTTAACGATTAAACCGCTTGTGAAAGAAGATATAGCTTCATTGCTTGCTTTAGAGGTGAACAATAGAGAATTTTTCAAAGCTTTTGCTGGCACACGTAACGAATTCTTCTATACATACGAAGGTCAAGCTGAACGCGTTCACCGCTTTTTAGAGTCAAGTGAACAAGATACAAGCTATTGTTTTCTTATTTTTCTCAAAGATACAGACACTGTGATCGGCGAAGTGATTTTGTCTGAAGTGGTACGAGGTAATCTACAAAGTGGTTGGATCGGGTACTTTCTTGATCAAACGTACAATGGTAAAGGGTATATGAGTGAAGCGGTCAAAGTGATCGTACAACATGCCTTTAGTGAGTTGGGACTACATCGTATCGAAGCAGGTGTGATGCCTCACAATATTGGATCGATCAAAGTATTGTTAAAAGCAGGATTTACTAAAGAAGGCATTGCTCGTAAAAATGTGAAAATTGATGGCGTCTGGCAAGATCATATCACGCTCGCTATTATTGAAGAAGATTTACAAAAATAACTTTAAAGAAAAGCTATACACTTCACAAATGATATGAATATTAATTTCAATTAAAAAACTCTGATGGATAAAATTAGTATATAATAAAAGGTAATACTAATATGATATCTGGGAGATGTTGAATTTGGAAAAGCTGATGGAAACTTACATAGATCAGGTTTCTAACCAATTTCAAGAGTGTGTGTACAACGTATTGAAGCAACTCCATGAAGTCGTAGGGGTAAATATCGATATTTTGAAAGAGCATAACTCGGAGGAATTGTTAGCAGATATGTTTCGTAGAGGATATTATATCGAGACAGTCACCGATCATTGGAAAGATGAACATCAGACGGTGTATTACCATTTAAAGTGTGAACATGAAATTATATTATCTGGTCGAATCATCTGGAGAGTGGAAGGGTATCATACTCATTTTTTAGCGGATTTGGGTAAGAAAGTGGATGATATCTGGACAAGTATCGATGAATTAGAATTGGAAGAATTGTAAACAGAACAAAGGCAAGCTTGCGGATATATTAACCGTAGCTTGCCTTTGTTGTTTTATTATTTTAAGATGTTTTACCGACTACGCTTGATCCACTCTTCGTGATTTTGTAATTAACAACATCACCATTCCAGAAGTAGAATTTGAGTAGAACTTCGCCATCGTTGGTTTCTTTGAAAAAGTCTGGTGTTAATTTGATCACGTTGGCACTATAATCCGGGCTGAAAGCTGTTGCGAATTCTTTATAAGATGTCCAGTTTTGCGGCCCTGCATTTCCACCACTTGTATACGTAGCTTCCATTGTCGCTAGCTGATTACCATTGAAAGTCGTAGGGATAGCAAATGAACTGGTTGTGCCTGTTGTAGCACTCACTTTCGGTGTATCATACGAGATCACATTAAAGTTCCAGTTGGCACCTTTGTTAAATTTAGCTGTTAGTGTAGCATTGACTCCTAATTTACCTGAAGCCAGCAACTTGGTCACTAGACTGGATTTGATAACAAGGGTATCTCCACTGATCGTATAATCGGTACCTTTAACCAGTGTAGTACTACCATTGGAAAGGGAACTGAATGTATTACCATTGAGATTCAATTTCACTGTTTTGTCTTGGATTGCTGCTCCTTTTTTGAAGTACAGCAAGTCTGTCTCAGCAGTAGAAGAACGTCCTGTCCAACCTGCTTTCATCACATTATATAGTTCAGGATCTGACCATTTGTAGGCTGTACGGCTAAAGTGCTGTCCGTTATCCCATAGCATCGTGGTCATGTTTTTTTGACGTACATAGTTAGAAAAGAATTCAAAGAATTTCAGTTTTTCGCCTTGTTCGATAACGCCTGTATTTTTGTCGAAGCCGAGCAATCCGAATTCGCCAATAACGACTGGAATGCCTTTAGCAACAAATGAGTTGTAGACACGATCAAAGGTATCAGTGATATCTTTTTGCGTATCTGCTTCAAATTTCGTATAACCAGCAATATTTACACTGAACGGCCAGAAGCCATAATAGTGAACCGTAGCAATAATGTTAGGATCTTTTAATTTAGCAATCGTCTGGGATAGTGCATCCAGATCTGCTTGTGTTGAAGAAGTAGCTAGAGTAGGAAGAACAATTGCACGTGTTGCATTATTTCCACCGGATGCTCTTACGATTTTGTGGAAAGAAGTATTTAGCTCATCTAGCAATTTGTAAGCTGTAGCAGGATCGGTTGTTCCGCCTTCTGTAAAGCGAGGTTCGTTAATACTTTCAAACATCAACTTACTAGAAGAAGCTTTGAAGCGATCAGCAATCTGTGTCCATACCGCATTGTAACGGGCAAGTACAGCATCATGATCTCGTCCCATATAACTTGTCCATAACCAGGAATCATGATGGATATTGATCATGACATATAGATTCGCATCCAATGCCCAATTCACTACTTCTTGTACACGATTCATGTAAGCAGCATCAATTGTATAGTTAGGTGCACTGCCTGTATGTTGATCCCAAGTCACAGGAATACGAATACTTTTGTATCCTTGATTCGCAATCTGTTGAATCAATTCTTTGGTGACACGAGGGTTACCCCATGAAGTCTCATCTGCCCCTGTAGCATCCAGTGAATTCCCTAAATTCCAACCCGGTTGCATCGCACTGACATACGATTGAATACTTGTTGTCGCAGCAGCAGATAAAGATTGTTCTTCATCAGAAGCGGCTGAAGCCATTGAAGAAGAAAATAAAGAAAGGATCATAGCCGCAATCACAGTTAAAGAAAGATACGATTTGGATTTACGTTTCATTAATAAAGTCTCCTTTGTGAAAGTTATGGACAATCTGTAAACGTAATGATCTGTACATCTTGAAAACAAATAAACGTTTCCTTTGACAAACAGTCGTTGCAGGAACAGGTTATATAGGTAGAAGAAATGTTGTAAGCGATACCACCTCCCGCTAAATTAGTAATGAAAGCGTTTTCTAAATTGTAATATAGCATTGATTGTAGAAACAAAATACCATAAAAATTGGTAATAAATTCATACAAAAATTAGTGATTTTACCTATTTTAGAGCGAAAAATAAGATGCTACAATAGCAAAACTAACTTGCGAATAATGTAAATATAAGGATAAGGAAAGAAAATATGAAGATATGGAGCAGAACACTATTGACATGTGACACTGTGTCACATTATAATTGTTTATGTAATTTTTTACACTTGAAATAATATAATATGAACCGAAATGCTCAATTTGGAGTGAATCCATGCCTACTCAGACTTTTTTTAATTTGCCTAAGGAAAAACGGAAAGTGTTAATCGATGCAGCGTTCAAAGAATTTTCTAGAGCTTCGCTAGCAGATGCTTCTATTGCGAACATTATCAAAGAAGCTTGTATTCCTAGAGGAAGTTTTTATCAATATTTTGAGGATAAAGCAGATATTTTCTTTTATATTTTGGAAGAGTATAACAAGCACAATCGAGAGAAAGTGTTGTTGCTACTCAAAGAAAATGATGGTGATATTTTTATTGCTTTTAATGAATTTTTCAAAATGATGCTAGAACGATTTCAGCACCATGAATATCGCTATTTTGCTCAAAATATCTTTTTGAATATGAGTTATAAAGTAGAACATCGATTAGCACTGAATGTGAATGAACCGGCGGCCAAAGAACGTACCAATGAATTTATCCGCTCGATCAATCGAAGTCGTCTCAACGTAGCTGATGAAAAGGAAGTTCTTCATTTGACTAAAATTATTGTAGCGATCACGATTCAGAATTTTATCCGCTTTTTTGCAAAAGAAGTACCGTTGGATGAAATTATTGGCTACTACGAGTTGGAATTAGATTTATTGAAGCGAGGCTTGAGTATCGACAAATAAGGAATAGAGATGACTTTTCAAATTAGAAATCATCTTATTCCTTGTCTTTGTGTACTTGGAGAAGAAAGGCATAATGACTGTAAGATTGACGTTCATAACAAGTATGTTTAAGAGTGCTTGTTGTAACAATAAAAAAAGTTGAACTACAGGGGTGGAGTAAGTGAGAAGGAAGATTGTATTGTCAATTCTCATCGTGTTACTAGTTATTAGCGGTGGCACGTTAGGTTATTATTACTGGTATCAAGGAACTCATTTCGTCAAAACAGAAGATGCTCGTATTTCAGCAACACAATACAAAGTAATGCCACAGATTACAGCTGAACTCAATCATATTGATGTTGAAGAAGGCGATGTACTGAAACAAAACGAACCGATTGCAGAGCAAGATGTATCTGGTCTAGATTCTAGCATGATTAGCAAATCGGTATTACGTGCTCCTATTGATGGCACAGTGCTCAAAATTTATTCCAAAGAACATGAGATTGGTACACCTAGTTCTCCTGTAGCGATTATGGCAGATATGAATGATCTATATGTATCAAGCAATATTGAAGAAACAGATATTAACCGTATTAAACCAGGTCAAGTGGTTGATGTCTCGTTAGATGCAGATGGAGACTACACGATTCAAGGTAAAATTCGCAAAATTGGTGAAGCGTCTAACTCGGTCTTTGCTAATATTGCGGCAACCAATACAAGTGGTAACTTTAACAAAGTCACACAACGTATTCCTGTAGAGATTGCTCTGAATGTACCGAAAGACATGAAATTGATTCCTGGAACAAATGTGGTTGTGAAAATTCATACATCGTAAGGAGAGGTTTATGTGGCTGACACTGTTGTTGCCGCCGCTCCTCCCGCAGATTCGCCCAGAGAACGCTGGCTTGCTTTTATCGCAATTATATTAGGAGCTTTTGTCGCTATTTTGAATAACAGTCTGATCAATGTAGCGATTCCTCAGTTGACCACAGATTTAGGATCAACAACGTCACGGATTCAATGGGTGATTACCGGCTATACTCTCGCATCAGGAATAATTGTTCCGATCACGGGATTTATGGAGCAGCGCATTGGTTATAAGAAATTTTTGATCGCTGCACTTAGTGTGTTTACATTAGGAACAGCATTTTGTATTTTTGCATGGAGTGATTCGTCGTTAATCGCTGCACGTATTTTGGCAGGATTAGGTGGCGGTGTAATTATGCCGCTAAGTATGACGATCGTATATAAAATTATGCCACGTGAACAGATCGGTATGGCACTTGGGATCTGGGGCGTAGCTGCAATGGCTGCACCTGCTATCGGTCCTACACTGAGTGGATACTTGATTGAATGGTTTAACTGGCGTTTCCTATTTATCGTCTGTATTCCTGTAGCGTTATTCGCTATTTTGATGGTAATCGTATTGATCAAAGAACCGCCTAAAGGCGCTAGAGTTAAGTTCGACTTAGCTGGATTTTTACTAGCAGCTACTTGTGCAGGAACATTGCTTTACGCACTATCTAGCGGTTCAAGCGATGGTTGGAGTTCTTTCAAAATTGTAGGATTATTCTTCGTCGCTTTCTGGTCATTGGTCTTTTTGATTTTTGTCGAAAGTGGCAAAGACAATCCGGTTATCGATATTTCTTTATTTAAAAATTATAAATTTACGATTAGTGTGATCACTTCAAGTTTTGTCATGATGGGGCTGTATGGAGGAACATTCTTATCTCCATTATTTTTACAAAATATTCAGTCCGTCTCGCCTGTGCATACAGGGATTATCTTATTACCGCAAGCAATTGCTATGGCTGTGATGATGCCGATTGCTGGTAAATTATTTGATAAAATTGGGATTGTACCGATTGCATTATTTGGCTTAACACTAACAAGCTTAATGACATATCATCTACACACACTGACTCCGGATACTTCACATCTATGGCTACAAGTGGTATTGATGTTCCGTGGTATGGGAATCGGGATCTGTATGATGCCTTTATCAACAGTAGGGATGAATGCTGTTGCACCGGAAAAAGTAGGTAAAGCATCGACGGCATCTAATCTAGTCCGTACGATAGCAGGTTCAATGGCAATTGCGATTTTGACGTTCTTAATGCAAAGTCGTACTGCTCTACATTCGCAACAAATCTCAGAATCGATCACACTCGATGGTGCACAATCGCTTCAATCGACATTGGGAAGTTCATGGGCGACCATTACCTCAGGGTTGATTACCCTTGATGCCTATTCTAGAGGGATAGCTGATACCTTCTTAGTATCATCGATTCCGCTATTTTGCTCGATTCCATTTATATTTTTATTTATTAGTCGACGTAAAGGTGTCAAAGCGATCAAAGAATAATCATATCCATAGATGCTTTCAGATCAGAAAGCTTTTCATCCAATATAGATAGAAAGAAAGGGAACACGAATGAAAAGAACAAAATGGGAATTACCATTAGCAGCATTACTGGTTGGAACCGTTGTGTTATCTGGCTGTTCTTCCAATAGTGCAGCGGCAACAACACAAGCGATGAACGTCACCGTCAAAGTTAGTCAGGCACAAAAAGGTTTAATCGGTAAAGGTGAAATTTATACAGGTACCGTGACACCTTCTGAGACCGTTAATATTATTCCAAAAATGGGTGGCAAAGTGGTATCACTACCTGTCGATATCGGAACAGAAGTTAAAAAAGGACAAGTGCTTCTCAAACTCGAAGACAATGATCTTCGCAACAATCTAGCAAAAGCACAAGCAGATGTAGCCGCGGCAGGAGCAGCAGTCAAAACGGCTCAAGATTCTCAGCAATCAGGTATGGTCTCTGCCAACTCTGGTGTAGTTAGCTCCAAAAGTGGGATCATTTCATCGAAAAGTGCAATCGATCAAGCAACAGGTTCGATCAACCAAGCCAATGGAGCAATCAATCAAGCAACCACAGCGGTAGAGCAAGCCAAAACAGCTGTATCGAGTGCAGCGAACAATATTAAGCAAACGACAGAAACATTATCTGCGGCGCAAAAGACATTAACACGTACCCAATCCCTATTTCAAAATGGATTAGCTACTCAAGCTCAATTGGAACAAGCACAGACCGCTCAAGCAACAGCGCAAACGGCAAATGATAATGCTAAAAATGCACAGGTTAATGCGCAAGAACAATTAAATGCAGCGCAAAAAGCATTAGTTATTGCGAAGAAAAATTTGAGTACGGCTCAAAGTGCGTATCAAAATGCAACCAGCAGTTATGAGAATGCTAACAGTGGTTATAGCAATGCACAGAAACAACTAGAAGTGTCACAAAGCACTTCAGGTATTGAAGCCAGTCAGCAAAAGCAAAAACAAGCTGAATTGAATGTAAATATTGCTCAAGATGCTCTAGATGATGCTGTTGTGACTTCACCCATCAACGGTATTATCGGTACTAAAAATGCAGAAGTGGGCGAAATGGCATCTACATCTTCACCGGCACTTGTTATTGCCAATCTAAGTACAGTGAATACATTGATCTATGTTCCAGCAGATCAAATCAATAACGTTAAAATTGGTGATCCTGTACAAGTACGAGTGACTTCATCCAATATTCTCAAAACAGGTAAAGTGAAAAATATCAGTCCATTGGATGATAGTGGTAAAGGATATCCTGTCAAAATCGCTGTATCCAATGCAGATAATAAGCTTAAATCTGGTATGTTAGCAGATATTAGCTTTGTCGATGCAAGTGCCAAAGAAGGAATTATTGTTCCTTCCAAAGCGATCCAAACGATTGATGGCAAATCGTATGTCTATGTGGTACAAAAAAATGTAGCCATTCGTAAGCAAGTGACTTTAGGCAAAGCAACAGGATCACAAGTATTTATCAATAGTGGTCTAAATGATGGAGATACCGTCATCACAAATAATCTTGCTTTATTAGAAGATAAAAACCCGATCACTGTTTCGCAATAATGAGTTTTGAATAAAAAAGGTTAATTCATTAGAGTGATGAAGTGAATCTATAAAAGTAGTCTAATAGCGCTTTGAACAGGTATAATTCTGTTTGAAGCGTTATTTTTTTATTATCAGATAATAGATCAGTATAGAATGATATACACTTGAACAGTATAAAGGAGGTACGAACAATGATAGACATTCAAGTATACAATCCCAAGTGGGCAGAACAGTTTGAACAGATTAAACACATTTTAACGAAGCAATTACAAGAATTAATGCTACATATTGAGCATGTCGGTAGTACTTCGATTGTAGGGCAAATAGCCAAGCCTATTTTAGATATCGTCGTTGTAATCCCGAGTAGACAGCAATTGCCAGAGGTTATTACAGCATTGAGTCTATTGGGCTATCATTATCGAGGAGATTTAGGGGTAGAAGGCAGAGAAGCTTTTGGACGAATAGATGATTATGTTCCCTGGCAACCCGATCAACAAGTCTGGATGAATCAACATTTATATGTATGTGCTCAAGATAATCTGGAATTACATAGACACCTTACTTTTCGCAATTATCTTCGTCAGCATCCTGATGAAGTTATCGCTTACGGGCAACTGAAGCAACAGATTATTAAGCAAACAGAAGACCGTGAACAATACACAATACTCAAGACTGATTTTGTAGAAGGAATTTTAGCCAAAGCGAATCGATCATCATTTTGAATAGAAGGAGGAGAAGCTAATGTGGAATAGGAAAAAGAAAAACCAACCTCTTCATACACCTCTATCAGAGCAGCAATTATGGGAACGCTACTTTTTTGAACGTCATTCATTGGATACATTGTTGGAATGGTCTAAACGATTGAAGTATTTTCGATATTGTCGAGCTTATGGAGGACATGTGGGAGATGGCGATTGTCTTTTGATTGCGATTCGGATTCAGTCAGAAGAAGAATTACATGAAGTGTTTGAACAGTTAGATCTACCGATGATAGGGATATCACCGGATTCATCTAGTTCTACTACAGCAAAGTGGACATATCCACAAATAGAACATCCCAAACATGTAATCATTGCAGGCGTAAAAGCTTTTATTTGGATGTATCCTGATCGTATGAAGCTCAGTATTACGAATCTAGAACACCCTGTAGAAGTAACAGAAACCAGTGTAGTTGCCGCAGAACGATTAGAACCTTATTTAACACCATTGGTACATCTGATGATCGATCCTCCGCAAGATGATCGTTATTGTTTTATAGCAGAAGATTGGCGATAACGAAAGCAAAAAAGAGTATCTACAGCGATCTGCTGAATAGATACTCTTTTGGTATGATTAGATATGGTGGTGATTAAATAGGGTGTTTATACATCAAGCTTCTTCGTATTACGCGATAGAATAAAGCATAGGAATAATACAATCGCTGCCGCCATATAAGGGAAGCCAATATTGATATCAAATAATAATCCAGCGACAATCGGCCCTGCAATATTACCCAGACTGCTATACGCGGAGTTCAGACCAGCGACATAACCTTGCTGATTATGAGCAATTTTGGATAATTGTGTACTGATCGCAGGTCTTAGAATATCGATCGATAAGAATACAATAAAAGTAACGACTAATATCATCCAGTACTGATTGACAAATAACGTTAACAGTACGAATAGTGATGCGAACACAAGACACCATGAAATGACTTTCTTCTCACCAAATGTATTGACGATCCAGCCAAACGCACTGACCTGTACAACAGCCCCGGCAATCGAACCGAAGGTAATAATAAAGGCGATATCTTTTGGTGTAAATCCAAACTTATGATCGACAAACAATCCGAATACCGTCTCATAATTGGCTAATCCGAAAGACATAACGAACACGATCACCAGACTAAGGAAATACGATTCACGATAGGAATGAATCAATTGTAAAAACATATTTGGTTGCTTGGTAAGAGAGGCTTCAGCGATTGTTGCTTTGCGCTTCTCTGCTGTTAATGATTCAGGCAATACCAATAAGGTAATTACAGCTGCAATCGCTGCGGCTATACCTGCCGCATAGAATGGCACCCGAATACCAAATTCAGCAATATATCCCCCGATACCCGGACCAATAATGAATCCAGTCGTAATCGCCGCATTAATATAACCCATCCCTTTACCACGTTCTTCATCGGATGTGATATCAGCAGTGTACGCCATAACCGCAGGCATAATAAAGGCTGCGCCAATACCGCCTAACATCCGAGCAGCGAATAATAATGTAGGATCATTTGCAATCCCGAATAACCATTCCGATACAGCGAAAATAATCATACCGGATACGATCATTTTTTTACGTCCCCATGTATCAGATAATCGTCCAGCAATCGGGGAACAGATTAATTGACTGAATGAAAAAGCAGCCACCAGTAATCCGACCATACTACCATTAATATGAAGTTCATTCATATATGTAGGCATGATTGGAATGACTAAGCCTACGCCTGTAAAAATAAGAAAAATGTTGATCATCAGAAGCAGTATAGCACCTCTGTTACGAAGTAATAACGACATGAGTAAATCCTCCATCTATTCATTTAATCATTTTATAATACTGAACGTTCGGTCTGTAATATGTTAATAATAGAATAAGTTATGATACTGATCATCATAGATGAAGCTACATCAACATACTCTATTTTGGCTTGTTCTTGATTTACTTGTACATCGCTATGAAGTCATAGGTCTAGCTATACCATATAGCATCACAGTAACAGCTAATTCATATACATTCAAAGCTTCTTCAATACTCGCTTGACGAGACATCTGACCTAATCCAATAATCAGACTTTCCATAATAATAGCTAACTTAGCGGCATCGTTCGCTTTGAATTCTCCACTATCGATCCCTTGTTGAATTAATTGCTGGTTAAAGCTTAGATGAGAAGCCATCATGGTAGATACACGTTCTTCAACATCATTATCTTTTTCATCGCTATTAAAAAATTCATCTGCTGCTTTGGTAAGTGGATGACTGAGATCATCACGTACCAGATGTTCAGCAAGCCCATATATTTTTTGGACAGTGGTAGGATACAGATGTTCTTTTTCTTGCCATTTTTCTTCCCAATCCCGATTCCACTCATCCAGTAAATAAAGAAACAGACCTTCTTTACTTTTGAAATGGTAATAGATATTCCCTTTACTACTACCTGTAGCAGCTACGATATCTTCAATCGAAGTGGCTTTAAATCCTTTTTGTACAAATAAGGCACGAGCCGCATCTAACATTCTTTTTTTAGTTTGTTCGGTTTGCAATTGCTTTTTATTCACGAGTTTTCACTCCGATTCATTAAGTGTGCTGGATAACATTATAATAGAAGAAATAATACTGAACGTTTGTTCAGTATGTTAACAGAGAATTTTGAATTTGGCAAGTGGATCTTATTATATCTATTCCTTATCCATACAATTCCAATATAGGAAAAATCAATTCCCAAAATAAAAAATATGTAGTAATATGAAAGAATATGTCTATATACCTACGTCTAAAGTTATAAAATCAAATAATGCTTACATTTTATTGGGGGAATTCATGTTGGGGAATATGAAAAAGAGAAGTCACCAGTGGATCACATTATTGCTGAGTGTCGCTATTGTTTTGCCTACTTGGGGATTCACAGCAACACCAACTGCTCAAGCAAGTGATATTCAGAATCACTGGGCTAAGGATGTCATGACACAATGGCAAAGTAAAGGGTACATTAGTGGATTTCAAGATGGAAGTTTAAAACCAGATCAAAGTGTAACCAGATCACAGCTAGCGGCTATGATTAACAAAGCATTTGGATTTACTCAAACAAGTTCGATTGCGTACAAAGATGTACAATCTTCAGACTGGTTCTACCATGATGTAGCGATCGCCAAATCACAAGGATATATGGAAGGATACAAAAATAATACTTTCCATCCAGATCAAAAAGTTACACGTCAAGAATTAGCTGTTATTTTGACTTCTTTGAAAAAATTAAAGTCATCTAACTCTGCTGCTCAAATGAAAGATACCCTCTATAGTCCTTCATGGAGTAAAGGTTCGATTGGCGCAGTAATCGACAGTGGACTGATGAAAGGTGATGAAAAGGGGTTCCGTCCTAAAGATACAACGACTCGTGCAGAAGCTGTTACTGTCTTGGAGCGTTCTTTAGAATCGTCGGATACGAATAACTCATCCAAATCATCTTCTCCAACAACGATATACAATACAGCAGGTGTCTATGGGCCTGCATCCGGTCAACAACAAATAGCAGGTGATATGCAGTTAAATAGTGCTGGCAGTACGCTTCGCAATATGGTGATCGAAGGCGATCTTCTTTTAGGTGCAGGAATCGGCGAAGGGGATGCCATCTTAGATCATGTGACTGTTAAAGGAACAACGACTATTAATGGTGGTGGCATAAATAGTATCCATCTTCAAGATGCTACACTGCAAACAGCTGTTATCAATAAAAAAGATGGTAATGTACGTGTAGTGACTACAGGTGCAACAACTGTACAGCAGATGATTCTTCAATCTGGAGGTCTACTTGAAGAAAAAGGATTAACAACAGGAGCAGGATTTACAAATGTCGTCTTGTCCAATCAGATTCCATCGGGATCGACCGTTTCATTAAAGGGACGTATAGATAGTATGGACATTTCGTCATCCTCTGTGCTAACTCAATTGCTTACTGGTTCTGTCGATAGTCTGGCAGTGGCTTCAGGCACAACAGATAATAAGATTAGCACCACATCTTCATCATCGATCCAATCGTTGACGTTGAATAGTGCGGCTAAAGTCAGTGGTAATGGTACGATAGAAAAAGCATACATTAATGTAGCTGGATCCACGATCACACCACGAGTGAATCAGACGACAACCAGTGCAGGGGTAACCGCACTGATTGAAGGCGGTGTCGTTGGTGGCGAGCAAGCGGTGACCAATATTCGAAAAGAAGATAAGAAACATCAAGAATCTTCGACACCTGTCGTTGTACAACAACCTGTGCAAAGTTTGGATGTTAGAAATGGTCAAGCAATCTTACATTTGAACCAACCGACCAATGAATTATTGCTTAGTGATATGGAAGTGACAGCTACTTTAAATGATAAACCGTACACCCTAACGAATATTATTTATGATAGTGTTACAGGTGTAATCCAATTCGATCCTCTTAACTTAAAAGATAAATATAATAAAGTATTAGAGATTACAGTTACACCATCGTCTTCTTCAAGTCGTCTTTTAACGATTAGTAAAGGTGATCTACGTATCAATGGATTTACAGGTTTTATAGGAGAAGAACAGGGTGAATCCGTAGAAGGAATGACGATTCATTTTCGGCGGGGGTTGAATGTAACAGAAGGACCAATCGCAGCGACTGTTACAACCAATGAACATGGAGATTATAATGTTACGCTCCCACCAGGAGTATACACAGGTGAACTGATAAAAGAGGGTTTTATTCCTTCTTATCTAATAGCGACGTCTTTGGCAGAAGAATATAATTATGATCAAAGTGCTATTGTTTCAAGGATGCCAACAGAAGGTAAAATTAGTATTGTGTTAACATGGGATGAATTACCTTACGATGAAGATGCTCATTTGTTAGGACCTACACCCGATGGCTATGGATTCCATACTTCTACCGACAATAGACAATACAATTACCAGAATCAGAATTATGTATCTTTAGATACAGATAATATGAGTTCTTACGGACCAGAAGTGATCACTATTAAGAAACGTGTAGATGGCATATACACATTTTATGTACAAAATTATAGTGCGACTGCTAATAATGGAGCAGCATCAACATTGCGAAAATCATCAGCTACTGTAAAAGTATATAATGGAGCATACAGACTTCCAATGAAAACTTATCATATTCCTGTAGGCGATGGAGAAGAACCTTACTGGCATGTATTTGATATGAATGTAGATAATGATCAAGTTAGCTTCTTCGATCAAAATGTATTAGTTAATATACCACCCACCTCTATTTATCATCAATTACCTAATCAGGCAGAGATAGATATGCTTGATTTGGAACGAGAAATGGATTTGATTTCTTCCAATCAAGTCTTGGCTTATGATACACAGATGGATAAAGATATATCATTGCGATCATCAAATTCTTTGAATGATAATATTGCTATGTATATATCTGATATTGAATTGTTACCAACTCAAGTTAATGGACACCCGATAAGCGTTACTGATGATACGTATTTAGTAACTTCTGATTTTGAAGATACAATAATGTTATCTCAATATAATGGAAGTGCTTATACAGCAAATTATAATGTAACATTACATTTAACTCTTAGAGATGCTGATATAGAAACGACTATTGTAGTTCAATTACCTACTATAGATACATGGATTGAACAAGCCTCGGTAGAAGCTCAATCCAAGATCAATACGGCTACTGCTGGACAAGATATCACTGCATTACAAACAGCTTTAGATGGTAAAAATGCATTAACAAGTCATTCGACAACAGACGAAAAAATTGCTGTTTTAGAAAAACTAAATCAGGCTTTAATCTCTTTTTGAAAAGTATATAAATAGGCTGTAAACCCAAAAAGAACAAGTCTAGGCGTAATGCCTTTGACTTGTTCTTTTTGGGTTAAGGATGATTAAGAGACTGAGCTTTTCAAAAGGTTATGTCTGTTCAAAGGAACACGGTGATCTTGAGAATCACTCGTACAAGATGTTGCAGGAGGGCGCAAAGAAGGTGTACGTTCTAACACAATATCAATAAAATGAGATATCTGTTGCAACGATTGAATATGTTCCTGAATGGTATGTTGATGCTGTTGTAGCATATAATAAAGTTCAGGATAATCAGTTAGATCACTATCTAAAGATAACTGGACATACGGTCGCATTTCTTCCAAAGACAAACCTGTTTTTTTCAGACATAAGATTAATTTCATTTTTTCAATATTAGTATGATCGTATACACGGTGACCGTTAGATTTGCGATTCGGTTGTGGAAGTAATTGAATCTTCTCATAATAACGAATCGTATCTTCGGACAGTCCACTTTTATAGGCAGCTTCTTTGATTGAAAATGCTTCGGTTCGATTCATGCTGGATCACTCCTTTAAGATCATATGATTAGTGTACAACTTGGAGTTGACTCCAAGTCAATCTATTTATGTGAAGTTGACTTCGATTCGACTCCAAGTTGTAGAGTGAACTCAACCCTTTGTCATAAAGGGTGAAAATGGTTCATTTTAATAGGAGGAAAACAGATGGATACTAAATCTTTAGCACGGGTTGCTTGTATTACTGGAGCCAATCATGGAATTGGTCTTGCTTTGACTCATCGATTATTAGAGGAACAATGGCAGGTGATTGCGATTATTCGATCTTGCTTTGCTACGGATGATATACAGATTCAACAAGCTATCCAAGATCAGCGCTTACGTATTTATGTGGCTGATGTATCTGATTTTGAACAGTTACGAACAGCACTCACACAGATTCAAGCCCGAGAAACCCATATTGATATATTATATAATAATGCAGGTGGAAGTTATCCTGAATTAAGCTTTTCCCCGCAAGGACGTGAGCTTCACTTTGATACACAGACTGTAGCTCCCTATATTATTTTGAAAGAACTGGAGCAGCTACTTCAGCAGGGAAATCTACGTACGGTGATTAATACATCCAGCGCTGTATTTGCTACACGGTTAACATTTGATCCTGATCAGTTAGAACATCCGACAACATTTAAGCCTCTAATTGGTGCCTATGCAACAGCGAAGTTAGCTTTATCGCTGTGGACTTCTGAACGTGCTTCTGAATTTGAACATCTCAAAGGAATTAAGTTGTTAAGTGTTGATCCAGGTGGCAATAATACGCTACGTTCGGGTAAAAAATCAGGAATTCCGTTTTTTATCCAAATCCTGACTCGATTATTTTTTCCAGCTCCGACGCATGGAGCCTCTTTATTATATGACTCGGCTTTAGGAGAAAATCGTTCGTTATTGGTAGCAGGTGATTATATTGTTAAAGGCAAGACTACTCGGTTAAAGTTTAAACAGAGTGCATCTATAATCAGCGAGCGTGTGCATAGAATCTATGAGCAAGAGTATAAAAGATAAATAATCTCATCCTTTGGATATCCCATTAAAAGTAGTGGGCACTCAACAGAGTTGCTATATGTGCGAAGACATGTTTCTTTTCTAAAGAAAGGATGATCTCATATGCGTAATCAACAGCAGATGATGGATTTAATTATGCAATTTGCGGAGCAGGATGAACGGGTGCGGGTAGTAGCGATGAATGGGTCGCGTGTGAATACCAAAGTACCGGTCGATATTTTTCAAGATTACGATATCGTGTATCTGGTAACCGATGTGCAATCTTTTATAGAAGACTGTGATTGGACAGATTATTTTGGTGAAAAGATTATAATGCAAATGCCAGATGCTATGGGAGATTCGCTTGAAGATAATGATGGACGGTTTGCTTATTTGATGTTACTGGCGGATGGGAACCGAATTGATCTCAGATTATTTCCTCTGTCTCTTCAAGCGACTTATATTCATGAAGATAAGCTTATCGACGTACTGCTAGACAAAGATCAGCGGATGCCGGAACTTTTGCCACCGACAGATGAGGATTATCATATTACATCGCCAACCGCACAACAGTATGCTAATTGTTGTAATGAATTTTGGTGGGTATCGACGTATGCCGCTAAAGGGTTATGGAGACAGGAAATGATATACGTATTGGATCATCTCCATCTTTATATTCGTCCGATGGTATTGCAAATGTTAACATGGCAAGTAGGGATCGATACAGCATTCAAAGTGAGCATCGGGAAAAACCATAAGTATCTACAATCTTTTCTTGAACCATCTGTATGGACACAGTTATTAGCGACTTATCCTACTGCGGATGAAGAGAAGATCTGGCAAGCATTAGATGTAATGATGGATTTATTTCGGCAAACGGCTTGTGATGTCGCCAAGCAAATGAACTTTGAATATGATACTGTCCAAGATCAGAAGGTTCGTACGTATATGCATCATATTCGTTCTCTAAGTCCTGAAGCTCAAGATTTTGATTTATAAAATAGAAAGAATTATACTCGGATCTTATCATTCTGATGTATAGCAAAAAAGCCTTACTCCTAATAGAAGGAATAAGGCTTTTGGATTATCTAATATTTGTCTTATGAACGTACACCGATATGCAGAGAATCACGTAATTCCAATAACTCCGCATAACTATGAATAATGATATCTGCTCTGCTCAAATCTTGATTGCCTGAACCCGGATTCTGATGACCGATACAGCGCATACCTGCATCTTTCGCTGCTTGAACACCATTGCGAGAATCTTCGATCACTACACAATGTTGCGGATCGACCTGTAATAACTCTGCGGCATGTAAGAAAATATCGGGTGCAGGCTTACCATGAGCTACTTCTTCACCACTGACCATCACGGTGAAGAAAGGACGTAATCCCGTACGTTCCAAAATCAATTCGATTAAAGAACGTGGAGAAGAGGAAGCGACTGCCAGCTTGATTCCCGAGTTAGACAACCATTGAATCCATTGTTCTACATGATCAAAAGCTTGTAGCTCTTCATGACCTTGCATCACCTTCATTACATTTTCTTTATGAAATGCTAGCACTTCAGCAAGTACATGATCCAGCTGATGCTTATCTAGTACCTGCTGGAACATCGATTCTAATGTAACCCCTACATACGTATGATGTTCTGTTTCTTCAACCGTAGCCCCTAGATGCTGAAAAGAACTTTTTTCAATTTCAAAATAAATAGGTTCACTGTCGATCAACACACCATCCATATCAAAAATGAACGCTTGAATCGGCGGGTCTTGCCACAATGGGGATGAAGGATGATTAAGATGTTCTGATGCCATATTGAATTGACCTCCATTCTTCAGATCCAATTAAGTAGATTGTAAAACGACTTTAATAGCATTTGAAGATGGTGTCAATGTACCACTGCTGATATTACAACCTAGCGTCTGGAACGCTTCTTCATAATCTTGCAGTGCAAAAGTGTGCGTAATCAGCTTACTTGCTGGAATCAGATTGCGTTCGATCATATAATGAGCAGTCGCAAATGTACCTAAAGAATCGATTGAACCAATAATTTTGAGACTGCGGTCAACAACTTCTTTAGGGTTGAAAGAGCTAACTCCATCACGCAGACCGACAAGCATCAGATATCCACCATGTGCCAGATTAGAAAGGACAGTTGTCCCTACAGCTCCTGTTGTATCCACAATCAGATCTACTTGATGATCGGATGGAGAAATATGCGTTAATGCACTTTCAAAAGAGTTATGAGTATCCCAACGTTCCGGCGCTATCGCACCTGCAATATGCAAGCGATCCTGTGAGATATCGACAATACTACCGGACACCCCTTTGGAAGCCAAAGCATAACTGTATAACATCCCGATTGGACCCGCTCCCAAAATAATCGTGCGGAAGTTAGGAAGTAATTGAATCTGATTAATACCTGTCAGCATACAACTTAAAGGTTCAGTTAGCGTCGCTTCTGCATAACTAACATGATCTGCTAATTTGTAAAGGAACCGATCTTCGGTTACATAGTAATCGGTAAATGTACCATCACTACTGACTCCTGTCTCCGTGGTGCTTTTATGTAAACAATGGTTCTGCCTTCCTGTACGACACATATTACACTGACCGCAATAGTAAGTAGGGTCAATCACAACGCGATCCCCAACTTGTAGCGTCGTCACCCGATCACCGACTTGTACGACTTCTCCAGCCGATTCATGTCCCAAAATGATGGACGATTTGGCATGGTATTTGCCACTTACGATACCAAGGTCAGTTCCGCATACGCCTGTTGCATGAATGCGTACCAGCACTTGATTTTCCTGCGTAATTTGTGGTTGTGGTCTTTCTTCCAGAGCAACGTCCCAAGCTGATTTGTAGACAAGTGATAACATAATATTCCTCCTCATATTAAAGCTAAGCGTATTCTTTTGAATTCAGATAACAACGTATATACATAATTTTAGCGTAATTAAGTAAAAGCGCTTTAATCCAAAGACGACAAAACGAGGTCAAGACGACGGATAATCTCTACAATCTCTTCATCTGTTACAGTAAGAGAAGGACGAACTTTAACAACATTACCGAATCCATAACGAGAACCACGTAGAATTAATTGTTGATCAGCAAAAGCAAAATTGATAATTGCATTCATTTTGTTGGTATCTGGAGCATTATATTCATCTACGATTTCTAGACCCCACATTAGACCTACGCCACGAGCTTCACCAATACAGTTATATTTCTCTTCCAAATTTAAAAGCAAATCGCCCAGTAATTTTCCTTTGCGTTGTACATCTTCCATGAATCCAGGTTCAGACACAACTTCCAATGTTGATTTAGCTGCTGTAACAGAGATCAGATTACTACCTGAAGTAAAGGAATGCTCATGTTTTTCAAGGACATTTAGACGAGACTGCATCAATACCGCAGCAACAGGGACACCGATACCACCAAGCCCTTTAGCCAGCGTAATGATATCAGGTTTAATATCGAATAATGTACTTGCAAACATATAACCAGTACGACCAATACCTGTCTGTACTTCATCTGCGATCAAGATGATATTTTGCTCATCGCACAACTGACGAATACCTTTGAAATACTCAGGTGGAGGCATAATATTACCACCGTTACCTAGAATCGGTTCGATAATCATACAAGCTGTAGAACCAGAACCGCCATATTCAATCTGATCGGCTAGCGCTTCTACACATTTCATTCCACAATTGGACGGCTTGGCATCGAACGGGCAACGATAGCAATAAGGTGCAGGGACATGCAGAGAATTGGGAACAGAGGAATTCGGAAATCCTTTACGACGGAAAGCATTACCCGAAATACCTGTGGCAAATTGTGTCTGTCCATGATGAGAGTAGAAAAGGCTGACAATATCGGTATCACCAGTATATTTTTGAGCAATTTTAGTTGCGCATTCGTTTGCAGTGGAACCCGTGATGTCACGCATCCAGCCTGTATCAATCCCATTCGGTGCATATTCTAACAAATGAGATAACACTTCATCGACATAAGGTTCTGTAAACGTAGACGACATATGCGTCAGATTGCCAACTTGCTCTTGCACTTTTTGCACTACATACGGGTGATTGTATCCAAGAGAAAGATTAAATGTACCGGATACACCATCTATATATTCTGTACCTGTATCGTCAATTAATTTAATACCTCTACCATAACGAAACCGATTCTCAGTTAAAGTTTGCATGATTTGCCTCCTGATTTTAAGTTCAAATAGACTTGATCTGCTAAATTGCTCTGTCATTGATACCACTCAACTACAATCGTTTCTTGGATCGCTGTTCCTCACCTCCCTTACAGAGTATGGATCTAGGATTGCACTCTTGATGTTAATTTGGCTTGTGAAGTACTCCATTGAGAAGTAAAAGCAATACTAATTAACAGCACCAATGAGAATCCAGCAAATACCCATAACGTAGGTCCGACAGACCAGTTCGCCATACTCCAACCGATCACATACTGCAAGACCGATCCACCGATTCCACCAGCAGCAATCAGAATACTGGTTGTACGTTCGGTCATTCCTGGAATAAGCGAATTAGCGAATACTAAAGCGATAGAGAATAGTCCTGACATAAATAAGCCGATAGCAAAAATCAAAATATACATCGCTACAGGATGAGAAACCAAAGCAAGTCCAATAATCATCAGCATCATGCCAAGCGAACTACCAATCAAGAAAGGAACATAACGAATCGATTCTGCTATACGACCGACAAATAACCGACCAATCGTCATGGCTGCCCAGAAAAAAGTGACACTGAGCGAAGCAGCTGAATCACTAATCGAAATACTTTCGATCAGAATAGAAGGTAGAAAATTCATCACTCCTAATTCAAGACCCATGTATACAAAAAAGAATAAGATGAAAATACTGAGAAATTGTAATTGTTTACCGCTATATTTTCGTTTCACGACAGCTCCGGTATGATCGGCATCATGTTCTTGAATACGCCGAAGTTGCGCAGAACTATCTGCTGGCATGGTGATCCAGAATAACAGTAAGAGAAGAGTAGCTAATGCAACAGTGTAGAAAGACAACTGCCATACATTTAAGAAAATATACAGACTTGCTAAAGCAGGAATTAATAATGAACCTACTCCAAAATAAACATCTAGCTTGGTCATCGCGACTGCTTTTTGCGCTTCAGCGAATTCGATCGTAAAGGCTCCAATCGAAGATTCGATAATACCTGAACCAAAGCCTACAAAAATCGTCATCGTGACCATCCAACCCCATACTGGCAAAGTACCCATCATTGCATAAGCAATCGTAATTGCCCCTAATGCAATCAGTAACATATGTTTGCGTCCGACCCATGCAGATAAAGAAGGAGAAACAACTACCCCCACAAGAAAGCCCATGAATTGTAAAAATAACAATGTGCCTCCATCGCTGTAATCTTTACCGTAGTGAGGCAAAATAACGGGCAGCAGAGCGCCTAACAAAACACTGGTAATTCCGATTAGAAAGTAAAAGCCACAACTTAATCCAAAAATCCTTTTCAACATCATCACCCTTCCATAAATAATCAAATACACTTGAAATTTCCATCTATGATCAACATAATGAATGAAGGCAGATCTTGTACAGAAACTGCCATCTATGTATTCATCGAATAAGGAGTGATAGGGAATGAGTCAACTATTAGAAAACTTTCAAGGTAAGGCTATGGATGAACGACTGCAATGGCACTGTCCACCTGAAGAATGGGAAGTCTCTTCAGAGAAACAAGTCCTTACTTTCAAACCATTAGCGAAAACTGATTTCTGGCAAAAAACACATTATGGATTTCGAGTAGACAACGGACATTTTCTATTTGCCGAGATGACAGGTGACATGATTATGACAACGAAAGTGCGTACATATCCAGTTCACCAATATGATCAAGCTGGATTGATGATTCGTTTTTCAGAACATTGCTGGCTTAAGACTTCTGTAGAATTTGAAACAGATGGTCATGCCAAGTTAGGTGCCGTTGTTACCAACAATGGATATTCAGATTGGTCTACCCAAAACTTTGTTGCAGGCGAGACCGAACTTTTATTTCGTATTCGCCGTGAAGCGGGTGATTACACAATTGAATATGCCGAACAAGAACAAGATGATGCTTCAGAACTGAAATGGAATCAAATACGGATCGCTCATTTGTTTGATGATCAAAATGATCAAACGCCTTTTCAATGTGGTGTATATGCATGTAGCCCACAAGGAGATGGCTGTCATGTGGAGTTCGAATATTTGCATATTGAACCGCTTCAAAAAGAGAACAAATAGCAGAAAAAATGACTGAGATAAAAATGTAAAAATTATGTATTTAATTACAATAAATAACTATAGAGTCTCAAATTTGAATAGTCAAGTCAATAATATGTAAAGTTCTTCATTTCAAATTAAATAAGGAAAGCGAAGAATGACATAGCATTTTAAAGAATAAAATGAGTAAAATTAAAATCATTTTTATTCTATTTTGTAAATGCTACTTTAGAAACAGAAGGTAGATTCAAAATTGAAATTACGTAAAAAATGGAATAACAAAACAAAAAGACCTGATTTTATGAGGTCTTTTTGTTTTGTCTATTCTTTTTATGGCTCTTTATAACTTTAGCTGGACGATTTATCCCTACAAAAGAACTATATTTATTTTGAAGATGTAAGGATTAGTTAGCTCTAAAGTTAATTTGTCATGATCAATATGCACAAAGACTTGTAATAAAATGAATAAAGAAACAGGAGTAAGTTATTGAGCTTTCTAATACTTGTATAAGTAGTATAGAAGTAATGGGCAGATCGTATAATGAATTCTATATTTCCCGGGTAATGGTACACAAAATAGCTTCGTGTGTAAGAAGCAATTGACCAAAGATTATTTAGAGAATCAGCAGAAAATGCTGTTCTTTGAATAATCTTTTTTTGTTATGTATATATGTGAATATGTAAAAGTTTGGTTTTTAGACATATTGTATGGATATCCTGTGAAAAGAGCTAGCTTGGTTTACAAGCACCTATGTAACGTAATACAATAGAGTATATAGGCAGGTACTAATTTTTCGAAAATGTTCAAAAAGCCCTATGTGATAACTTAATCTTTCTCGGGGGTTCCATGAGTGACTACTGTGGAATCATTGTGAAGTAGGTTACGAATCGATCCCAAGAGAGGAAGCACCCAAATATGTCCACTGCGCGTGTGACGAAAGATCAAGACAATTGGCGTAAAAGTTTAGCTCCCTATGAGAAATCAAACACGAAATACAGTGTATGGCAACTGATTAATACACTTGTTCCATTTTTCGGTCTATGGTATCTTGCATACCTTAGTTTATCAGTATCCTACTGGTTGACTATCCCTATTATGGTACTTGCTGGCGGATTCTTAGTTCGCACCTTTATTATTTTTCATGATTGCTGTCATCGTTCCTTTTTCAAAAACCGTAAAGCAAATACTATTGTAGGTAACATTACAGGTATTATGACTTTATGTTCTTATGATCAATGGCGCTATAGCCACTCTATGCATCACGCAACTAATGGTAATTTAGATAAACGCGGAACAGGCGATATCTGGACATTAACTGTGAACGAATATTTAGCATTATCTCCATTACGTCGTTGGGTGTACCGTATGTATCGTAATCCGATGATTATGTTTACGATCGGTCCTATTTATACATTTTTATTGATCTACCGTTTTAACCGTAAAGGTGCTCCGAAAAAAGAGCGTATGAATACGTATATGGTTAACGTAGCGCTTGTTGTGATTATCGGTTTGCTGTGCTGGGGAATCGGTTGGCAAGCATTTCTAATGATTCAAGGTCCAATCTTCTTTATGTCTGGTGTAGGCGGTATCTGGTTGTTCTATGTACAGCATCAGTTTGAAGAAAGTTACTTTGAAGAAGAAGAAAACTGGAATTATGTTAAAGCGGCTATGCATGGTAGCTCTTTCTACAAACTTCCTAGAGTATTGCACTGGATTACCGGTAACATCGGTTTCCACCATATTCATCATTTAAGCTCACGTGTACCCAATTACTTCTTGGAGTCCGCGCATAATACAAGTCCTGTATTGCAAGATGTACAGACAATTACATTATTGACTAGCTTGCAGTCGTTACGTTTCCGTATTTGGAATGAAGATACAAAGAAATTTATCGGCTTCAAAGATATTGATACTTCACTCAAAGTGAAGAACAAAAAACAACATCAAAAAGCAGGTTAACGATCGGATAGATGTATCACCAGGTTTATTAGAGAGGTGGTCTATTCTTCCGAATATATGACAACAAAAAACCTTGAGATCTTGATTGCTGATGACAATGATATTAACCGTTATGTGTTAATGGAAATGTTGAGGAAATTAGGGCATAAAGTCAAAGGTGCAAGGCATGGTAAAGAAGCTGTACAACTGGCTGCACAACATTCATACGATATGATATTTATGGATTTGCGTATGCCAGAATTGGGTGGGATTGAAGCTGTTCAACAGATTCGATCCGCCATTTCAGAAAATGAGAAACAGCCTTATATTATTGCTTGTTCTACTGATCTTCTGAATGTAGATTTACTTTCAGAATCTAAAATGAACGCCTATATCAGTAAACCTTTACGCAAACGAGTGATTGAAGAAGCACTCAGCGATTGGGAAGATTTACGATAAACGATAATATGTCAAAAAAGAACTGCTCCGCAAAGGGCAGTTCTTTTTTTGTGTTTTTTGACGGGAGAGACAGACCTGCTACCCGATAGAAGTATGAGCTGGAGATAGCTTGAGGTTAAGTACTCGCATCTGTTCCATATGCAAAATAGTATAGGCGATATCTTCTTCCATTGCGGCAATCGCTTTAATCTTTTCAGGCAATGTACTAAAGATATGTTCTTTGTTAGATTTGGGTTCATATAATTTGAGATACATCATACGGACAATCGACCAACTTTTGATAGATTGTTCAAAAGCGGCTCGTATACGTTGTATATTTACATTTTCAGTATCCGCATAATGTTCTAACCATCTCAAAAACTGCATACGGGCTTGAATAATATACAATAATTCAAGATGTAACTTATTAGCAGCACCCAGATCGAATTGGTTTATTTCTGTCACCGCTAACTGATAACATTCTTCGAATCGATCAGCAAATGTACGCATCGAATCAAAAATAGAATAGCTTTGAGGTTGGAGCCCAAGATTGGTTTTGGCAATATTCAGTAATAATGAATCTATATCCATCTCTTCAGTATGAGCAGTACGAGTAGTAGGCGAGAATGTCATCACTTCATTAAGAAAGCCCTGACTAAAATCAGCTACACTTTGCTTATAATTATGAGTCATATAGGAGACATCTGTGCAAGAGAATACATCCGTCTGTGCATCATAATCAACAATAATAAAAAAATGTGTGTTATGCAGAGTATGATAATTATCAGGAAACCATGGGCAAGAGAATGCATCACATTTAACCAATACAGGTCGACCTGCTTCAAGTTCTTGATGAATTTTGTGGAGTGCATCCGGTAAAGCGATATTACGATGAAGCATAGAATCTACATTGGCATATTTTAAAATCTCTTCATACGTATAGGTTTCTTGACCTAGCGAATGATAAGGAAGATCATGTTGATCGAATCGTGAAAACGTCCATGACTGCTGAAAAGCGTGTAAGTAATCGTTACCAAAATAAGAGATAGCGGTTGCAATATTCCCATTGAAACAAGACCAGTCGAATCCAGATAAAGGTTTCAAATCAAGCAAATTGGAAAAGGAAGACATATATAATTTCGCTCCTTATCTTCATATGTGTATAGTAAGAACATCTTATGTATGTTGTTATCATACTACTGCCAGATATAAGAAACAAATTAAGTGATAAGAATTGACATTCAAAATCAGTATATGGTATATAAAAGGTAGCGATTAGCACTCGTATTGTCAGAGTGCTAAAAAAAGCAGAATCGAAGGGAGACTTACTTTTCATGACTACCAAGCAATTTAAAGCGGAATCCAAACGATTATTAGAAATGATGATTAACTCTATTTACACGCAAAAGGAGATCTTTTTGCGCGAATTAATCTCTAATGCAAGTGATGCGATTGATAAAATTTACTATAAAGCATTAACCGATGATTCTTTGACATTCCACAAAGAAGATTATTATATCAAAGTATCTGCGGATAAAGCGTCTAGAACGTTAACAATTGCTGATACAGGGATTGGTATGACCGAAGAAGACCTTGAGAACAATCTAGGAATTATCGCCAAAAGTGGATCGCTTGCTTTCAAAAAGGAAAATGAAGCAAAAGACGGTCACAATATTATTGGTCAATTCGGTGTAGGCTTCTATGCGGCGTTTATGGTGGCAGATGAAGTAACTGTAACGAGTAAAGCGTTAGGTAGTGATCAAGCGTTCCTGTGGCATTCTGAAGGAACAGAAGGCTATTCAATCACACCAACAGAGAAAGATACTGTAGGAACCGTGATTACGCTCAAAATCAAAGAAAATACAGAAGATGATCAATACGATGAATATTTGGAAGAATATCGTCTAAAAGCGATCATTAAGAAATATTCTGACTTTATCCGTTACCCGATCAAAATGGATATCAGCGGCAGTCGTCCTGTAGAAACAGAAAGCACGGACGAAAATGCTGAACCAGAATATGTAGAATACACAGAAGAACAGACGGTTAACAGTATGATTCCGATCTGGCGCAAAAACAAAAGCGAGCTAACCGACGCAGATTACGAGAACTTTTATAATGAAAAACGTTATGGTTTTGACAAACCACTGAAGCATGTTCATATCAGCGCAGATGGAGCTGTTGTCTATAATGCGATTCTATTTATTCCAGAAAATACACCGTTTGATTATTACACCAAAGAGTATGAAAAAGGCTTAGAACTATACTCTAATGGCGTATTGATTATGGATAAATGTAGCGATCTATTGCCTGATTACTTTAGCTTCGTGAAAGGGATGGTCGATTCGGAAGACTTATCTCTTAACATTTCACGCGAAATGCTACAACATGATCGTCAATTGAAATTAATCGCTAAAAATATCAAAAACAAAATCAAAGGTCAATTGCAATCGATGCTCAAAGAAGAGCGTGAGAACTATGAGAAGTTCTACCAATCGTTCGGCAGACAATTGAAATTCGGCGTCTATAACGAATATGGTATGCACAAAGAAGATTTGCAAGATATTCTGTTGTTTGCGTCTTCCCATGAGAAGAAATTAGTAACACTGGACGAATATGTATCCAGAATGCCAGAAGATCAGAAGTTCATCTACTATGCAGCAGGTGAATCGATTGAACGTATTGAGAAATTACCGCAAACTGAAATGGTATCTGATAAAGGGTATGAAATTCTATACTTTACAGATGATATTGATGAATTTGCTATTAAAATGATCAACACGTACAAAGATAAAGCATTCAAATCTGTATCTAGTGGCGATCTTGGAATCGAACCAGATGAGAAAGATCAAACCACAGAAGCAGAAGAAAACGAAAATAAAGATCTATTTGAAGCGATGAAAGCGACTTTGGCAGGTAAAGTATCCAATGTCAAAGCATCCAAACGTCTAAGATCGCACCCTGTCTGCTTATCTACAGAAGGCGAGCTATCGATTGAAATGGAAAAAATTCTTCAAGCAATGCCAGATGGTGGCGGTGTGAAAGCTGATAAAGTATTGGAAATCAACGTAAACCATGATGTATTCCAATCACTTAAAAATGCGCTTGAAAACGATAAAGACAAGTTGAACTTGTATACGAACTTACTATACAATCAAGCATTGTTGATCGAAGGTCTACCGGTACAAGATCCAGTAGAATTTACGAACGATATTTGTAAAGTGATGGTTTAAATTCAATAGTTAATCTATAAAAAATAAAAGCACAAAAAAACTCCTTATGATTAAGGAGTTTTTTTGTGCTTTTATTCGTCAATAAACGACAAAATAATATTTTTTACAACAAATGGTGGATTTGCTATACATATTTAAATTAGTACTACCGACATATAACTATAATTAAATTTGAAGCTAATGTATTGCTAAAGTCTTAATTGATCAAAATTTAAGCTGCTAAGTCATTAGTTTGAATAACGATATACTTCAAAATTCTAATTAGATAAACATCATAGATAGAGGTTGGTGATATGAAGTAATACACAATCAGGCATTACTAATAAAAACTAAAAAACTTTCAGAGGGGTTTATTGAATATGAAGAATCTAAGTGTTCGTACCAAAATTGTAATTTTAATTATTATTAATCTACTATTATTGCTTGCTTTAGGCTTTAACGGTACGACTTCAACAAAACAAATGTCTAACATTGCAACAGATATGTACGAGAAAAATATGAAACCTGTGATGGCTATGGATCAGATTATTATTAATTATAGTAACAATGCCAAACGCCTATTAATACTTACGCGTACAACAGATATGACGGAAAGAGAAACATTGATAAAAGAAGTGGCTACGACAGCTTCGGATACAGGTAAACAATACGAATTGCTTAAACAAACGACTCTTAGTCCTGAAAATCAGCAAAATTTAGCTAATCTTACAGAAACAAATATAGCATTTTCAGACGCTCGGCAGAATATTTTAGATGCGGTAGGTGCAGGCGATCTTACGACTGCTCAGTCAAATTACACTGATTTAGAAAATACACGTATTACTTTGAATAAATATTTAGATACTTTGCGTACCAGTATGGTAAATGAAGCCAATCAAAGTAAAGTTACGGCTGATAATACGTATAGTCGGTCTACTATAGTTATGGTTACTTTTATTATTATTGGATTGCTCGTGTCTTTGTTAGTCGGCTTATGGATTGCATTACTTATTTCACGTCCATTACGTAAAGTTCAACAATTGATGAATCAAGCGGCTCAAGGGGATCTTACAACAGCAGCAGATTACCAGGCAAAAGATGAAATTGGTCAGGTTGCTACCGCTTTTAATACGCTTATAGCAAGTATGCGTAAAATTATTAAAAGTGTAGATGAAAGTGCAATGACGCTGTCTGCATCTTCGGAAGAGTTAACCGCTAGTGCAGAGCAAACAGCACAGGCTTCTTCTCATATTGCTACGTCTTCTGGCGAATTAGCAACTGGCTTTACCTCCCAGACCCAAACAGTTATTCAAGTGACAGATTCGGTAAATGGAATGGCACGTCAGATGGATCAAATCTCTCATACGAGCCAACAAGTGGGCGAAATGACCGAAAACATGCAACAAACTGCTGAAAAAGGAATTGATGAAGTACGAGATATTACAAATCGTATTGAACAATTATCAAGCGATATTCATTCTACATTAAATGTGCTTACGAATCTAAATGCGAAATCAGAGCAGATTGGATTTGCTTCTTCCGCTATTCAGCAGATCGCTCAACAAACCAATCTATTAGCACTTAACGCTTCTATTGAAGCCGCGCGTGCAGGTGATGCTGGACGAGGATTTGCCGTAGTTGCTGATGAAATCCGTAAACTGGCTGAAAGTTCAGCGAGCTCTTCCACTACAATTACTAGCTTGATCAAAGATGTACAACAAGAAAGTCAAAGTGCTGTCGATAAAGCAAAAGGTTCTGTACACAGTGTTCAAGCTAGTATTGATGGAGGACAACGGGTCACAGTTGCATTTGAAGCGATTCAGCAATCTATTAATACAACTGTCCAACAAACCAATTCAACAAATACATTAATCAATAATGCCACTCAAGAAACTCAAAAAGTTGCCGAAGCGATGGAACATTTAAGTGCACTATCACAGCAAGGTTCTGCGGGTATTGATGAAATGAATGCGGCTAGTGAAGAACAGTTATCTACAATGGAAGATGTAGCTTCATCTGCTCGTCATCTATCACAGTTAGCAGAAGAATTACAACAATTGATCGCTTTCTGCAAAGTATAATTTTCGACTAGATCAGGTATACTATCTTTATATCGCACAACGATAATTAGCAAATATAACAACCAATAGAGCCACGACCTTCTCACATTGTTTCGAGAAAAGGTTGTGGCTTTATGTTAAGATCATGAAGAAGTGGAAGCAACTAGAATATAATAAAGCTATATTTCAGATGGAGGGGATTACGATGCAATTAAAAGAAGTATTTACCCGTATCGAAAAGAAAGCAGAACTACATTCATACATAGAGCAGATTCCAGCCAAATATAAAAAGATCCAAAAAGCGTATCTGGCGGCATTGGTGAAATTAAGTTATCTCTTATATATCACTCAAAGCGATCAGAAGCCACAGATCAAAGAGTTACTGGATGAACTGTCCCAGATTCCGTTTGCAGAAAATTATGATTATTGGACATGGGTAGAGCATGCATTGATTTTGCAAGCACGAATCGCTCGTGAAGAAGGACAGTCAGATGTCTACGATCAAGCTATGAAATGGATAAACGATGCACTCCAGACAGGCGAAGAAGCTGTAGTGAAAGTGAAGCACAATGTACAAGACCGCTTTGTAAAAGGTGAGACATTAAACATCAAAACGATAGATGCAGCGATCACACAAAAGAAACCCTCTATGGAATGTGAACAGCGTATTTTGTATATCATGAAGCTTTTCAAAATTAAAGAATTAGGCGCTCAACTTCCTTATACAGATGAGAAAATAGATGCAGAGAGTCAACAGTATATAGAGCGAGTTAACGAAATTATCAAGCAAATCGGTATTCAAAAGGTGGAGCCTTTCAAATGAAAAAAAGGAGAAAAAATAAATTATTAGTAATAAATGTATTTAAAAATCGAATATATTTGTAAATAATGAATTGAGGAATAAATATGATGAAATGGTTTAAGTGGTTGTGGGGAGCAGTAGCGCTATTTCATTTAGCATCTGTTGTATTTATGTTTATTCAAGTGAGTCATTATTTTGCACACGGATTTCCTTTGACGGGTATTTTATTAGCGTTGATAATCGCAAGTCCTGGGATACTTTTACTCGGAACGACAGTAGGCGGATTGTTTTTGAAAAAAGAAGGAGCCAAAGGAACATCAGGTTATGTCATAGCTAGTCTAGTGATGGTAGCTATGTTGTTTTTATCCAAAGCTTATTTCGCTACGTTTAGTTAAAATGATAGTATAAAAAAAACCTTCTCACTCTGCACATGCAAAGAAGAAGGTTTTTTATTTTATATTCTTAATTTGTCTAAAATCTATCTACATCGAAGCATACTTCACAATCATCGCTTCTCGTGTCTGTTCATCATAAGCAATCCACAATTCATCGCCTACTTCTACGCCATACACAGGTTCAATCGATTGTTCTAATACATACTCTGAACCACCACGCTGTGCCGTGATGCGTGCGATTGGGCGCTCTCCTGTAGTTCCATTAAAGGTTACAGCGATGACTTGAGCACTTCCTTGCTTGCCTTGCATCAAGCGTAGATCACGTTGGAATTCATTTTGCTTTACAGTCACTGGAAGTTGATTGCCGACAGACAAAGCTAATTGTGCAGGCACATATTGACTGCTGACCTTCTGAATACGTTGGTTGTCTTGAGTTACTAATACTTCCAACAGCATCAATTGCCGTTGCTGAATATGAACGGGAAAAGACTGAATACCAATAATTTCACCTTGTAGTGTAAGCTCGTCTGTTTTGTTCAAATCAGTCAGTACACCATAGCTGAGTAGACGAGTCATACCTCCAATTTGGATCAGATTCGCTTGGTCGCCTAGACGATAGTGGAATCCACTTGGTTGTACTACCGGAACAGAATAAGTCTGACCATCCAATTCAAAATGTAGCAATAATGCTTGACCTCGATTGACTGGATCATAAGTATCAATTTTTTGAAGCACAGCGTTATAAAGGATTTGAGATGGTGGTTGTGCTGGAATATCTTCGGTTGTTAGAAAAATAGCTGTCTGTTTACGGCGATCATAGCTGATCATCGCAGAATCGCCAATCGATGGCATCTGTAGGTAAGCAACTACTTTTTTGATATCTAATTTACGTAATACACCTTCATCTTCGAATTGAACAGTAAATCGAACTTGCGGTTGATCGTTGATATAGGTTCCTGTCTCCATACGAGCAATAATCGTTGCTTGCGTTACGATTCCTGTCTGAAGTTGCTTGGCTTTGCGTCTACGTAATACGAAATGAATAATGAGCGGAATGATCAATAAAATCAAAGGAATAAGCAACCATATCAATAGATTAAATATAATCGGACCACCTTCCAAAAGATATGCTAGAAACCCATGCCACGACTTTTGCTTAGCAGGATCATTTCCTTGCCATTGCTCTACTTCAGCTGTTGTCATCTGGGTAACGGTATTACTTTGTGGATCGAACCAACCTGCCGAAGCATCGGTATCTGAATAATAAAGTGGTGTGGTCGTATTTTCTTTATAGAAGGTGAAATTGACATTGGTTAATTGATCATAGGTTTTGTTAGTGAGAAGTGGAGCGATATCTGTAAATTGTTTTGTTTTTTCATTATAAATATAACCTATTAATTTGCCGTCCGCTTCATTTTTGTTTGTTGAACCTGTTATAAGCACTTCCTGATCATTCAGCAATACGATCTGAGCTTGATACACAGGTTGAGGCGTAGGCAGTAATGCGCCTATTTGATCTGTTGCTTGATTGTAAAAACGAACTTGTTTTGGATTATCGCTTTCTACTTGTAATAAACGTGTTGGATTCGCTTGGAAATGTTGCACAAACTGTTGTTGAGCTTGTTTTTCGGCTTCAAAGCTCGTTTGATCAGCTTTAGCAAGATAGATAGCAGGGCGATACTGATCATCCAAAATACCACTGATATAAGCAGAAGTGCCATCTTTAAGCGTAGCTACCAGCATCGGAATGGCGACATCACTTTCAAAGCTATTAGAACTAGCATCTATAGAAGTAGGTCTAGCAGGCAACAAAGAAGGATCGCTCAAATCGACAGAATGTAGTTGTCCATTTTGTATTTCGGACATGGAAGCTGTTTGATTTTTATTCGTCCAATCATCATTGATCACGATCAGTCGGTTACGCCATGTATATGTACTGTTTTTCAAATAGTCGTTCACTTTCAATGAATTACGATTCAGTTGTTTACTATTTCCATCGGCATCAATCAAATGAACAGACAGAACATCATTACTGTCTTTTGTTGCAACAACCAATTGCTTATTCTGATAAGCGACAGCAGTGTCTTTGAATATATCGGAAACGAACGGGATTTCTTTCTCCAATTGATGATTGCTTACATTATAGATCATCCCTCGCAGACCTTTTTCACCATCCGCAATACTTACTATTTTTCGACCTTGATCCAAATAAAAGATATCATGTACAGCAGACGGATTGTTTTGCAATTCTTCGATTCCGCCGGCATAATCATTCCATGCAATCATACTGATCACAATGATGGGAATTAAATAAATAAATAATCCTACTTTGCGCATGCCTATATATCTCCTATTCCATAACCTTTAATATTCGCCTCAACATATCAATATTAAATTTAACATAAGTGATGTTTGTTTTTCCAGTTGGTGGTGATATAGGGCAGGGTTTGATACAATAGAACAAAGAAGCATAGGGATGTCTGTACGTACAGGCAGATTTATGTATTACATCTAACGGAGTGATATTTTGGCTAACGCAAAAAGCAAAGGTGGAACAGGTCGCGGAACGGGCAAAAAAGGTTGGAATCGCTGGCAAGCTAGCGCTAAAAAAACCAAAAGTGCACCTAAACCTTATGCAACAAGAGCAGACAAAGATAAAAAAGGCAATTCCAAGTCTACACCGACCACTAAAAGTACAGATTAACTGTTATTTTCAGCGAAATGTCTTTCAATCGAGATAGAAGCTGAATTATAATAAAGAGTAACGGGATTTGAAAATAGAAGGGGATTGAATGTTTTGACAGAAGAATCACATTTCGAAAGTACGTCATTTGAATTACCAGAAAATTATGAAGAATTAAAAAAAGCGGCTCACCGCAAATCCGATTGGCAGGAGCGTCTAAACGCTGTCAATGAATTAGGACAATACAACCACCAGCCGATTATTGATCTGCTTACGCATATGATGAACAATGATCCAGTATATGCTGTGCAAGATGCAGCGTATAAGCAATTGCGAGGTCTAGGACAAGATGTACAACAACCATCTAAAGCGAAGCCTGAATTGTTCAAAGGATTAACTAAAACATTGATTCGTATCAAAAAGAGCTTGCCTAAAGATCATAGCTTTGAAGATTTCAAAGTGAAATTGCAAAAAATGCGTGCAGATATCTACAACACGTATGAAGGCGAAAAAGGCGAAGAGTTCGACAACTGGTTAAAAGCAAAATGGGAATCTTACGATACCAAGTAAGATGATCTGTTTAGTACCAACATCTACTCCCTAATCCAACTATCAGGAGGAATTACCCTATGGCTATCGAAATGAGTATCCAGAACACACCTAACCCGAACGCGGTCAAAATTAATGCCAATCAACATATCTTTGAAGGTCCAGCTAGCACTTCGCTTAAAGCAGGTGATAGCACAGATCATCCACTAGCAAGCGCATTGATCAGTATCGACGGTGTTGATAATATTTTTGGGATGCGTGATTTTGTAACGATAAGTAAATTACCTGATGCGAGCTGGGATGATATTATTCCACAAGTTGAAGCTGCTTTTGAGAATGCTGAGTAATTGTAGCACAATCATTAGACTTTCATTCGTACGCTAAAAGAAGAGCAGATTGCTCTTCTTTTTTTATATCATTATGAGTGCATCTATATCAAATAAAGGAACACAAGTGAATATTGATCGCATTCCTGCTACAATATGCACAGGTTTATATTTTGTGAAATCGAACCACTATACGATCTGCGAAGGAGTATCACACTATGGGTATTTTTGATAAATTTCGTAAAAATAAAGAAGAAACAACATCATCTTCAGAATATAATAATATCGTTCCGATGTCGACCGCATTGCCAGATCAAGCGGATTCGTGGCAGACACCGATGTTGCTTGGATTTGCCTTACTCAGCAGTGAGACTTGTGACTGGGAATCCTTTATAAGTTATTTACATAAAGATGCAGAAATCGTGATTGAAAATCAGCCGAATGAAGAAAATATCGTTTTTGAAGTGGAAGGGATGCAGGTGGTGGTTGCTCATATGCCAGCACCGATTCCTAACCGTGAAGTAGAAGAATGCTGTCAGTATAATCTGCTATGGCCAGAAGCAGAGCAAGTGGTAGCGACTCATCGTTCTCATGTGATCGTAAGTGTATCCGGTGCACCGAATCCGATTGCAGGGCATTTACTCTTTACACAAATCGTAAGCAGTCTGATGCAGATGAAAGATGCTTTAGCGTTCTATATGCAACCGATGGTCGTGTCTGCGGAGAGCTATGTCGAAAGTGCTCAAATGTTGAAAGACGAAGAATTACCTGTACAATTATGGGTCTTTATCGGATTATATCAAGATGAGCAAGGTCGCTCTGCATATACAAGAGGTCTGCAAAATTTCGGAAAATACGAAATCGAAATCATTCATTCCGAGCATCCACTAAGTGATGTCTTTGAATTTACGATGATGATTGTCGATTACATTATTAGTTACGATGTGACTTTAGAGCATGGGGAAACGATTGGCTTCTCAGAAGAACAACGTCTGTCGTTAACGTTATCGCAGGGCGTAGCTGTTGAGAATGAGAGCATTAAGATTGGTTATTAAGTTGTAAGTATCTGTTTGATAGAAGTAGTGTGTGAATCCTATATAATTTTTACCTGAGAACGGCTATCTTACAAGGTAGCCGTTTTTGTGCTTGATTTGGATATGTATACGCTCATCATAGTTGTCTTAATCATAGAGTGCATTAATATCCGAGAGGACATTACAATATCCGTGACAAATTACGATAAGCCCGCGGAGGAATGCCTTCACTTTTACGAAAAATACGGCTGAAATAATGAATATCGTGATAACCGACTTGTCGCCCTATTTCTTCGATAGATCCGTTGGTTTCTCGCAATAATCGCCTTGCTTCACGATGACGTAACATCTGTACATACTCTCCAGGAGGCATACCCGCCACTTTTTTAAATACTTTGATCATATGATCCTCATTCATATTAAGTTCATGGGCAAGTCTAGCATTACTCCAATGATCCGCAGGATAAAGTTCGATCTGATTCATGATGTCTAAGATTCGATCTCCTTGTACAGGTGGTTTCATATGATTATACGATTTCTGAGATCGAAGAAGTAGACCGAGAATATGTAGTAATAAGGCTTTGCAGACCAGTAGATAACCCGGTGGACGCATCGTAAATTCTTGAACCAGTTGTTCGATCAATTGCACGCATGAGGGAGAAGGCAGATATAGACGCTGACTGGAAAGAGGCTCGAATCCTTCAGCTATCGCTTCAGTTGCAAATTTGGTATCAATAATCTTATGTTCGTTCACGATTAAATCTTCATCTCGTATAATCTGAAGCTCATGAAAAAAGTCAAAATGAATACCAATAAAATGGGCATTCGGCGTAGACCTGACTTCGTTACGATGAGCAACACCTGCTGGAATCAATAACAAATGCCCTGCTGGGATCACAATACTATCATCTTCAAAATGAGTAACTGCTTCCCCTTTACGTACATATAACAGTTCAAAATCATAAATGATGCGCTGATCTAATATTCCTGTAGGTAACTTCTGATGCTGAGCATAATGAATATTCGGTGACCATTGTTCTATTGGAGCAAGGCGCTGTTTACGATAAAACATCGGATGCGAAAAACCGGAATTGTCCACAAAAACCTCTCCTTCTTCTAAATCTATTTGCTCTTATTGTTGATAGAATAACGTTAATCACTTGATATATCAATAAATCTATAGCCTTTCTGCTTCGTAATTAACAACTATCTATCGGAGGCGGTATTGTGAAAAAAGGAATTAATATCTGGTCGTTCTCGGATCAATTAAGTATTGCAGAATGCGCACACATCGCAAAAGATGCAGGCTTTGCAGGGATCGAATTATCACTTAATGCTGAAGGAGAATTAGGGCTAGATGTTACCGATTCACAATTGTCAGCGATTCGTGAAACAGTGGCAAGTGAAGGCTTAGAAATTAGTGGATTAGCGACAGGGCTATATTGGGAATATGCGATGACTAGCGATGATCCAGCGACTCGTCAGCAAGCTATCGATATTTGTCGTAAGCAATTGGAAGTAGCCGCCGCACTAGACGTAGATACGATTCTAGTGATTCCCGGAGGTGTGGGAGTAGACTTTATCCCTGATTACCCTGTTGTTGCTTATAATATCGCCTACGAGCGAGCACTTGAAGCAATTAGTACCCTCTCCAAAGAAGCGCAAGCTGTCGGTGTACAGATCGGTATTGAAAATGTATGGAATAAGTTTTTTCTTTCACCGCTTGAAATGAAAACATTTCTAGATGAGATTCATTCTGATTATGTTGGCTCTTATTTCGATGTCGGCAATGTAGTCTATTCAGGTTATCCTGAACACTGGATAGCGATTCTAGGGCAATATATCAAAAAGGTACATTTCAAAGACTATCGACGTGAAGTAGGTGGACTTGCAGGGTTTGTTGATTTGCTGGCTGGTGATGTTAATTATCCTGCTGTTGTTGCCACTCTGCGTAAAATAGGCTATACCAACTATGTGACTGCTGAAATGATCCCTGCCTACAAATACCATTCGAATCAAATCATTTACAATACGTCTTATTCAATGGATGCAATTTTAGCATAAAGGAGGAGTCAATTATGGTTAAAGTAGGATTGGTTGGTTTTGGAATGATGGGACATATGCATTTTGAAAATTATGTTCGGCTCGCAGCAGAAGGTGTAGATGTACAGCTTGTAGCCATTTGCGATATACGTATTGAAGAATTAAAGTATGAGAACGTGACAGGTAATATAGCAACAGATACAGATCACGCAGAAATGGATCTATCGGCTTACCATTTATATGATGATTTGGAGAAAATGCTGGCTGATGAGTCATTGGATGTGATTGATCTGACTTTACCAACAGACCTGCATGCTCCGATTGCTTGCGATCTTCTTGCCCGTGGATACCATGTATTCTGTGAGAAGCCGATGGCGATTCATACGTCTGCTGGTCAACAAATGGTAGATGCGGCTCATGCTCATCAGAAGCAGTTGATGATCGGGCAATGTCTGCGCTTCTGGCCTGCTTATGAATATTTACAAAAAGTGGTGACCGAGCAATCGTTAGGGCAAGTGATCAGTGCTACATTTTTCCGTGGCGGAGCAACACCTAAAGGATGGTTTGTCGAGAAAGAGCGTAGTGGTGGAGCGATGCTAGATATGCATATTCATGATGTCGATATGATTCAATGGATTTTTGGCTTGCCCGAGCATGTCTCTTCGATAGCACGAAATGTTGTTCCAGGTAGCGGATATGATGTGGTATCGACCAATTATATCTATGCAGATGGCAAAGTGGTTAACGCTCAAGTCGATTGGACACTACAAGGGGATTATGGATTTGAGATGAGCTATCGGGTCAATTTTGAACAAGGTAATCTTGTCTTTATCAACGATATCGTACAAGTTAATCCGAATAATGGTGCAGGTTATATTGCTGAATTATCATCAGATCGAGGATATTATCGTCAACTTCGTTATTTTATAGAATGTCTCATAGAGGGGCAACCGATGTTACAAGCAACACCTGAAAGTACACTTCGTTCATTACAATTGGTTGAGGCAGAGATGTTGTCAGCAGATCGTGCAGGAGACAAAGTGAGTGTGGCTCAGGTGCTAGCCTAATTCTCGATTATTTTCATATTCAAAATTATAGAATCATTAAAACTATATTCAGATAGCGTTTGAGATGGCGCTATGTAGAATATAGTTTTTTGTTTGGACTGTAAAAGGATATACCAAATTTTGAATATCATTAATTGAATTATAAGGTATAATCATAAAGCGAAAATGAATATAAAGGGGTCGCTTATGAATACAGAACAATCACAACCATTTGTGCTCCGCCAAAGTTTATTATGGATTATGGCGATTGCGTCAGGGTTAGCAGTGGCTAACTTATACTATAATCAGCCACTGCTTGCAGATATGGCGACTTCATTCGGTATTAGTCGGGATCGAGCAGGATATATCTCTACGTTTACACAGATTGGATATGCGTTAGGGATGTTGCTATTTGTACCTTTAGGTGATATTCGAGAGCGACGTAAGCTTATTTCAACCTTGTTGATTTTGGTTACGATCTCGCTGTTAGCGGCGGCAGTTTCTACTCATATTGTGTGGATGTATATTGCTAGCTTTGCGATAGGGCTGACTACTGTTGTTCCACAGATTCTAGTTCCTTTCTCAGCTCAACTGGCTACACCAGAACAGCGGGGTAAAGTAATCGGAACCGTGATGAGTGGATTATTATTCGGCATCTTGCTAGCTCGAACAATCTCAGGATTAATCGGTGGCACATGGGGATGGCGCTGGATGTATGGTATAGCAGCAATCTTAATGTTCATCCTGTTTCTCGTTTTACGACGCAAATTACCTCATGTAGAGCCATTGATGAAATCGACATATCACGAACTGGTCGTATCCATGGGTGGATTGATTCGCCAGTATGCTGTGCTACGTGAAGGTGCACTGATTGGTGCGCTGAATTTTGCTTCATTTAGTGTATTCTGGACATCACTTAGCTTTTACCTTGAAGGAGAGCCTTATCATTATAGTAGTCAGATTGCAGGCTTATTCGGACTGGTGGGCGTGGTCGGTGCATTAGGTGCTCCTGTAGTGGGACGTATTGCAGATCGTATACAACCCAAATGGATTATAGGGTGTATGATAACGATCACGCTGATTTCCTTTGCCTTTTTCGGCTGGTGGGGTGGTAGCTTAATCGGTCTTATGATCGGAATCGTCCTACTGGATCTAGGCGTGCAAGGAGCACAAGTTTCTAACCAAGCTCGGATCTATGCTTTAAATGATAGTGCACGTAGCCGTCTGAATACGGTGTTGATGGTGAGTACATTTCTCGGTGGAGCAATCGGCTCGTCCGTAAGTAGTTATATGTGGAAAATCGGCGGTTGGAGTGCTGTGAGTCTATCCGGCGGAGTCTTTATGCTGTTGTCACTGCTCATCTGGAGTATTGCGAGATGGAGAAAACAATAAGGGTATCTAACAAAGAAGCAGATCATTCCGAATAGGGACGATGCTGCTTCTTTATTTTTATAGATACATCATTATTTATGTACGATCTTCAGTCAGATACGTTTTGACCGATGGATGCTTATAATGAGCAAATTGATCCAGTATGCCTTCAGGAGTGGTATCGACGATTACCATTTCCCGATACTTTTGTTGCATAAATCGTTGATTCGCCATCTGATCGAAAAGGGCAACTAATGGATCATAATAATGCTCTATATTCATCAGCCCACAAGGTTTCTCATGCAATCCTAATTGCGCCCATGTAAAAATCTCGAAGTATTCTTCCATCGTACCAGGACCACCGGGTAACACGATAAATCCATCCGACATTTCTGCCATTTTGGCTTTACGTTCATGCATAGAATCGACAACGATCAATTCAGTCAGATGTTTATGGGCGATTTCACGAGTCTGGAGAAAATAAGGTAATATTCCGATCACGTTACCCCCTTTTTCTAAAACAGCATCAGCTACTGCACCCATCAATCCTACACTAGCCCCACCATAGATTAGTGTAATGCCACGATTAGCTAGCTCATGCCCTAAAGCGATAGCATGTTCTCGATAAGCGGATAATGCTCCATCATTTGATCCGCAAAATATAGCTATACTTTTCACTGTAACATCTCCTTTTATTTGATCTGAAAATAAGTACGGGTATCAATATAACATATAACAACGTGAGAATGAATGGATGTATTATAATCATTTAAATAAAAAAACTTTCTCCTAAATATAAGGAAAAAGCTTTTGAATAATAGATATTAAGCTCAATTAAACTCGATAGATTCATGTATAGTATTCCATGCAGCTTGACCTACAATACCTAATCGCCAGATCGAGATGCCTTTGAGATCATAACGTTTGGCTAGACCGATTTTGGAATTGACCGAATCAGCATTTTCGCTACCTAAAGAAATACCTAGAATCAGCTTATTTTTATTGATCTGTTTTAATGCTAATGTGATGGCTTCATCGACTTTGGCAAGGGGTTCAGGGCTTTTTTCATTATCATAGGCATATGCCATAATAATAATATCATCTGCTAACGTACCTAAAGTGCGATAATCATATCCTTGATAAGAGCTATTAAGTGGGTGAAGCACAACGGTTAATTTAAGATTTTTTTGATGAGCTTGAGTAGCTATGTTTTTGATAAATGCATTATAGTCTTTCTGCGCTTGAAGCTTATCTCCGGTTAATCCTAAGCCTTCGAAATCGAGTACAATTCCTTTAAATCCTTTTTGCGTAGCGGTATCGACAATACCTTTGATCGTTTGTTGCTGTAAAGTAAGGTCTTCCAAATTCTTGGTCAATTCGCCATGTCCATCAACAGCATAGACCATCAGATAAGGTGAAGTGCCTTGTGTTGCGGTATTCTGAATAATCGACTCTGGTGTATCAGCACCTGCGGATTGAGGCCAGCGATATTCTTTGCCTGTATCAGCAATCGTGAATTTCCCATTCAGATCAATACGACTCCAACCAAATGCCATCGTATCAAAATCAGGAATCATCGCACGCTCATCATATGAAGATAATGCGTAGAATCCCATCGTATACAGATCTTCTTGAGGAGACGTAATCGAGACAGTCTTCGTAGCTTGGTTCCATTGCACACCTGCTCCGAATTGCTGACTGAAGAAGCTGAGTGGAATCATTGTATTGTTACTAATCGTCTGTGGTGCTAACGCTAAAGAAACAGTTTTGCCATCGACTGTAGCTTGTGTACTGCCCATCGTTAAAACGACTTTTTTGGTAGTAGAAGCTTCTTTTTTGGAAGCTGTAATCGTTTTGGAAGCTTGATTCCACTGTACGTTAATCCCTAGCGCTTCTGATATCGCACGGAATGGAACCATCGTTGTCCCTTTAATAGCGACAGGCTGAACAGGAAAAGGCAAAGCATACCCATCCAACATAATGCTCACCCCACCACTTGTAGCAGCTTGAGCTACCGAAGAGGTAAACGGCAATACAGGCATAATAAGACTACCCATCAACAAAGTATGACACAACCCCAATTTAACTATCCTATTCAACTTCATTCCTCCTAAGCGTTTGGCCCCATAAACGCGACCGAGTCAAATAAAAAAGTGATTTTTGCAAAGCAAAATATCTTACCTAAGCGTTTGGCAACATAAAATAAAAAAATGATTTTTGCCAAGCAAAATACGATAATCTTAATCATTTTACCAAATAAAGTAATTCCGTACTATATCGTTTAAGCATCATTTCTATAGGTTTTGGACTTGATCCTATTTTTATACTATAATTTCTAACATCTGTATAAATAATGAATTATGCCACAACGCTAAGACCTATTAAGCTAAAAGTAGAAGTATAGGGAGGCACGTTATGATTGCGATCGATTTGAGTGGTAAAACAGCATTAGTCACAGGAGCAACAGGTCAGTTAGGTCGTGTTATGGCACGTACATTGGCTCAAAGTGGTGCTAATCTGATTCTTCATTATTTTCGTAATCAAGAACAAGCTTCGTTGTTACAACAAGAATTGCAGCAGCTAGGACGTTCTGTTTTTATTGTCCAAGCAGATATAGGGAACATGGATGATGTAGTTCAAATGAAGCATACATTATCGACAAATTTCGTTATGCCTGATATTGTTGTAGGTAATGCTGTTTCGCAGTATGAATGGACATCTATTTTAGAACAAAATATGCAGGATTATATAGATCAATTCCAGACAACGGTGTTACAAGCCGTCCATCTAGCTAAAGTATTCGTTCCTCATATGATAGAGCAACGATACGGTAGAATGATCGGGATTAATACGGAATGTGCGATGCAAAATGGACCGACGCAATCAGCATATGTAGCTGGAAAACGTGGTATGGACGGGATTTATCGCATTCTTGCCAAAGAAATAGGCGAGCATCAGATTACAGTCAATCAAGTCGCTCCTGGTTGGACATTAAGCGAGCGTGATCTTGGCATAGACCCTTCTGAAAGGCAAGATAGTGCGTACATTCGTCAGGTACCTTTGCAACGCAGAGGAACCGATCAAGAGATCGCCAATGTTGTAGTTTTTCTTGCTTCTGATCTAGCCAGTTATATTACAGGTGCTTATATTCCTGTCACTGGCGGTAATGTAATGCCTACAATTTAAACTATTCTTTATAAGACCATAGACAGTGATGAGCAAAAGTTGTGGATCATACTATTCATATTATGCGTACAAAAGAACTAATTATTCTAATAAATATATTTTTGATAGAGAAGTTGGTTATAATTGTAAAATAAGTTGTTTGTAAATAAAGGTAGTACCTATATTTATTAATGAAACTGAATAGATATAGGATCAGGTAGGAGCGTGTCTAGTGAATGATCAGCAACTGGTTAGTTTAGCAACTAGCTATACGACCAAGTTATTAAGAAGCCGCTTCGGAAAAGGTCCAGAATCTATATCAGTCTATGTAACAGGCAAATGCGTTATTTTTCATCTCAACAATTTTATTAGCCCTGTCGAAAAATTTTTGTTAAATCAAGAAGAAGAACAAGCTTTCCGTTACACTCGTGAATTGATCATGAAATCAATGTTGCCTGAATTAAAGAATTTTTTGAATGAGGATTTAAATCTAACGGTAGATGAGTTATATTATGATTGGGGTATTCATAACGCTTCGGGAATTATTGTTGGCTTGGATACGGCTCATTTTGAAGAACCTATAGATTATAATGGCAAACAAGAAGCACATGATCAGATACTTGATGTCACTTCCATCGTTCAAAAAAGAAGCTCTTATATTGATTCATGGTGGGTCAACTCCAAAATTTTAGTTATCTTTCGAAAGGGTATAACCATACTTCTAGAGAAAGAACTGTTTAAATTGGGATATGAACAGCAATTGAGAGTCGCTAAACGAAAGTTAGAAAAAGGATTGCTTAAAAAAAATACGAACTTAGGTCAATTGTTTGACAAAAAATTGGCGGATATTTATATTGATTGGGATTTTGATCTAGATCATAGTACGTTTGTGTATACGTTTAAATAATATAACGATAAAGAATATATGATCGGTAATGATTCAGACATGATTATGCGCTGAAATTAGGCCGAAGAACAGGTGAAACTACCTTTTCTTCGGTCTATTTTTATTTAAAGGAGGCATATCGATGAATATGAACCAAGTACAAAATGAGGTTCTTTATATTGAGGATGATGAAATTAATCTAGCCTTGATGCGTCATATCTTTTTGAAAAAGTTACCTTCGCTCAAATTAATTGAAGCCACGACGGCTAGACAAGGTATCGAGATTGCTAAAGAGCGTAAATTATCGTTAATTTTATTAGATATAGGATTACCTGATCAAGATGGATTTACAGCTTTGAAAGAAATTAAATCATGTACGGTTCAAGAACCTACTTCGATCTGGGCAGTTAGCGCAAGTGTTTTTGAATCGGATATCAAAAATGGACTGAATGCAGGATTTGAAAAGTATATTACGAAGCCATATGATATCCAAAAAATAGTGAAGTTAATTAAAAATACGGTAATGGTTGGAACTATAAATACGAATTAGTAAACTAGGAGTGATGTTTTGCCAAGTCAAATCTTTTACTTTAAATCAGATGTACAAGTATCTGTATAGCCATTGTACAGATACTAAATGATGTAACATACCCAAATCTAGGAATGGAACTGGGATATTATATTGGGAGTGTAATCATTGAATCGGAAAAAATTAATTAATCAAACCACAAGTTATACTACAAAATTATTAAGAAATCGTTTCGGTAAGGGGCCTGAAGCGGTATCTGTGTATTTATGTGAACAATGTATCATTTTACATCTCAAAAACTTTTTAAGTCCAGTTGAAAAGTTTTTGCTAAGTCAGGAAGAAGAACAAGCTTTTCGTTATACGCGTGAATTGATTATGAAATCGATGTTGCCTGAGCTTAGAAATTTTATGACCGAAGAGTTAGAATTAAAAGTCGTTGATCTGTACTATGACTGGGGGATATATAACGCTTCGGGAGTGATTGTAGGATTGCTGGATTATGATTTCAATGCTACTCAAGAAGACTATGAAGGTAAAGAAGAATTACATCGTGAGATTATAAGAGCCACGACTGAATTGCAAAAACCTCCGACATGGATGGACTCCTGGTGGATCAACTCCAAAACATTATTTATTCTTCGTAAAGGAACCACTATTCTTTTGGAAAAAGAACTGATTGGTCTGGGTTATGAAAATATGTTACGGATGACTAAAGGGAAAATCGAGAAAATGTTATTAGAGCAGGAAATTCAGATCGAACCTATTTTCAACAAAAAAATAGCTGATCTTTATGTGGATTGGAGTTTTGAGAACGATCATAGTATGATTATGTATACGTTTGAAGAATAACGAAATGGGCTAGTGGTTAACATCGTAAAATGCTATAATACTTTAGCAAGGGAATCTTAATTCCTTTTTGAATATCATTATATTGAATATGCACATTTGAGTTTATTGTATTGTGATCTTTACACTCCATGTGAATGATAGAGCAAAATGGAGTATATTCGTATGGAGGCAAAGGTATGCAATACAATGAATTGGTAAGCCAAGCAACCAGTTTTGTTAGTAAAATGCTAAGAAAACGCTTTGGTAAAGGACCAGAATCAGTACATATTGTTCTGTCCGATCGCTGCATTTTGATTCATTTACGGAACTTTTTGAGTCCGGTAGAGGAATTTTTATTGAGCCAAGAGGAAGAACAAGCTTTTCGTTATACACGAGAACTGATTATGAAATCTATGTTACCTGAGCTTAAAGTGTTTTTAAATGACCATTTAGATTTGAAAGTGACAGATATGTATTATGATTGGGGTTTGCACAATTCTTCCGGCGTGATCGCTGGCTTGTTCGGTTCTAGCTGGATGGAGACAGAAGATTATCAAGGGAAAAATGAAATCCATGATCAAGTGATGAAAGTAACTGCTGAAGTTCAGAAAACACCTGCTTTTATCGACTCCTGGTGGGTTCATCCTAGATTGTTAATTATCTTTCGAAAGGGTATAACCATATTACTTGAAAAAGAATTAATTGATCTCGGTTATGAAAATATATTGAAGTCAACCAAACGTAAACTAGAAAAGCGGTTGTTAGAACAACACGTCGATCTGGAATGTATTTTACAAAAGAAATTAGTCGACCTGTATGCGGATTGGAACTTTGAACGTGATCAGAGTATGGTTGTATATGTTTTTGAAGAATAAAGAATACTGAACGATATAAATATACGGTAATGATACAGACATTATATATGCGCTGGAATTAAGCCGAAAAAGAGGTGAAACAACCTCTTTTTCGGCTTTTTCTTTTTTAGAAAGGAAGGATTACATGCAACCTACCAAAATCCAGATTCTATATATTGAAGATGATGGAGTTAATATGTTACTGATGCGTCATTTGATTAAAAAGAAATTGCCATCTGTTGAGTTGTTAGAAGCATCTACGATTCAAGAAGGTATTGGATTGGCGATACAAACACAACCTTTTTTAATATTATCTGATATTCATTTTCTAGGCATGAACGGATATGAAGGTCTGACTCAATTGAAAGCAGATTCTCGAACATCGACGATACCCGTATGGGCGATCAGTGCTTTTGTACTGGAAGAAGATATTCGCAAAGGGAAAGCTGCTGGATTTGAACAATATATTACCAAGCCGATTCATATCGGACGATTCGCCAAATTATTAGAAGCCTATATTGAGCAAAAAACTTCTTAACATAGACAGCTACAATCGTTCTTCTTGTGATACAATACATAAGTCTGTTTGAAGATTATTGTAACAGGAAGGACATCCACATCTATGAAACAAACCCCGTTTATTGCTGTAGAAGGCGCTATTGGTGCTGGTAAAACAACACTTGCAACGATGTTAGCTCAGGAAATGAATATCTCGATTATCAAAGAAATTGTAGAAGAAAACCCTTTTCTCGGTAAGTTTTATGAGAATATCGACGAATGGAGCTTTCAGCTAGAGATGTTTTTTCTCTGTAATCGTTATAAGCAATTGGAAGATACCGGACTACAATATATAGCCAATCATAAGCCTGTTATTTCCGATTATCATATCTATAAGAATTTGATTTTTTCGGAACGTACACTGAAAGGTGTCCAACGGGATAAATACCGTCAAATCTACCATTTGTTAACCGATGATCTACCTAAGCCTGATATTATTTTGTATATCCGGGCTGATCTAGAAACGTTATTATATCGCATCAAAAAGCGGGAACGTACTTTTGAACAATCGATGGATACAGCGTATTTGGAACAATTGATTCTTGATTATGAAGAAGCGATGGCTTCGATTGCGATTAATGAACCATCGACTCAGATCATTACGATTGATGGCAATTTGATTGATTTTGTGGAAAATAAGGAGCATTTCGCACAGATTGCTTCTGATCTAAAGGAGCTTATACATGAACGAATACAACATACCTGATAATGCACTTATTACTGTCGCTGGTACTGTAGGTGTAGGTAAATCAACATTAACATCTGTGTTAGCAGAACGCTTGAATTTCAAAACATCTTTAGAAAAAGTGGATCACAATCCATATTTGGAAAAGTTTTATCATGATTTCGAACGGTGGAGCTTTCATCTTCAGATCTACTTTTTAGCAGAGCGATTTAAAGAGCAGAAAGCGATTTTTGAAGCAGGTGGCGGTTATGTTCAAGATCGTTCGATCTATGAAGATACCGGTATTTTTGCCAAAATGCATGCAGATAAAGGCACCATGTCTGTAACGGATTATGAGACATATACGAGTCTATTCGAAGCGATGGTGATGACGCCTTATTTCCCGCATCCCGATGTATTAGTGTACTTGGAAGGCAGTCTGCCATCGATTCTAAGCCGAATTGAGCTACGTGGTCGCCAGATGGAGATTGAGACAGAGCGTTCCTATTGGGAGCAGATGCATGGGCGGTATTCGACTTGGATTAATGAATTTACAGGATGTCCGGTATTGCGTCTGAATATTGATCAATATGATGTTCATGATCCAGCTTCGGTTGATTTTATTTTGCATGAAGTAGGTAAAGCGATTCAGTTGTCTCGTAGTAAGAATTTGAGTCAAGTGGAACAAGCGTAGTAGACATAGAGGTAACTCACCTATTAAAGACGAAAGACTCTCATAACGAGAGTCTTTTTTTGATGCCAAATATGCGATTTGAACCCATTTCAGTTTCATAAAAATCTGTTCTTTAAGAGATACGCTTTGCAATAGGATGATCTTTATTTAATTCTAATAAGTCCCATAAGTTGCCGTATAAATCTTTGAAAACAGCGACCATGCCGTAGTCTTGCTCTTTAGGTTCTCTAACAAACTCAATTCCATTGGCTACCATATCATGATAGTCTCTCCAAAAATCATCTGTATTTAGAAAAAGGAATACTCGATTCCCTGTTTGATTCCCGATAAACGGTTCCTGTTCAGACTTGGATGCTCTTGCGAGAAGAATCGTGGTTCCTACTGAACCTGGCGGAGAAATGACGACCCAACGTTTATCTTGTTCAGGTTGATAAATATCTTCGACTACATTGAAATGAAGCTTATTCGTATAAAATGCGATAGCTTCATCATAATCCTTGACGACTAATGCAATATGAACGATAGATTGAATCATAATAGAAATGCCTCCTATACATCATGTCAGTTACATTTAGATGGTACATGAATACATTTTATTATAGTATGATCGATGGCTTTTTTTATAGTATTAATTCTGCTGTCCGGTAGACGCAATACTTGATAACGATGTGAGGGCTGGTGTTAAGAAAGTCTCAGATTCTTTGCCTTCTGGAGACTGTACACGGAAAATATAAGCATCTTTGCTCTTTTTATCTTCCCAGACAATATAATCATACAATCCTTTTTCATTCGAAACTTGTAACAGTAAGCTTGCCTGTACCATTGGACCTTCAGCTAACTGGTCGCCTTTATATTCTTTTGCTTCGCCATACGCTGCCAATTCTTTTATTCCTTTTGTGCGTAACTCGTCTAGGTTGAAATCAGAAGATAATTTTTCGATGTCGGCATAGTATTTAGGATTATTCGTCAATTGAAGGCGATGGTTTGCAGTATCTAATGTGTATCCATCAAACACATATAATGAATAATCATTGCTCTTGTTAAGCGTAGCTGTTCGTTTATCGCCTATTCCCATATCGAAAGACTTCGTAGATTCACGTTCTACTATTGAAGCTGTTGCTTCGTCTTCTGAAGATTCTGTACTGTCTGCTACCTGATCTTTATCCACCTGTTGATCCTCTGTGGTCGTAGATACTGCTGGCTTGGCTTGTGAATCTGTAGCTGGAACCGTTGTTTGTTTTTGACAGGCTGTCATAGTGAGGGTAAGCAATAATACAGAAGCTATAGTTAAACTTTGATTTTTTGCATTCATGATGAACACCTCCTCTAGTTAGACGAACTCAATGCTGGATATATTACCTTTTTGATCAATTTCATATATTGAAGGTAGAGGATAAGCACATAAACTTTAATAGAATAGAACCAATTTTGTATAGGCTCTTCTTTTGAAAATAGGAAATAATCTCCTTCTTTGTCCACACTTTTGAAAAAATAGCAATCTTACATATTAAAAATTTTACATGTAAAATATGAGATATAGCTTATTTTTAACTATTCTTCTAGATGCAGTTGAAAATGCTGTTCAATCATCAAGTTGTTTTATTACACAGAAGGAGCTGCATTATGTCGAATACTATAGAAAATGTAATTATTATCGGAGCAGGAATCGGAGGATTATCGGCTGCGATTTCTTTGCGGAAAATAGGGCTTCAAGTGACTTTATGCGAAGGCAGTGCTCATGATGCACCTGCCGGTACAGGCATTACACAACCTCAGAACACGTTTAAAGTATTAAAAGATTTGGGTGTCTACGAAGAGTGTCTGGAGCAAGGGGTACAGTTAGATAGTATGCATATTCTGAACAAAGAAGGACGTGTACTATTAGAGGTGAACCAGAAGTTTTTGAATGAAGATTTACCGGGTCGTAACTCGATCTGGCGCTCCAGTCTAAATGATATTTTGCTCACTAAAGCTTTGTCACTGGGTGTGACGATGCAGTGGAATAAAAAGCTGAAAACATATGAAGAAAATGAAAACGGGGTCACCGTTTATTTTGAAGATGATACGATCTTAGAAGCGGATCTATTAGTAGGCTTTGACGGTATTCGTTCGAAAGTGCGCAATATGATGCTTCAACGCGAGGTTCAGTCGTCTTATCTAGGGATGGGTTCATGGCGTGTACCGATTGAGTTTCCTGCCGGTACATTAACGACAACAAGCTATATGCTACTGAATGAAGACAACAAAGTAGGTATTTTTCCGTTAACTGCAACCGATGGATATATGTTTATTTTGAAGCCTGTTGACGAAGATTATCGTGATCCGAAAGAACAACGTTATGATACGGTACGTAATATGTTGGAACCTTTTCAATGGAAAAAAGATTTCCTAAACAACTGTTTCCAACCGGATAGCCGGATTCTATTCAATATGATTCGTCAGGTTGTATTGAAAGAAAAATGGTATAGCCAACGTGTTGTGATCGGCGGAGATGCGGCTCATGCAAGTGCTCCTAATCTGGCACAAGGTGCAGCTATGGCGATCGAAGATGCGATCGTGTTAGCCGAGGAAATAGATCAACATCACTCGTTATCTGAAGCGTTATCGGCTTATTATGACCGAAGATATCCAAGAGCACGAGAAGTGCAACGGTTGTCTGAAGAGTTGCTGATTAATGAAATGTCTGGTAAATCGTCGCAACAAGAGATTATTCAGCAGTGTGATGCTTTACTAGAAAGAGCCTATTAAGTACAGATATTATGCTATTTAAATAACCATGATCTATAAAGCACCTATAAGGTGCTTTTTTTCTTTGTCTTTATTTCGGTTAGATAGATGTATACAAAATTAGGAAGGTTTGACGATTCATCAGGCATTTTATCGTTTCTGGAAGAGTCTATATTTGAAATTGAAAAAGGATGTATAAAGTTAAGAGCGTTATTGGTCGAAGAAGTAGATAAGAGCATATCTCTAATGAACGGATGCTACATCTATGATGACAGCTAGAGAAAAAGGAGCCTACCGATGAAAAAGTATCGCAAATATGAAGAGGGCTTTACCTTGATCGAAGTGATGGCGTCAATCGTTATTCTGGCGATTGTTTCATTAGTATTGATGTCTTACTTTAGCGATTCTTTATCTTATGCCAAAACGAATGCGAATAAAACAGTGATGGTGAATCTGGCGCGTAACGCATTAGTTTATACTGAAAAGCAAGATTTTGATACATGGAAAACGTATTTTCAATCCAATTCTACTGTCGATAGCCGAAAGTGTGAGTCGATCAGTAATTGCAGTCTATACGCTACGCTGGTGGAACAACCTCAAGTGTTAGCTGCGGTATTGAATCCGATTGTTAATGGAGTGCAATATCGAGTCGCTATTCAATATCAGAAGAACTTACTTCCAACAGCGACTTCTAGCAGTACAACAGGTACAGCCAAAGCCCAAGAATCAACATATCTGCTTCCTATCCAGATCAGTGTACATGGACCTGAGGAAAAAGCAGGTCAGGTCGGAACGATTGTGGAGGGATATATCACAGATGAGAAAATTCGTTGATCGATTACGTCGTCAGGACGGATTTACATTAGTCGAAATGATTCCCACACTGCTGTTGGTAGCTATGGTCATGACGATGGTCTATGGAGTGGCTCATTTTGGAATGCGTAGTTACAACCAGATCAAAGTTGAAAATTCTTTGCGTGATGAAGGCGATATTTTGATGTCTTCGATTATTACAGAGCTATACACTTTTTCACCGGATCGAGTTCGTCAGTTAACTGTAAATGGCAAAAATATAGGTATTCGTCTGGAACGTGATCCCGCTATAACGAGTGGAACAGGTACGATAGAAGCTTTGAATATTTATATGCAAGCAGGGTCGCTCTATATCGGTGATTTGCAGAGTATTAGTAGCTCTTCTACAGTAACATCAATTGTACTTCCCAAAGATCAGGTTAGAGCGGTGCAGTCTCAGTTAGGAGATAGTTCGTTTATCCAGATTCAGTCCGATGGTCGAACAGTCTATAATAGCGGCATTATTCAGATCAAATTAGCTTTGGCTCAGACAGTACAAGGTCAGAGTAAAAGTCTAGTGCTTGAAAGTAATTTTGGATTTTGATAATCCATACTTATAGGATAAGGCTAGAGGTTGAAAAAGGAGGTTATCCATGTCTGTATTTCGAAAGTGGACGCACAAGATTCGGCTGTGGCTAGGTCATACCTATACTAACGGTAGATCTGTTCCATATAAGCAAGAGCAAGGATCGGCATTGGTCATGGTGATGTTTGTCATTCTGATCTTGACTGTATTGGGTCTGGCAGTATTAAGTGCAACCGTAGGTGGAGCCAAGCGCACCGAAACACGGGAAAATGATGTACAAAGTCTACATCTAGCGCAGAAGTCATTGGATGAAACGGTAGCTTATATTACGGCTCAATTGGATCAGAAGCAAAATATTGATCCGATTAGTCTAAATACAGATATTCTGAGTATTACGCAACAGATTCAGAATCAGATCAATGCAGGTGTGAAGACGAGTACTGATCTGCAAGTCTCAGGAGCAGGGCAATCACAGTCTAAGCTGATGTCTATTGTTTATAAAGGACCAGAGAAAGGCGCAACTGCCCAGTTAACCCGGTATGCACTTACTTTAACGGCGCAAGCCAATGTAAATGGTGTAGTTCGCACACTGGTACAAGAAGTAAATATTGATACGTTTCCCGAATTTCTAAGTTATGCACTGGGTTCAGAACATAATCTGATTCTAAATGGAGCACCCAATATTATAGGGAATATCTACGCAGGTGATGGTCTGATGACCAGTCATACGGCTCGCTATACGTACAAAGCAGCCAGTCATACCAAAGCAACTCAATACCCACATCTTAATGGAGATGCTTATGTACAATCGTTAGAAGCGATTCAAGAGGAGAAAGTCAGTAACCAGTATACGCCGATTAATATGGACCCTACACTGGCTAATGATAGTCTAGGACGAGTGTTAGGCATTTCATTAGAACAAGTTAATATCAAAAACAAAAAGAAATTCGTACAGGTCAATCTGGATCAGACCTTTATCGACAAAATTGCTGAAGCGGTCTCGGTCAATCGAAATGATATCCAGACGATGTACATCAATACAGGACAGAACCCAGCTCAACTGATGACCGATGTTGCTAAACGGTATGGCATCAAGCAATTAACATTACCCACCAAGCCAGCTACTCCCGTTCGTCCTGCAATAGGCGCTCCATCTACCGAGTGGGATCAATACAATGCCGCGGTTGCCGCTATGCAGTCGTATGAAGAACAGATGGCTAAACTTAAAGTCACACTTGCTACTCTAGACCAATCTGTTTTATTTAACGGTGATCTTGAACTGGATGGCGTTACTTTTAATCAATTGAATTATGCACAAAAAGCAGGAAAATGGTTTTTGCTCAATGGGAATTTGACGATTGATAATTACCAGAAAAATTCGATTCAGATTCGTGCCAATATGCTTACCGCAGGTAATGTGAATATTCAGGGAGAAGCTGATTTGGACGCAACTATTTATGTCATGAAGAAACCAAGCAATCCAGCCGATTATACAACTGTTCTTCAAGACGCTACAATCAAAGGGTTAAATGGCAAAGAGGTTGTCTTAATGTCCAAAGGTGGTATTTTACTCAATCGTATCGAAGCATTCAGTAGTACACCGACAACGATTAAAGGATTCTTTTATACCGAAGCTGCGGCAGATTTGTATGGGGTCGGATCGGTATTCTGGTTGGATGGAGGCTTTTTTGCTAAAGGCGATCTGACTGTTAATGCAGTGGTCGGGGATGCTGTCGGAGGCGCAAGCGATATCGAAGTCAATCCTTCTTCCAATGTAGGAAGTCGCTTCCGGGTAACCTATAATGAAGGAGTATATGCAGATCAACAGGCAGGCCTACCACGGATTCAACAAGTCAATGTACGTGTAGGTAAGTTAGAACTTAAATAAGAAATAGAGTGGCTGTATAGCGAATCTCAAGCGTACAGTTGCACAATAAAAAGGCACTTATGATCTTTATTCAGATCGTAAGTGCCTTTTTGGTATTGTTATTGGATGATTTACTGTGGAAATGAATTAATAGCGATCACCGTTTGTATTTTTGGCGAGTACTTTAATCGTAACTGTTGCCCGAATCGAATTTTGATCGGTGTAGATCACAGTGGCTTCAGCCGTTCCTTTCCGTATTCCTTTCACAATACCATCTTTGGTTAACGAGATATTGCCTGTGTTGGTCGTGCTCCATTGAAGCGCATTTTGTAGAGCAGCGGTTAAGTCGACATTCGCAGGAGTGAAGAACAATACCGAGTTCAGATTCATCGAATCGCCTTCCCAAATCTGGATCTCACTTGGTAATCGTAACCCAGTGAGTACAGGCACAACCTGCACATCCAATTGAGCTTGCTTACCGCCTCCGCTAACGACTACGGTCACTGTTCCTTTTTGGATACCGGTGACGACTGCTGTATTGCCTGTGCCTATAATCGTAGCATAACTACTTTGAGCAGGATCAGCGAAAGACCATTTGAAATCAGGTATATCCGCATCTGCTGGTGTTAAGATCGCTTGTAATTTAATGCTTTCGCTAATATTGACTTTGTTGGCTCCGATAATCGATAGTCCTTGCACAGGTTGAACCACCTGTACTTGTTTTTTCACTTCAATTCCACCTGCATTTACGACTACAGTGACTATTCCTTTTTGCTTCCCTGTAATTGTAGAGGTATCTCCTGTACCGGAAGTGATTCCAGCTATTGTAGAGCTGGTTGGACTTTCAAATGACCAGCTATACTTCGGTACATCTGCATTCGCAGGAGAAATGATCGCTTGCAGATTAATCGTTGAACCTACAGCGACTATATCTGGACCTTGAATAGTAATCTTCTCTACTGGTCTAGTGATCACAATTGGATGTTCGTCTGTATAGGTACGACTTGGCGCCCCATTGGTCGTCACTGTAGCTACCAGTGTTACTGTTCCTGAATCATAGCCACGAACAACGACTTTCCATGGATCGAGAGTGGTTGGAGTCAGTGTCGCTTTGTCTTTGTCTGCTGGATTTTTAAATGTCCATGTGACCGTTGCTTTAGGGTTAGCGGGTACTAGAATCGCTTGTAATGTAGTACTGTCGCCTACTTTAAGTTGATCTGCTCCCACAATAGATACCCCTGGATTCGTCACCACAACGGTGGCTGTTGTAGAAATATTGCTACCATCTGTTGATGTAATCGTAATACGAGCTGTACCCGGTGCAACAGCAGTGATTGTTCCATTTTCACCCGTAGGTGTTACCGTTAGAACAGCCGGATTGTCTGATTTCCATTGCAGTACTTTGTTATTCGCATCTGCTGGTAAAACAATCGGAATTAATGTTTTCTGATCACCCACCCATAAGGTATCATTAGGCAATTGTAGACTGGTAATTCGTACTACAGATGAGAAGATAATATCTGGGAATACAATATTGACTCGTTCGGTAGGTACAGGTGTAGCGACTTGAATATCGCCTTCAAATGGATAAAGTGAAGCGCTATGTCCTGTCCCTGTTAAGGATCCTCCGATCAATGTTCCTCGAATATCTCCGCCGAAGGTAACCGCTGCTCGTGGAGCAAGTACTGTGCCCGGAATATTGATACTGCCTAGATTAAGCGCAGTGGCTCCGCTAAAGTTGAACAATACTTTCTTAGGATCAACACCACTACTTACGGTTAATCCACCGCTCATACTTACAACTGTTCCATCAATATTAACCAGTACCGTTGAGCCTGCGGGTACATTGATATTAAATGAATTGGTTTTGCTGACGTCTGCACCTGACACATTAAATACATTAGTGGTAGTGTCTGTACCTGTTAATGTGATCGTACCCGACGTTTCCACTTTGGTTGTTCCTGTAGCAGGAACCGTTGCTAATCGGTCTGTCTTTTTGAGTAACTGTGCACCTGCGGCATCGAAGTCGATCGGAGTGCCTTTTACCGTTTTGATATAGAAAGGACTAAATGCAATTCCTCCATAAACAGCATTCCCGTAATTGACCGTCCCACCTGCAAGACTCAAATTCAGATTTTTACCTGCTACCAATACGCCTGTTCCTGTTGCGGCAGAAGTAAGCTTGGTTCCGATATTGAATCCGCCGGCTAGCGTCACTGTTCCAGCTCCTGCAACACGACCTTCTGTTGAAAATCCAGAAGCATTCATATTGATATCGCCTAGCATAAAGATATTGTAATCTCCCGGTGTGCCAAGATCGCTTATAGTTTCAAAAGCATTATGAATATCTGCATAATCTAGCTTGGCATTAACCAGATTATACGTACCCTTACTGACGGGCGTTACGGCTACCGAGAAGGTAAGTGCATTTGGATTATCCGGTGTATACGATTGAACATTATTTTTGGTCGTTAGAGTGTACGGAATATCAGTTAACGTCTTTTTCAATGTATAGCCTGTAACTAACGTACCTTCTTTGGTCATGCCTTCAGGTAAATTACCAACAATTTCTAAGTTGGGTGGCAACTTCTCAGTATATTGAATATTGGAAATAAGAAGCTTACTAAACCCTTGTTCTTGTGAATTGACGGTCTGAATAGCAATCGGTTGCGGAGTCACTGAATACAACATTGTAAGTGGTGCATTACGCTGAATTTCTCCATTTTGTACACCGGATACAATTTTGCGATCGGTTAACAAATTGGCACGCGTTTGTTGAATGTTTAATGTTGTGATCTGCTTAGATACAGCTCCTTGCTTATCACGGACTGTGATTTCAATTTGAAGAGTACCGCCTTGTGGTAAAGGATTGGTAAATGTTTCGGTTACATTTTGGCCGGATAAGACTGTTTTTTCTGAAATTTCAAGGTCAGGTAGATACACGCCGTTTGATTTGAATTTGACGCTAGTATATACGTTACGATCTTTAAGATCCAAGTCATTCGGCATATAGCTTAGAACAAGGTCTTTCAGATAAGAAGGCTTAGTGCTCTGATCGGTTGGGGCATTGATTGTGATATACGGAGCATGATTCGATCCGATAAATGCTCGATACAATGTATTTACAAATAATTTCTGCTCCCATTGAGGGAATTTATTATTGGTATGACCTGTACCTGAATATGTTACATTTCCTTTGGAATACGTATAGTAATGATTCCAGCTATCAGCGGCATCCCGACTACTACCAATAATGTTGTACCAGGAGACGACATCGGGATCTTCCAAATTCAGCGTATAGTACTGGTCATGCGTAAGATTGATTTGACCTACATAACCGCCTGTATTTGTAGGCGCTTGACTGAGGTCAAATGGATATTGTGTTAATAAGCCATCATTGACTACAGCTGTACTTGAAGAAGCAGAGACTGCATTCAGACCAATATTCGTTTTGGGTGCAATCTGACCCGAAGTCGGCTGGAAGTAGCTTAGCCATCGGCTAGAGTTAGTATTACTTTTGTCATAAATCGTATCATGGGTAAACATAACCCCTTGACCAGACGCAATAAATTTCTGAACCGCTGTCGCAGAAGCATCGGTTAACGGAGCGAACTGATTGTATTCATCCCGAAAACCAAAGACAAGCATATCGTACGTTCCATTTAACGTGCCATAGACAGCAGGCGTATTAAATTCACTGAACGATTTGACAGTAATATTCAAATTATAATTATCACTATTGAGATAACTTTGTGTCATATTAGCAGTGTTTAACAGACTGCTAGCATTTCCATCAGAAGGTAATACTTGAAGGACACGCACGACGGTTTTTTCATCTTGATATCGAATAATCCCTGTGGTGTAGTTTTTGAGTTGTCCGCTACTTTGACGATCTACAATTTCTAATTTCCAATACAGTAGACCTGAATATGCTTTGGGAAGCTTATATTGTAGCGTTCCATTGGATTGAGTGAGTGAAGTCGTCGCTACCAGTTGATCTCTATCCATCGTAATCACTTTATCGATTCCCAGATACAGATTCGCTTCTACTCCTCCACTACTAAAATCCGTAATACGATCCACATTAAAAGCAAAATTGATCGTATCCCCTTGTTTGTAAGCATTGGTCTTGTTCACAGAATAATCAATAGGTGCTGAAGTCACTGTAAACTGAGGACGTTGCATCAGTAAGGCACTAATCGTAGAACTTGAATTTTTCATCTGTGTTACGAGTGCAGTTAATCCACTATCATCGACAAAAAATACATTATTCACTTTGGATGCGTTCTGATTGTATTTAGCAAATGTATCATACAAAATACGCTGATCTGCCTGAGCTTTGGACGTATTAGCCGTCTGACTCAGAATCGAATTGTGCAAAATAACCGGTAATCCTTTATTGATGTAACTATTCACAATATCATCCGCTTTGAGATGTGTAATATCGTTCATGACGGGAGTGGTATTGTGATTATTTCCTTGAACGCCTGTAGTGCTATACGTTCCTTTGCCAATGTAGATGGCATCATATTTGCCATCTAATTCTTCACGTTGGGCTACAAATTCTTTCATTCGAATCGAACGGACAGTGAAATTAGACACATTTGCAAGCTGGCTTTTTAGTGACGACGTTCCATCATCACTAATTTCTAAAATACGTACTGGATATGCGGAAGCAGCACCCACCATCATATGGGTAATCGGTATGATTATTAGGCATAAAAGTACGATAACAAGAGGGATCCAGCGCTTTCTGATATTCATGTATCAGTTCTCCTTAATATTTCTAGTTCGTTATATAACAAATATTGTAAAGCTATCCGATAAAAATGGAGTAGATGATATATATATCGGTTGCAAAGGGTATTTCAAAAAGTCATTTCACTCAATTTATTAGTTGTCATTCTATCTATTGAATAAGTAAGCATATATGGATCCATAAGTACGTCATCATAATGGCTATGGAGTTGAAATGAATGAAAATGTTGAAAAAGAAATTAGGCGATCTTCTATTTGAAAGTGGTCTAATTTCGCAAGAACAATTGCAACAAGCTTTGACCGAACAAAATAAATCCAAACGCAAGCTTGGTGATGTATTAATAGCTCAAGGATTCATCACGGAGCAGCAGTTGATTGAAGTGTTAGAACTTCAATTAGGTATTCCTCATGTGAGTCTTTTTAAATATCAGATTGATCCAGCGATTACGCAGATCATTCCTGAAAGTATGGCGAAGCGATATCAAGTGCTTCCTTTTATGAAAGATGGTAGTAAATTAACGGTAGCGATGGTTGATCCACTGGATTACTTTGCGATCGAAGATTTGCGGATGACCACTGGCTTCCGTATTGAGCCAGCGATCTCTAGTCGGGATGAATTACAGCGCGCGATTGCTCATTACTATGGACTGCGCGATTCGATGAGTCTAATGATGGGCGAATTGCCTACGCAAGATGAGATCGAAGAAACCGAGATTACCGATGAAGCTTCACCTATTGTTCGACTGGTCAATCAGATGATACAGCAAGCGGTTCATTTGAAAGCTTCTGATATTCATGTCGATCCCGGTGAAAATGATGTGGTGATTCGTTATCGTATCGACGGTGTGCTACGGACAGAGCGTCATATACCGAAGCAAATGCAAGGATTTATCACGGCTCGTCTTAAAATTATGGCGAAATTAAATATTGCTGAACGTCGTTTACCACAAGATGGACGAATAAAGCTACAGTTTGATCTCAAAATGGTCGATATTAGGGTATCTTCATTACCAACCATGCATGGCGAAAAAATCGTGCTTCGACTTTTGGATTTAAGTACAGGAGTGAAGCCGGTAGAACAACTTGGATTTGATCGTAAAAATGCAGTCTGGTTTCGTGAAATGATTGAACAGCCTTACGGCATTTTGTTAATCACAGGCCCTACAGGTAGCGGTAAAACAACAACGTTATATTCAGCACTTAATCTATTGAATACCGAAAGTTCCAATGTGATTACGATTGAAGATCCGGTGGAATATCAATTAGAAGGTGTCAATCAAGTTCAGGTGAATCCTTCGATAGGGTTAACATTTGCTGCCGGATTACGTTCGATTTTGAGACAAGATCCTAATATCGTGATGGTCGGTGAAATACGTGATGATGAGACCGCAGAAATTGCTGTCCGTGCTTCATTAACAGGTCATCTCGTGTTATCGACGATTCATACCAACGATGCGGTCAGTACTGTTATGCGTTTGCGAGATATGGGCATCGAGCCTTATCTGATTGCTTCTTCATTAATCGGGATTGTCGCTCAGCGCTTAGTGCGTCGCATTTGCTCGGATTGTAAAGAATCTTATACACCGACTGACCAAGAGCAGATTGTACTTCAGACTCATGGCTTAGATGTACAAGTACTCCATCGGGGGAAAGGTTGCGGTAACTGTAATAAAACTGGTTATCGTGGACGTGTAGCGATTCAGGAAGTGCTTAAGATCGATCAAAATTTACGCCGAATTATTACCGAAGGTGCAGCGATCGAAGCGATTAGAGAAGCTGCCCAAGCGCAGGATATGGTCACACTGATGGTAGATGGATTGCATAAAGTCACAGAAGGTGTAACTACTATTCAAGAAGTGATGCGTGAAACCGTTGCTTATTAATAACAGCTATCTATCACTCTAGAAATAATGAACATGATCTGAATGTTAAAGGGGGAAAGACAGGAATGGCTCATATCGGTCTGGGTATCAAGGAATTACTTGGTAACATGCGAGATGCAGAAGCTTCTGATTTGCATGTATCGACCGGATCAGCACCTATTATGCGGATTCACGGGATGCTCCATACAGGTAAAGGGGAACTTCTTACAGCTAGCGATACAGAAGAAATGGCGCAAATGCTATTACGGGAAGATCAATGGGCTACTTTTCAGCAAGCAGGCGAATTGGATTTTGCGTATATGCTTGAAAATGGATCGCGTTATCGGATCAATGTTTTTCGCCAAAAAGGTCATATCAGTATCGCAGCAAGATCGATTTCTGATCGTATTCCTACATTAGAGTCTTTGGGATTACCGCCGATGCTCAAAGGATTAACTGAAAAGCCTCAAGGGTTGGTGCTTGTCACAGGGCCTACAGGTAGCGGTAAATCTTCTACACTGGCGGCAATGATTGGATATATCAATACCCATCAACGCAAGCATATTGTGACGTTAGAAGATCCAATTGAATATATACATGAACATGGATATTCATTGGTGAATCAAAGGGAAGTTGGACATGATACAGCAAGCTTTGCCAATGGAATTCGGGCAGCATTACGGCAAGACCCTGATGTATTACTGGTAGGGGAAATGCGAGATTTGGATACGATCTCTGCCGCTGTAACCGCAGCGGAAACAGGGCACCTCGTATTCGCAACCTTGCATACCAGTGATGCACCACAGACAGTAGATCGGATTATTGATGTGTTTCCTGCTCATCAACAAGGACAGATACGCATCCAATTAGCTTCGGTACTCACAGCTATCATTTCACAGCGGTTATTACCATTAGCTGATGGGCAAGGTCGAGTATGTGCGACTGAGATTCTGATGCAGACGCCAGCGATCGCCAATCTGATTCGTACTGAAAAAACACATCAAATCAAAAGTCTGATGCAGACGGGACGAATGTTAGGCATGCATACACTGGATATGAATATCCGAGATCTGTTGCAACGTGGACAGATTTTGCCAGCGGTAGGGAAGCCATATCTTGCTGAGGTGAATGCTTAATGGCTCAATTTGAATATCAGGTACGAACCAATAGTGGCAAACAGCTCAAAGGTACGTTAAATGCAACGGACAAAACAGCTGCTATGGAAGAATTACGTAAGCGTGGATTAACTGTATTTTCACTGAATGAACGACGGATGACCCTTTTTTCCAAAGAAATCTATATTGGTAGTCCGGTTAAAACGATTCATTTCATTATTTTCTGTAGGCAGTTCTCGACGTTGATTCGTGCAGGAGTTACGATTCTGGATGCTACTCGAATCCTTGCCGACCAGACGGAAAGTAAAGTATTACGCAAAACGTTACAAGATGTATATGCCAGTCTGATGCGCGGAATTGCTTTGTCACAATCGATGCAAGAACATCGAAAAGTCTTTCCACCGCTATTTATCAGCATGTTACGAGCTGGTGAAGAATCGGGCGATTTGGAAGGAACGTTAGATCGTCTCGCTGTTTATTTTGAAAAACGTCATGGTACACGTGAAAAGATCAAATCAGCATTGACGTATCCTGTCACTGTGGGTCTTCTAGCAGTAGCAGTAACCGTATATCTACTGGCAGCTATTATTCCGCAATTTGTAAATATGTTTGCTTCGATGAATGCAAAGTTACCTGCAATTACAGTGATTGTATTGTCACTCAGTAATAGTTTACAAAAGCAGTGGTATATCTGGGTATTGGTGCTTCTGCTTCTTATCATTTCCTATATTATTCTTCAACGTTCGGAACGGGGAGCCTATTGGATTGATTATGCCAAGCTCAAAGTCCCTATTTTCGGAAAGTTAAATCAAAAAGGCTCTATTGCTCAATTTGCTCGTACGTTTTCCTCATTATATGCGAGTTCAGTACCTATTCTACAAGCGCTCACTATTGTAGAAGAAGTAGCTGGCAATAAAGTGATCGAAGGGTATTTGCGTCAGGCAGGAGAGTCATTGCGTAAAGGAAATCCATTATCAGAACCACTTAAAAAAGCATGGGTATTCCCACCGATGGTGACTCAAATGATTGCTATTGGTGAAGAAACAGGTGCACTGGATCAGATGCTGAGTAAAGTGGCTGATTTCTACGAGATGGATGTAGACAACACAGTGGATCGACTCAAATCATTGCTTGAACCGTTATTGATTACTTTTTTATCTGCTATTGTCGGGATTATTGTGGCAGCTATTATGCTACCGATGTTCAGTCTGTATAACAATCTGTAAGTATTCACATCAAGAACAACACTACATTTAATTAACTGGAGGAATTCAAAATGATGAGCAAAGTGATGAAACGTATGGGTAAAGAGGAAAAAGGGTTTACATTGATTGAGTTGCTAGCTGTTATCGTTATTATGGCTATCATCGCTGTTATCGCTATTCCAATGATCGGTAATGTTATTAATAAATCCAAAGCAAATGGTGATTTAGCTACAGCTTCGCAAGTATACAATTCAGCTCGTCTGTATGTAATTGGTGAGAAAAATGGCGATTTCACTACTGTTGCAAACAGAACAGTAACATTGGCTAACATGACAAGTACTGGATATTTGAATGCTGATACTAGCTTACCAAGTTCGAAACAAACATTAACAGCTGCAACTGTAGTATTTACAGAAAAAGGTGAGCTGGTGAGTGTTACTCTTGCACCTGTAGGTCAGGGATCAACAAATGGAGCATACACAGCGGCTCAAGTTCTGAGTGCAACTCCCGCAACTCCGGCAGCTAACTAAACAACAATAGCTAAAAGCTAATCATTCAATCATAAACGAATCAAAAACCTACAAAAGATCGGAACCATGTTTCCGGTCTTTTTGAAATCATGAATAAGAAAGTAGATTACATCACAATGGATATGATGTTATGGATAAATATCTATATTGTTGTACTGGGTATGGTATTGGGTTCCTTTTTCCATGTGGTTGCATGGCGTGTACCTGAAGGACAGTCGATTGTTCACCCACCGTCCAGTTGCTCACATTGTCAGCACCGTTTATCTGCGCTGGATATGATTCCTGTGCTTAGTTATATCGGTACAAAAGGGCGGTGCCGGCATTGTAACACACGAATATCGATTCAATATCCAATCGGAGAAGCGATCACAGGTCTACTATTTCTATGGGTATTTCTTCATTTTGGATGGACTGGCGATACATTAATCGGTTGGTTATTGGTGAGCTTGTCAGTGATTATTACTTTATCAGATCTACAAGTGATGAAAATTCCGAATAAAGTGTTACTCTTTTTTGCTCCTATTTTTCTAATCATGGTCGTATGGTTACCTGGCACGATGAGTATCGTTTCACATCTGAGTGGAGCGATTGCAGGTGGGGGTATTTTGTTGCTCATTTCCTTTATCAGTCGTGGTGGGATGGGCATGGGCGATGTAAAGCTTTTTGCTTTGTACGGATGGGTCATCGGATTTTCAAATATTCTGCTTGCTCTTTTTATAGCGTGTTTACTTGGAACACTAGTAGGAATGGGATTAAGACTACTCGGTAAAGTGCAAAAGCAACAACCGATTCCATTTGGTCCTTTTTTAGCAGCAGGCACTTTAATTGCTTTTATGTATGGAGCACAGATAATAGACGCATATCTTTCGCTTATTGGTTAGGAGGAGGTTAGCCCCTATGTTTCAACGAAATTTACCTCACATCGGCTTATCGCTGGAACAGACAGAGATTCGCTATGTTTCTTTAAAAAAGAAAAAGCAGTGGGAACTGGAAAGTAAAAAGTTTTTACCGATTCCTTCAGGCGTTATTGTTGAGAATCAAATCGTAGATACCGAAAAGATGAATCAGCTACTACGCAAATGGGTGACAGATGAAGGGTTAAAAGGGCAATCGGTCACACTATCGATTCCACCTTCTCGTATTCTCGTTCGCGCGATGAGTATTCCAAGTACCAATGCCAAGCAAGTCAGTCAATTGGTGGAATTGGAAGTAGAGACAGGGCTACACTTACCTTTTGAAAATCCTGTATACGATTATATTGTAACGTCTATTGATGAAGAACATACACACTTGCTTGTATTTGCTGCACCCAGTCAGTTGATTAAAGATTATATCAGCCTGTTGGGAGAAGCAGGTATCAAAGTCGTTGCTGTAGAGCTATCTGCAACCGCACTAGCAAGAACAGTGATTACTGAACATGGACGATCATTTGCTAATACGATGCTGATTCATTTAACCGATCATTTATTAGATATCTATATGTTCCGCAGTGGACAGCCTGTCTTTATGCGCAGTATAGAATCGACTAGAGGACTCGACGAGAGTTCAGTGCTCGATGATCTGAATACTTCATTAACTCGTCAGCAGGTTGAAGATATTATTCCTGAAATCTCACGGATGTTGAACTTTTATCAATATAGCTTACATGATGGTTCGATTAAGATCGAAGAGATTTTTGTAACAGGATTGCCTGAAGAACGAGAATTGTTAGCCCATGAATTAAGTCAATCTCTACCTGATATCCAAGTCGAAGCTGTCGAACTTGAAACGACTCAACATGCTTTTCAATCCGATCCTGATTTGAATAGTTATCGTGTCGCTGTCGGTGCGGCTCTTCGCCGGGAAGATGCACGACCGATTAATCTGTTACCACAAGAAAAGCGAGAAAAAAATCAATTTTCTTATTTGACTGTAGGCTTAAGTGCCCTATGGGTACTTGCTATGTGTGGAGCTATTTTCTATATGATCAGTGAGCGTGGAACAGTGACAGAACAAGAGCGTGCGATACAGCAATGGAGCGACCGGAATACATTAGCACAGCTAGAATTGTCCAAATGGAATGGTAGTGGTCCTTCAGCAACGGCTAACCAGACTGTGATTGATGCGGTAATGAATTATCGGTTAGACGTGGTAAGTATACTCGATTCACTGACTCAAAAATTACCGAAAAGCGGAATGATTCGAGATATCTCCTACAATCGGAGTTCGAATCTATTATTGACGACAAGTATGCGTAATTTTAGTGATGCGGCTAATTATCTGGTGCAGTTAAGAAGTATGCCTTTTGTCGAATCAGCTACTGTCAACAAAGCGACTCGGGATAGCTCAGTAGATTCAGCCGTAAAACCGACCAAAGGACAGCCTTCCTTATATCTAGTGATCTACACGATTGATCTTCAAGCACAAAGTGTAACAGGTGATACGTATGCAACGTCTTCTGTCGTTACACCAGCAGAGGGAGGGGGGGGACCAAATGGAACAGCTCAATAAATATCGTAATGTGATCTTGCTAGGTATTATTTTATTATTTGTGATTTTATTGGCTTTTTACATGTGGGTACTTCACCCCTTATCTCAAAAATCTCAACAATATGATAATCAATTAACTCAAATGCAACAGGAGTATAATCTGATTCAGACGAAAATTGCTCAGTTGAAAAGCGGTCAGCCGACCGATGCACAGCAAGCGATCCAAGCGGCTATCCCTTCAGCAGTAGCAAGTGAAAAGTTGTTATTGCAGCTGCAACAAGTCAGTCAGAACAGTTATGCTCGTATCACGGATGTCGAATTCGTTAATATTGATAGCAATACTAGCGGTGAGATTGCAGCTGAAAATCTAGGCGTAAATGTAGGACAGATTCGGATGAATGCTGAATTAGAAGGTGGATATACGGAAATTCGGGAATGGATGAATCAATTACAAAAGCTTCCTCGATTGATGACCGTCGATTCCTTTAGTTTCCAACAACCCTATACACCCGGCAAATCAGGTGCGATTTTGACAGCGAATGTTTCATTTACTGCGTATTATACATCGCCTTAAATATCCTATAGGGAATTATCATACAAAAAAGCTACTATAAACAAGAATGCTTGTTTGTAGTAGCTTTTTTATTTGGGCTTATGATTAAAATAAGTTTAAGCGTCTTTTTTGTTCTTCTGCAATCTCTTGTTTAACTTGTTGATTGGTTTGTTCCATTGTAGTTAATCCAGGTAAGATAATACTTTTAGTTTTTCCTGTGTTGATATTCATAACCGTTAACTGAGGATTAGGATAGATTACATCACCAGCAGTATCTACTGTGAAAAATAATTGCTTTCCAATCGCTATTGGATTCTCAGTATCTGTACCTAAAGAAGTCATTTGTTTTTTTGTTTTGGTTTTAGGATAATAAGCGAAAATTTCGAACTCTAGATCGCCAGTACTCTCCATATGTTTGGTAACTGTTGAATAATAAAGTATGGTCTCATCATCATTCCAACTGAAGTTATTAATATCTTCTGGATGAGTAGGACTGATTTGAACGCCATCGGAATGTACATTATTTAAAGGAAAACGATAAATCTGTTGCGGAACATCTAAAGATCCTTTTTCAACTTTAACTTTGCGCGGATCTGTCATCGTAGTATATATAAATTTCCCATTTCGACTGATCTTTAAAAATCTCATACTTCCACCATGTGTTTTTACTGTAGTTCGTTGCATTGTTTGCTTAGAAGCAAGATTATACTCAAAAATAGTACTATTGAAATTAAACCATTGTTTAGGAGCAGGCTTGGACTGGATCCCCATAGTAATAAATATTGATCGACCATCAGGTGCAAATGCGAAACTGTGAATCTCTTCTTTCTTTGTAAGAAGGGTATTTAACTTTCCTGTGTTGAGATCAAATGATTGAATTTTACTAACAAAATCAGGTTGCCCTTTACCTTTGTGCCAGATCATTGAAGAGGCTAAGAAAGTAACGGCTGAACCATCGGGTGAGAATTGCACATTAGAAAGATCAGGAGAATCTCTGTTATCGTTTTTGACAGTATATAAGACTTTAGAAAGATTCTGTTTGCGATCATATGTTTTGACCATCGTTTCTTGTAATCCTTGATCTGACATAATAGACGCAATATAAGCAATCTGATTGGTATCTTGCCGAAGAATAGTATAATCGTTCAATGTTGTTCGAATACTGGAATCTGCTGCCAAAGCATGATCTGGATTAAATAAGGCACTTGATGTTGCTATAAATAAAACCATAGTTACCCACAATATACTATTATGTATTAAGCGATAGTTCATTTTACCTTTCATTCTTTACCTCCATTATCATTTTGTAATCTAAGCGACTCTTCTATTATACCTATTTATAAATAATAAATACGATTTATCCTTTTTTAGAGATATTTAGCATAGGGTCTAATGTAATTATGACTCCAAATAGACTATAGTAATACATAACTTATTGATCATTCATCCTATGGAGGTACTTATGATTCCTTTTGATCCGTTATCTCATCCTTATGCTTCAGAACGACAACCGGTCTATGCTCACAATGGTATGGTCGCTACTTCGCAACCGTTAGCAGCGCAAGCGGGATTGGATATTTTGAAAAAAGGGGGTAATGCGATTGATGCTGCCATTGCGACAGCCGCTTGTTTGACTGTTGTTGAACCAACGTCTAATGGCATCGGAGGCGATGCTTTTGCTATCATCTGGACACAAGGCAAGCTCCACGGACTGAATGCTAATGGACCTGCACCTCAAAGTATCTCTATTGAAGCGGTTCAGCAAGCAGGGCATGATAAGATTCCGACCCACGGCTGGATTCCAGTGACCGTACCGGGAGCACCGTCGGCATGGCAAGCACTCTCACAGAAATTTGGGAAATTACCTTTAACTGAAGTGCTTCAACCAGCAATTAATTATGCAGAACAAGGATTTCCGATATCGCCAACGTTAGGGTATTACTGGAATCTAGCGTATGAACGGTTCGCTAAAATATTAACGGCAGATCAGTACCAACATTGGTTTACAACATTTGCTCCGCAAGGAAGAGCACCGCGTATCGGTGAAATGTGGCGTTCCCCAGATCATGCCAAGACATTACGTAGTATTGCCGAGACAGGCGCAGAATCCTTTTATCGTGGCGAAATAGCAGACCAGATCGATACATTCTCACGTCAGCACGGCGGATTTTTACGTAAAGAAGACCTTGCGGCATACCATCCTGAATGGGTCGATCCGATTGGAGTCCAGTATAAAGGCTATGATGTGTGGGAAATTCCGCCGTCTGGTCAAGGATTGATTGCATTGATCGCTCTTAATGTACTCAAAGGATATGAATTTGCAGGTCGGGATACGGTAGATACGCACCATAAGCAGATGGAAGCGATGAAGTTAGCATTTAGCGATGGACTCAAATATATTACACAACATGATAAAATGACGATGAAATTAGAGGATTTATTATCCGATCATTACGCTGATGAACGACGTGCATTGATCAGTGAACAGGCGTTACAACCAGAAGCCGGAAAACCTACAACCAGTGGAACGGTATATCTAGCCACCGCAGATCAAGAAGGCAATATGGTGTCTTATATCCAAAGTAATTATATGGGCTTTGGCTCAGGAATCGTGATTCCGGGGACAGGAATTGGACTGCAAAATCGAGGACATTCTTTTTCTCTTGATCCCACGCATGATAACCGCTTAGAACCCGGGAAAAAGACGTATCATACGATTATTCCGGGCTTTTTGACCAAAAACAGTCAGCCTATCGGTCCTTTTGGCGTGATGGGTGGATTTATGCAACCTCAAGGCCATGTACAAGTCGTCATGAATATGATCGATTTCCATCTGCATCCACAAGCGGCACTGGATGCACCACGCTGGCAATGGGTAGAAGGCAAAACAATAGAAATTGAACCGAATTTTCCTGAACATCTGGCTCAAAGTCTGATCCGCAAAGGGCATCATATCGTACGTGCTAACAGTGTCGGTGGATTTGGTCGGGGACAGATTATTTTACGAGATCCCGAGACAGGTGTATTGATCGGTGGCACAGAGTGGCGAACAGATGGTACGATAGCAGCTTGGTAAATGGAAGGGATATAGAATGGTATACGAGTTAAATTATAGGTTTCAGATAGTTTTGATCTATAAATAAATCCAATAGATCGTCTACAGGAATATAGATTAGATATGAACGACATAATTGTAAATAAAAAGGCGTCTATTCCCAACGATAGGTTGAGATTAGGCGCTTTTTTTGGATTTAAGATGATTTACAAGCTTGAGGTTCAGGCTCGATATCCAATACTTCTGATTCTTCCCGTTTGCTAAACCAAGCTTCCACTTTGCGGATAAAAATAAATCCAACAATAACAAATGCGGCGACAATAAACAATTTCCACGGCTGTTGGAAATAACTTGCCCAATCGGCTCCGATAAACGAGACGATAAAAATCATTATTCCTCGTCCTAACCCTGCGGCAATCGCAAAAGAACGGAATTTGATTCCGCTTAGTCCAGCCGCTACATGAAGCAACGTAAACAGACCAACCGGCAATAGACTAAACATAAAAATATACATAAACCCATTTTTTTTCATCCAACGTATACTTTTTTGCACGCCTTTGTTATGAGAAAAACGATCGATATATTTGTAATGTGAAAGTTTACGCACTAACCAGAATACAAGGATAGCGCCACTCATCACACCGATCCATGAGTACAATATACCTGACCATAACCCAAAAGCCGCTACATTCAGTCCGATCACAACCATCGTAGGCAAAGGCGGGATAAAAGATAGGAGAAAAGCAAGCAATATACTAAGCCACGGACCGATAGCACGGTATTGACCCATCAGATGATCAATATCACCTTCTTGGAGGTAAGACATAAATTGTGCAATATCCATAGCCACGTTCCTTTCGTTCAATCATTCTATATCTTTCATTACCCAATCATGCCTTTAAATTCTCGATTCTACGTATCTTTTATGTTATTTTTTACAATAGAAAACAACTATGGTTGTTCAGTAAGTGAATCGCGGCGACTAAACCAAGCCTCAATACTACGGCTACATACAAAGCAAATAATCACAAACAATAACACTAACAACAGATTCCACGGATTTTCACGATAACGAGACAAGTCTGCACCAATAAAAGAAACCGCAAATACCATAATCCCTCTACCGAAAATAATTGCAATCAGAAACGAACGAAATCGAATCCCGCTCAGTCCAGCCGCTACATTTAATAACGTAAACGGACCTACAGGAAAAAGACTCAATAAAAAAATATAATTAAATCCATTATTCCGAATCCAACGCCGTGTACTGACTACTTTGGGATTACGTACCAAGCGGGATAAATATCGATGTTCAGACAACTTACGTACCAACCAAAAAGCAGTCAGCGAACCTGCCGTAATTCCAATCCATGAATACAAAAATCCAACCCACAATCCATACACCGCCGCATTTACCCCCAAAATCACAATCGTAGGCAAAGGAGGAATAAAGGATTTGAGAAAAGGCAATAACATACTAGCAAGCGGACCCAGTGAACGATATTCACCCATCCAACTTTTCAGATTCTCTTCCGTCAAATAAGATAACCACTGCGAAATATCCATAAAAATATAAATCCTTTCCAGCGCTTGGCAATATAAGCGCGACATCTTCTCTATGTAGTATAACGGATGCATCCACAAAAAAGGCAAAATACACGCAGTTGTCGAATTATTTAACATTCAAGTTATTTTCAGCCAATCGATGTCAATAGAATAAAGGAGTACACCCAAGGATTATGCATATGTTTCTTCGACTTTCTCGCAAAATGGTCAGAATGCGCAAATCAGTATTAGCGACAACAACGGTATTATTTGTACTATTGTCAGCTACGATAGCGTATATGATCGAACCGGATACGTTTACCCACTGGTTTAACGCGTTGTACTGGGTACTGACGACCATGGCAACTGTAGGGTATGGCGATTATTTTATGAAAAGTATAGCTGGTAAAATCTTTACAGTATTTTTGTATATTTTCGGCATTGGTCTACTGAGCTTAATTATTAGTAAAATTGTAGATTCGATGGGAGAATATAATCGGAGAAGAGGAGCAGGTAAATTGAAATACGTAGGACAAGATCACATTATTATTATCAATTGGAGCAAAAAAGCACATTATGCAATAGATGAACTATTTGCCAGTCATCCAGAAATTGATGTTGTTATTATTGATCAACTGGAAAAGCATCCATACGATCATCCACAAGTTCATTATGTAAATGGTGATCCGACCAAAGACGAAACATTACTACAAGCAGAAATCAGTACAGCACGCTCTGCTATTATTTTTGCAGATTCACGTATTGATGATGCTTCGTTAGTCGATGGCAAATCACTACTGGTCGCTTCCAGTGTGGAACGGTTAGCTTCTCACGTACATACCACCGTCGAAATCATGTTAGAAAACCATATTAAAAATTTCCATCATGTGCATGTGAATGAATTTGTATTGTCTCATGATGCTATTTCACGCTTGGCTGTACGCTCGGCATTAAATGAAGGCAATAACGATGTGTTGGCTCAATTGCTCAATCGTCAATATGGAGAAGATATCTATCATGTACCTACAGAACCAGGCTGGCGTACGTATGGAGAAGCCTTTCAAGCATTATTAGTAGAAGGTGCAACATTAATCAGTGATCGTAACGATATGACTATTAATCGCAAACTGTCTGAGCCTATGCCAGCAGAAGCCAAGTTGTTTGTGATTTGTGATCCAGAAACTCATATTCGTCTGATAAATAAAGACTAATCGGTTGCTGTTGGATTTCAATGGCGTTCTGTGTCAGCATGCTCTAAATTGGGCTATAATATAATGTAGTTACAGACACGATAATCTATTTTGTATCGCAAAGGAGTTCGAATCAGATGTCTAATACAAATACATTCAAACCGGTACGAGTGAAGCACCTTACAATAGGCGAAGGAAAGCCTAAAATTTGTGTATCTTTAACAGGGCATACAACCGAGCAGATCATAGAAGAAGCGCATACACTCAAATTAGCAGATATTGATATGGTCGAATGGCGTGTTGATTTTTTTGAACAGGTAGAGCAATTGGATCAGGTGACATATACGTTGGAACGTATCCGTGATATTCTTCCATCGACTCCGCTTATTTTCACATTCCGTAGTGCCAAAGAAGGCGGACAATGCGAGCTGAGTAGCAACTACTATGTCGAATTAAATCAAGCAATCGCTGCGACAGGCGAAGTCGATCTTATAGATGTCGAACTTTTTAATGAAGAAACAGCTATTCAGCAATTGATAACAACAGCCCACGAACATAATACGTTTGTGATTATTTCCAATCATGATTTTCAGCAAACACCACCTAAAGAAGAACTGATCTCTCGCTTATCGCGTGCTCAACAATTAGGTGCAGATATCACCAAAATCGCTGTTATGCCTCAAATCAGTAGCGATGTGATTACCTTACTCGATGCGACCAATACGATGAAAGAACAGCATGCCGATCGACCAATGATCACCATGTCGATGGCAGGCAAAGGTATGATTAGCCGTTTAACAGGCGAACTATTCGGATCGGCGATCACATTCGGTGCCATTCAAAAATCGTCTGCTCCCGGACAAGTGCCTGTGTCTGACTTGCGTAGTATTTTGAGTTTATTACATGCTAATTTGTAAGTGAATCTTGTAAAGTCCCTCTGAATGGTTAGAGGGACTTTTTTGATATAACGTAAAAGAATATTGTAGAAAGGTCATTCGCTATGTCCATCTAATCTTTCTTACCGTCGCTTGTTGTAAAAGGATATCTTTGATAACTGCTTTGCAGTTGATATCCTTTTACAAAGGCGAGCGCTTCGCTCTTTCAGAATGATTAGATATCCTTCGCTCCGAGCTATAAGTTAGTTCACTTTTAATGATTTCAATTATAAGTACATTGGAGATGAGAAACTAATGCAGAAATTGATAGATCAGGCTTTAATTGGTGTTTCAGCAAGAATAAATAATGAAGTTAATAAAAGTTTGGGTGAATACATTTCAAAGAATAATATAAAAAGTACAATTGCTCTTACTAATAGTATAGATAGAGGTTTTATAGCTTTAGGGAATGAGTTACTACTTTTATTAAATAAATTATTTAAAGTAGGATTGAAAATAGAAGATATCGATAAAGCAAATGAAATAATTAATAATTATCTAGAGGTAGAAATAAAAACTATTATTAAAACATGTGAAGAAATGACAAATTTTAGTATAGATAATCTTAATTTAAATCAATTTATTTTAAAGAACAAAGAAGAATTAAAAGTTCAGTTAGAATTCGAATTTTTGTATATAAAGCAAGAAATTAAAAAGCATCGTAAAGCTGTAAGATGGGATTTATTTAAGCTTACAATAAGTGCTATATTAGGATCTACTATCACTATTGTAGTAAGACATTTTCTACAATAATGGTTAAATTTTCTGAAACTAATGCATACTATAGTTATTTTCAAAAATAAGTATTCTTAAATTTGGAAATGTTTATTCTCATGTTATTTATCTGTACAATAAACCTATAATAACTTCAGAAAGCAGGTGACTTTATGTATCTGGTGAATGAACATATACAGCATGTAGATCACGAGACACTGGTTCAGTTTCAACATACTCATCATATACAACTGCCAGAAGCTTATCGTGAATTTCTAGAGCAATATGGAGTGGGTACTTATTGTGGAGTACTGAATGTACAACTTCCAGACCAGCAACAGTTAACAGAATTTGTAGAATATGAGTTATGGGAATATGATAAAGATAGTCCTATCCATAATCAACAGTTGGCTGAATGTGTAGTGATTGCTACAACAATAGATGGCGACTTCCTTGCTCTTCATTCTCAAGTCAAGGATCTATTATGGATACCTAGACATTCTGAACGGATTGAGCTACGTCTTTTAGATCATAAAGCTTCTTGGATTGAAATGATGGATCAATGGTTGAAGATATCTTACGGCGATTCTTTTCAAATTATGCAGGAGAATCGATACTATGAATCATGGAATCAGGATCAACGGTATCGTTCATTAACATTTCATCCACCGACTGAAGGCAACGATTTACTGTCAATCAGTTCAAGTGCAGAGCAGTTAACACAGATCGCTCATCAGATTGATTTACAACTGCCCGCTGATTTGAAGATTGAGACGCCTTACAGTTGCCTGTTATTCTGGCGTTCGATTCAAGGCTATGTTCGCTTTAATTATGCTTATGGTTATGAAGTAGTCTTATGTTACGAAGATCATGATAAAGAGGCAAGTGAACAACTACTAGACGTACTGTTACAGCATCATATGTATGAAGATAGTCCTGAATAATTATTCCTCTTTAAAAATAAGAACAAATGTTCTATAATAAAGTATACAATTCTGCTAACAGGATATACTAGATACAATATAGAGACGCATACATCTTATGTTTTGACTATTAAAGGAGGATTTATATGGCAATTCAACTGACAGAAGGATATGTAGACGGACTTGCACCTAATGCAGCAGCAATCAAAAATGCTAAAGGATTAATTCAAAAAAATAAATTAGTACAACTTCATCAAACAGAAGATGGCACCTTATTATTTGGTGAGTGTGCAGGTAGTGGGAAAAGCAATTATGCATGTTCGGTAGATTTTATACAACCAGACAAAGAACCCACGTCGAGATGCAGTTGCCCGAGTCGTCAGTTCCCTTGCAAACATGCATTGGCATTAATGTATGCGTATGTAGCAGGACAGACATTTACAACAGCTACCATTCCAGAAGATATCGCAGACAAACGAAACAAAATTGAAAAGCGTGAAGAAAAAGCGGCTGCTATAGAAGCTGATCCTACGCTCAAAGCAGTACCAAAAAAGAAAACAGTCAACAAAAATGCGCTGAAAAAGAAAGTCCAAGCTCAGTTAGAGGGACTTGATATTTTGGAAAAGCTCACGTTGTCTTTAATCCGTAATGGTCTAAGCACAGTCGATGCAACAGTGATCAAGCGTATTCAAGAACATGTCAAACAAATGGGCAATTATTACCTCACCGGAGCGCAAGTGGAATTGCGTCGTCTGGCAGGATTGTTATCTCCCAAAAATAATCCTGAAGCGAACTATACATATGCAGTAGAACAGTTAACGCTAATTCATGCGTTGATTCGTAAAGGAAGGACACATTTACAGGCCAAGCTTGAAGATCCAGAACTGGCTTTGGATGCTGAATCGACGATTGAAGAATGGTTAGGGCATGCATGGCAGTTAAGTGAATTAGAGCAACATCAGCGCATGACAGAAGGCGCAGAATTAATTCAGTTGGCATTTACCAGTTATGACGATCCGGGAAGAATGGAATTTATAGATTTGGGATACTGGTTAGAGCTAGGTACTCACCATATTCGCCGTACATTACAATATCGTCCGTACAAAGCAGCCAAGCATATCCGTGAAGAGGATACGTTTACCGAAATTGCTTGTCCGAAGCCACTGTATGTATATCCGGGTGATCTTAATCCGCGTGTACGTTGGGAAAGTCTAGCGACGCGGGCTGTGACGGAACAAGATGTGCAATCTATTCATGCCCAAGCCTATACTTCTTTTGCAGAAGGGCTCAAATTGATCAAAAATCAATTAAAGAATCCATTAGCTGATCCTTATCCAGCACTTTTACTTCAAGTCAGTCAATTTTATCAGAGCGAAGATGGTCAATTGGTGATGAAGGATAGCGAAGGTCAATCGATTGGACTAACAGATATCTCACTGCCTATTGGAACAAGTACAGGCTTACTTCCTTATTTGCCACAGGAAACGCTGCAAGATGTAACAGTACTGTTGGTATTTGAACATCAGATGGATACAGGGCAATTAATTGCTCAACCGCTTTCGATTATTAATGGAAATGGAATTATGCGTTTGTTGTATTGAACGGAGATAACGCAGAATATAATGAATCATCCGAATAATAGGAGGTTACACGTATGAGTACAGCGTTATTACAAGAATTGTATCAAGAAACAAGACGGCTCTATATTGCAGGTAGTGAATTAGCAGTCGAAGATATACGGCTACGCAAATTATTACCTCGATTTCAGCAGTTAGGGGAAAAAGCACCGATTTTCAAGCGTCTTGGAGATAGTATTCAGAATGTATTGGATGAGACCCATGATAGCAGTAGCTCAGAACGTCTACAGAATCTCACATTACTATTATCTTCTGTCCTGCATACACAGGGAAATGCGACGGTAGTAGGTGACCTTAAGCCTTTAGGAATGGAGCAACAGGAACATTCTATTGTACCCATCACCTCGTATTCTTATCGTAAATTAGCGCCTGTCGTGCAAGCTTTATCGACTACAGGTGGTGGACGTCTTGAAGTGATTGAACAAGCGTTCAAAGAAGGCATTTTCCAAGATTCCCGATTAATGCCACTGGCTATTGAAGGATTATATGATCCTTATTCTGAAATTGCAGAGTTGATGACGCGTAAGATTGTACCGGCATATGGACTGGCTATTCTTCCTTATTTAAGAGATATTTTTGACCCTCAAGGAGATAAGAAAGAAGTACGTAAGCTAACAGCGATTCATACCATTGCGGAAGAACATCAATTGGATCTACTTGATGTATACAGTGAACTCGCTCGATCGGCTTCAGAGGATATACGTGCGACAGCGATTCGTTTTCTAGTAGGTCATGAAGAATATGTGCCTGAATTGATTCAGTGGACCAAAGATAAAAAGAAAAATGTACGTGCATCTGCTTATTATGCACTGGCGGGTAGTTCGTCGAATCAAGCCATTGCTTGTCTGTTAGAAGCTTCAAACGGCAAAGACTTGGAATACATTGTCGATGCGGTTCGTTATCAAGAAGTATCACAAGCCTTAGAAGATCAGTTAGCTGTCGCTTTTGCCAAAGATGTCGAGCAAGCCATCCAATCAGAACAACAAGAATATATAGATCACAAAGCACTTGAAAAATTAGCTGAACGATTATTATTATTTAGCAAAATGTGGACACATAGCCCGAATGAAACGGTGCATCAAAGTTATCAGGATATGCTAAAACATTATACTTATTTGTACAATCTAAGTGCGACGAATCAGATTACAGATTGGCGTAATCTATTATGGGATGCTGCTAGTTATATCGAATACAGAGGAAGTCTAGAAGACTTGGAATTGCTATATGAAGTGTCTGAAAAAGATGCTAATTTTGTGCCCTCAGCTTTCCGTTTATCAATCCAGATTTTGTCTCCAGAACAAGTCTATGATCAGTATGTAGGTGGAGTCGTGTCTCAAATGAAAGCCAAAATCAATAAAGATGCCAAAGCACGTCTTGGCAAAGTGATCGCTACGATGCGACCAATGCTAATCGAAAATGGGTATGAAAGTTTCTCATTAGGTCATGAAGAACAACATGCGTATACGCAAAAGATTTTACCATTATCAGAAATCGAACAAAAATGGGACAAGCGCTGGTTGGAATTTGCAATGAAACAAGATGATGTAGAACTGGTAGCCGGTCTGGCTCGTCCGGGTGTTAAAGGGGTAGACGAATTTTTACGACAAAAATTGAAGGATAATCCAGAATTTCGCAATCGCACAGCTACTCTGATTTTACGTGCTCTTGAAGAACGTCTAGGCATATCCAAAGAAGATAAACGTGAACTGATGTGGCAAGCGATTGATGATCGTCGTAATTCAAATTCATATATGTTTGAACCTTATATTATTCATTCTCTTTTAGAATTCCCTGTTGAAGATATAGAGCGCTTAGAAGCCTTATTACCGGAAAATCGGGAAGCTACTATTCCCAAATTCAGAGGATATGCAGCAGAACAATTAGAGTTCGTAATCCACACACTGAAAGGGATGAAATAATGAGTACACCTGAATCTTTACAAGATACGATGAGACAATCGGCAGAATTATTGTATGCGCACGAGTTAGAAGCTTTACGTCAACATGATAGTGGCAAAATTCCTGCGGGCTGGCAAATGTCACCGCAATCGGTATTGACGTTTATTACAGGTGGTCAAGCAGGCAAAGTCCCGATTACACCTAAATATATTGGTAATCGTCGCTTGGTAGAAATGGCGATTGCAACACTGGTTACTGATCGTGCCCTTTTATTAATTGGTGAACCCGGAACAGCGAAGTCTTGGTTATCTGAAAATTTGGCGGCAGCTATCTATGGGCATTCTAATCTGGTTGTACAGGGAACAGCAGGAACGAGTGAAGAACATGTTCGCTATTCGTGGAATTACGCGATGTTACTGGCTAATGGTCCTACACCAGAAGCATTGGTACAAAGCCCAATTATGCGTGCGATGGAACTTGGCGGTATCGCTCGCTTTGAAGAGATATCACGCTGTGCTTCGGAAGTGCAAGATGCGTTAATTTCGATTTTGTCCGAAAAAACGATTGCTGTACCGGAATTAGGTAAAGAAATGAATGCTCGTAAAGGATTCTCAATTATTGCTACCGCTAATACACGTGACCGTGGAGTTAATGAAATGTCTGCGGCACTCAAGCGACGGTTTAATATTATTGTGTTACCAGCTCCATCAAGTCTGGAGAATGAAATGGATATCGTACGTAAACGGGTAGGTGAAATTGCTTTTGCCTATGATCTGCAAGCTGCTGTACCGGCAGATGAAGCATTGCTCAAAGTAGTGACGATATTCCGTGAATTACGTAGCGGAATGACATTGGATCGCAAAGATAAATTAAAATCTCCGGCAGGTGTTATTTCGACCGCAGAAGCGATCTCTTTATTAACGAATAGTATGGCGTTAGCCGCAAGCTTCGGGAACGGAGAATTAACCGATGGAGATCTTGCCGCAGGCTTACAAGGGGCTATTGTCAAAGACGATGATAAAGATCGTATTGTCTGGAAAGAGTACTTGGATAATGTCATGAAAAAGCGGGGAGAACAGTGGCGTGGTCTATATCAAGCATGTAAGGAGATGAACGAGTGAGTAGCCAGCTTGAGCTTGGTATCGGTGTGCATATTTTCGGAGTGCGTCACCTTTCCCCTGGTGGCTCAAAGCATCTGCTTGATGATCTGAATCGAATCAAGCCCAAAATCATTTTGATCGAAGGTCCTTCTGATGCCAGTTCAGAGATTAGGCATATTACACAGCGCCAGACGAAGCCGCCAATTGCGATTCTAGCTTTTACCGAAGAATTGCCTGTACGTACTGCATTATGGCCGCTAGCGTCATACTCTCCTGAATATCAGGCGATGAAATGGGCAGCCGATCATAAAGCTCAATCTGTATTTATCGATTTACCTTCATCGGTCATGATTGCTTTACAAGATATGCGTAAGCGTGAACAACAGCAACGAGCAGAATCATCGCCTACACCTGATCCCGAGCAAGTCACGCCTCAAGCAGAAGTCTTGCATGAAACTGTGCATGAATCGCTGTATGATCGGATTGCGCAATTGTCTGGTGAAGATGACTATGATATGTACTGGGAACGCAATTATGAACATAATTTAAATGAACATGCGTATCGACAAGCTATTTTACAGTTTTCAGAGCAGATGCGTGAATTAACAGAAGCAGAAGAACAACATTCTTCCGCTAGCGAGCATGCTTATAATGCGATTCGAGAATCGTATATGCGTCGACAGATTAAGCAAACGATTGAAAGTGGTTATCAACCAGAAGACATTCTCGTAGTCTGCGGTGCTTATCATGCTGCCGCACTTAGTCATGTATCAGATATCATGACAGATCAAGAATTACAAAGTCTGCCTTCATCTTCAACCAAGCTAACATTGATGCCTTATTCTTACTATAAATTGTCGTCGATGTCTGGCTATGGTGCAGGGAATCATGCTCCTCATTATTATGAAATGATGTGGCAACAGATGAACCGTGAGGCTTTAGATGAATTGCCTCATCTTTATTTATCTTCTGTAGCTCGATTATTGCGTAAAGCAGGTACCCATCGTTCTACGGCTGAAGTGATCGAAGCGGTACGGATGGCACAATCTTTATCTGCTCTACATGGAGGAAGTATTCCAGTGTTGCGTGATCTACAGGATGCGGCACAGACTTTACTCGGACATGGTGATCTATCGGTGATCGCTGAATCGTTAGCTCAGATCAACGTAGGAACAACGATTGGACAGCTTGCTGAAGGGGTCAGTCAGACTCCGATTCAAGATGATCTCAATCGCTTATTACAACAATTGAAATTAACCAAATACAAAACCACAATCGCCCAAGACCTGATGCTAGATTTACGTGAAAATCGGCGTGTGCAATCGAAAGAGTCGGCTTTTTTGGATCTTCACCGCTCTTTTTTATTTCATCGCTTACGTCTGTTAAATATCCATTTTGTTCAACAACAACAGACTCAGCAAGATCAAGCCACATGGGCAGAACGTTGGATTATTCAGTGGTCGCCTGAAGTGGAGATTCAAGTGGTAGAATCGACGTTGCTAGGTGAAACGGTAGAAATTGCCGCCGCTTATGTATTACAGCAAAAGTTAGATCATTGTTTGACGATTGCAGAAGCATCTGACCTGATCTTAATCGCTTGTGAAAGTGGCATGGTTACGCAGTTAGAAAATGGTCGCCAGACGCTACAACGACTGGCTGTCGATAATCAAGATGTTATCCAGATTACATTAGCCGCCAGAAGCTTATCCAAAATTATTCAATATGGTGATCTTCGCCGCATAGATACGATGCCTTTGATCCCATTATTAGAGCAGTTATTCACGCGTGCTTCTTTATTTCTGGTGACTAGCTGTCAGTGTAATGATGAAGTAGCCCATGAAATGATGAAGTCGATTAGCGAACTGCATACGATAGGACTGGATCATAGCGAGCAACTGGATTACCAATTATGGATAGAGCAACTTACTGAAGTGATGGAACGAGACGATTTGAATGCCAAATTATCCGGGTTCGCTTGTTCGTTATTGATTGAGCGTAATCAGGTGTCGGCAACACAACTAGCGGCAGAGGTATCGAGACGATTATCGCCAGGTGTACCTGCTGATCTGGGAGCAGGTTGGTTCGAAGGACTATCCAGTCGTAATCGCTATATGTTATTGTCACGTACAAGCTTATGGGAGCAACTTCATCAATATATTGAATCATTAGAAGATGATGATTTTGTACGTGCTCTTGTATTTTTAAGACGTGCATTTAGTACCTTTTCGCCATCTGAGAAAAATATGATTGCTGAACTGTTAGGCGAATTATGGGGTGTGAATACCGAACAAGCTGCTGAAATCCTGACGGAAGAATTGAAGGAGGAAGAAGCCAAAATGATTGATGACCTGAATGATTTTGATTTCGAAGACTTTTGATGATGAATCCTACTGATAATGAACATCAAAGATTGTCCCGTTGGCGATTGATTCTAGGAGCTGATGCCGAGCAACAATTGGAGCGTCAGACTTCAAGTACAATCGAAGGAATTACACTTACAGAAGAAGAAAAGATTATGGATCAAGCATTGGCAGCTATTTATGATGATACATCAGGTCAGGGAGGTAATTCCGGAGGCGGTAATACAGGTGGAAAAGGAGCAGGTAAAGGTCCTTCTTCGCCAACATTAACACGCTGGCTGGGAGATGTACGTACTTTTTTTCCAGAAGATGTGGTATCTATTATCCAGAATGATGCGATGGAACGTAAAGGATGGAAACAGCTTTTATTTGAACCTGAAGTATTATCTCAAGTAAAGCCGGATATTACGCTGGTGGGTACATTAATGGCGTTAAAAGGTAAAATTCCTGAAAAAACAAAAGAAACCGCGCGCTTACTGATCCAGTCTGTTGTCGATGATCTGGTCAAACGATTAGAACAAGATATACGTCGTGCTGTAACAGGAGCACTTAATCGTCGTCAACATTCACCATTGCCTTCGTTAAGTGGAATTGACTGGAAGCGCACGATTCAGCGTAATCTCAAACATTATAATCAAGAACGTCGTCAGATCATTCCTGAGAAATTCTATTATTTCGATCGTGCACGTCGTAGTCACGAATGGAAAGTCATTATTGATATTGATCAGAGTGGCTCCATGGCAGATTCGATTATTTGGGCGTCGGTGACTGCTTCTATTTTTGCGAGTATGCCTGCACTCGATACAAGAGTGGTGGCTTTTGATACGAGTGTTGTGGATCTGACAGAACAATGTAACAACGATCCGGTTGATATGTTATTCGGGATACAGCTAGGTGGAGGAACCAATATTGATAAGTCAGTCGCTTATTGCGAACAATTTATCGAGGAACCGAAAAAAACGCTGTTTATTCTGATCTCTGATCTTTATGAAGGTGGCAGTCAAGCCCGTCTAATTCGCCGGATGCGTGAATTGAAAGAAGCAGGTGTCAAAACACTATGTTTGCTTGCTCTGTCTGATGAAGGTAAGCCTTTTTATGATAAGCAATTAGCTCAAAAGTTCACTCGTGATGGTACGCCTAGCTTTGCTTGTACACCAGCTCTATTACCGGCATTAGTAGAAGGTGCGTTGAAAGGGCAAGATTTGACTGATCTGGTGAAGCGTTTGGGTATTGCTATCGATTAATCTTGATATATGTATGTATCAGCCTTGGATCGCACAGATGAAGCAAGATCAAGGAGACGTGACCGATGAAGCATATTTTTCTTATTCGTCATTGTCAGGCAGAAGGACAAGCACCTGATGCACGCTTAACTACACTCGGGCAAAAACAGTCACTCCAGCTAGCTGATTGTTTCAATGATATTCCGATCGATTATATTGTATCTAGTCCTTATGAGAGAGCTTATCGCACGATCGAACCGCTTGCTGTTAAAAAATCATTATCGATTCATACCGATATCAATTTGCAAGAACGAGTCTTATCTCAGGACAATCTACCCGATTGGTTAGAAAAGTTAAAGTTAACATTTGACGATTTGGATCTATGTTATGCCGGTGGAGAATCGAGTCGGCAAGCGATGGATCGAGGGATCGCTGTGCTTGATAAAGCTATACGTACAGATGCCAAGCAGATTGCAGTGGTCTCGCATGGCAATTTAATATCGCTTTTACTCAAATATTATAATGATCAGATTCAATTTGAACACTGGCAAGCTTTGTCTAATCCAGATGTGTATCAATTGGTATTTGATGATGAATATCAGTTGCTTCATATGGAACGTATATGGCAATCCTTTAAAGGTATAAATAGCTTAAGAAGATAAAGTATTCGTGGAGTTGAACCATCCCTTATGCTATGATGAAATTGAGGTGAACACAATGAGTACAGAACAAGAACACAATGAAGTAACAGAAGAATCCAAGCAAGCACAAAAAGTCAGCCAGGCTGAAGCGGCTAAACGTTTGTTAGCAATGAAAAAGCAAGCAAACCAACAAGGTAAAGGCTCTAATAATGGATTTGATGGCGGCGGTAAAAAGATGAAAAGCCAGATGACCAAAAAAGTAAATAACCAACGTAAGAAAATGGGAACCTAAGCACTTTGTAATATCAGTGTGACCACATGCAATAAAAGATAATGGTATACAGAAAATAATCGAATCTTATGAAGTAAACCTATTCAGTGTTGATACTGAGTAGGTTTATTTTTTTTATCATATATCAAAATTGACTATTCTTCGTATTCCATACCGATCGATTTTTGCTTTATTTCGCTTCATGTTATGATGGAATAAGAGCATGAACAGAAGCGGAGGACAGCAAGGCATGAAGAATTTATTGGTGACCGGTTATCGTGCACATGAATTGAATATTTTTGGACAAAAGCATGAAGGGATTCCCTTTATTCAGCAGGCACTACGAAGCAAATTAATACCACTGATCGAAGAAGGATTAGAGTGGGTGATTACGCCCGGGCAGTATGGTGTTGATCTCTGGGCTTGTGAAGTGGTGATTGCACTGAAAGAACAATATCCTCAGTTACGACTATCCATTCTTTCTGCTTTTGCGAATCCTGAAGAAAAGTGGAGTGAAGATAAAAAGACGTATTATGAAGAGATTTGTAAAGGTGTCGATTATTACGGTCTAGTCAGTAAACAGCCCTATCAAGGAATCTGGCAATTTACAGCTCGGGATGATTTGTTATTTCGCAAAACAGACGGTATTTTACTGGTTTATGATGAAGACGGAGGCGAAGGAAGCCCTCGATTTTTTAAAGAAAAAGCGTTGAAAAAGCAACAAGCAGATGGTTATATCTATATCAGTATTAGCTCAGAAGACATTCAAAGTATTGCCGATGAACAGCAACTCGATCAGCAATTGGAAGAATCGTTTGCAGAATCTCCGACCGAAACGATCGATGGAACCCATCCTAATCACGATCCTTTTGAAGAGATTTGATCGATTTGGAAAAAAGTAGGTAAAAAGGAGGAGTGGAGCATGATTGGCATCAGTGCTTGCCTGACAGGAATAGCCTGTAGGTATGATGGCAGAAGCAATTTAGTGCAACCTTTAGATCAACTGATTCAGCAAGGCAAAGCGATCGCTTTTTGCCCGGAAGTGTTAGGAGGTCTGACTACACCACGCGAACCGGCAGAAATTGTAGGCGGAACAGCCGAAGATGTCTGGTCTGGAACAGCCAAAGTGATGACTGTATCGGGTGAAGATGTCACCGAATCATTCAAAGCAGGAGCTTTGGTCGCTTTGGAACAAGCGCAACAAGCAAAGATTACAGTAGCAGTACTAAAAGCCAACAGCCCTTCTTGCGGAAGTCAGATGGTCTATGATGGTACATTTAGCGGAAATAAGATCATTGGCTCTGGCTTAACAGCCGCTCTTTTTCGGCAAAATCATATTCAAGTTGTCGATGAACATACCTGTGATTTTTTGCTAGAACAATAGGAGTCACTGCCTTCTTATTTTAATAGAGTAATACTAGAGAGCGATAATTTTATCAATAACGAACAATCATGTTCCTTTCCATATACAAATCCATATAAAAAAAGATCATGCGATACACTCTACGCCAGGTACCGTACGTACTTGGATATCTTAATGTAGATAATGGTGTATTGGCATGATCTTTTTTATAGAAATAGGATAAGTGCAGTCAATCTTTGGGACAAACTAAAATCATCATTAGCATAATATTCAGGTTCAGTATATATCAATAAATAGTATCAATAATCTTATTTCTACAAACTGTATAAGTATCCACATTCTCAAATAGCATCATGTGTAGATGTAGATGTAGATGTAGATGTAAAATGCAATATTAAACGGTTTACTGCAAAGCAGCAGGAGCGATAAACCAGTGACGTTGAGGCAATTGACTCACTTGTTCACGGTTGATTTCTAGATTAGTCGCTAGAACATCGTTTGGTGTACTGGAGATCCATTTGGTCAGATCAATCGTCTCATGTTGCCCGTGGTTAAAGCCTACTAAGATACGACACACTTCAGTTCCATTGTTATAAATGTAATGCCCGGCTCCTTCTGGAACATAACCCACGTCTCCAGCTTCAAACTGATCTTCAATCAATTCTCCTTGACCCAAAAAAACAGCCATACGTGCTGTACCACTTATATAATATTGCCATTCGTCTGTATTTGGATGCCAGTGCATTTCTCGTAGTGCGCCCGGCTGAATCTCAATAATCGCTCCTGTCATATTGGTAGAAATCGGGAATAGGCGTGCAGAAGCGACCCGTTCTGTACCTCCACCGGGAACACGCTTGGGATCTTGAGCCATTAGTGGATAGCGATGCATACTGGTAAGCCCTGTAGCGCTACGTGCTGTAGCATCCAAAGTAGAATCATCCGGTACCTGCCCGTAAGCAAAATAAGATTCCTTTTTCGGCAAACGTTGTGCATCTTCAATCGAAATACCTAGATTCTGAGCGACTAATTCGATCGGAGTCTGGGCGATAAAGTCGGTAATACTAAAGGTATGTTTTTCGGTAAACGAACCGTTATTCATAATCTGAATAATATGACATTCATCCGGTCCCATGCCTTGAATCGAATGACCGTAGCCTTTGGGAAAATACCATACATCTCCACTATTAAAGTTATCTATGTACGTTGTTCCATCAGGATGTAGAATCGTTGTTCGACAACTGCCACTAACGACATAACCCCATTCAGAAGCATTGGCATGCCAGTGTAATTCTCTTAATGTTCCCGGAGCCAGTCGTAACGATACACCAGTCATCGCTGTGGATACAGGAAAGTCTGCGACAGACACCTCACGCATTTGGCCACCACTATGTTCATAGGCTGTTTGTTGTTCAAGCCTGTATTTAAATGTTTTGGTCATTATAACCCTCCATTGCTTTTATGATTAATCTTCTAAGCTAATTTGTATTTTGTCATAGCTTCTTTTTTTGCACATGGCACTATAAGCCCATCTATCGTGTCGAATAGACGGTTTCCCTTGCAAAATGGATACATTCTAATGACCAATTTGATAAAAAGGGTTATTTTGTGTCTTTATATTTCGAAAAGCTTGTGATTTAGATCACTACATATAGAAAGTAAGATGGATATACTGAATATAAACCAATAAATTTTAGATATTAAAGATTGTTTTATATATAACATACTCATGGAACAAATGGCATATAGATTCACATCAAAAAAGGGGGATTTTGATATGACAGCAACAAGAGAACGACTGGTTCTAATAGGTAACGGTATGGCGGGGGTCGCAACGTTAGAACAAATTATTAAATTAGGTGGACAATACGATATTACGGTATTTGGCAGTGAGCCACATCCGAACTATAACCGGATTATGTTGTCTTATGTTTTGGAAGGTACACAGACAATAGACGATATTATTTTGAATAGTCATGAATGGTATGAGCAAAATCAAATCACACTGCATACAGGTACAACCGTGACACGTATCGATGCCGGGCAACAAATAATTCATACGGATAATGGAATGATGGTTCCATACGACAAAGTGATTATCGCCACAGGATCGCAATCGTTTATTTTACCGATACCGGGTCATGACAAACAAGGAGTTGTTGGTTTCCGTGATATCGCCGATTGCCATCAAATGATCGATGCTGCTGCCCATTATCCACAAGCCGCTGTTATTGGTGGAGGATTGTTAGGACTAGAAGCCGCTAAAGGATTGGTGAGTCTAGGAATGGATGTCACAGTCGTCCACTTAATGGATGATCTGATGGAGCGTCAATTGGATTCTGTAGCCGCATCGATGTTACGTAAAGAATTAGAACGTCAAGGTATCAAATTCTTGACGGGTGCACAGACAGTTGAACTACTAGGTGGAGAACGAGTAGAGCAATTGGTATTCAAAGACGGTACGACATTGCCTGCTCAATTCGTCGTTATGGCGGCAGGAATTAAGCCTAATATTGCAGTCGCCAAACAAAGCAACATCGAGACCGGTCGAGGCATTATTGTGAATGACTATTTGCAGACTTCTGTAGATAACATCTACGCTGTAGGTGAATGTGTACAACATAGAGAAAGTTGTTATGGATTGGTTGCTCCACTGTTTGAACAAGGAATGATTTTGGCGAAACATATATGCGGGATTGATACTCAGCCGTATGAAGGTTCAGTGGTCTCGACCAAACTCAAAATTTCCGGTGTAGATGTATTTTCAGCAGGCGTATTTATTGAAAATGAACACCAATCAGTGATTACAGCGCGTGATGATTGGAAACGCACGTATAAAAAAATCATTTTAGAAGATCAAACGATTGTCGGTGCTGTTCTTTTTGGAGATATTACGGATGCCGCTCCATTGCAAAAGTTGATTCGTGATGGTGCACCGATGACCGATGAATTATATGCCGAATTGATGGGTACAGGCGGATGCGATCATAGCAAAAAGAAATCATCTGTCGATACGATGGCAGATAGTGAGATTGTGTGTGGTTGTAACGGTGTCACCAAGCTTGATATTGTCAGTGCTATTCAAGAAAAAGGATTAACAACGGTCGATGAGATCAAAGCATGTACCGGAGCAAGCCGTTCATGTGGTGGATGTAAGCCTGTTGTTGAACAAATTTTGCAATATGTACTGGGTGACGGAGCCACGATTGGAGCCAGTCAGGGCATGTGTAGCTGTACACCACTTAGTCGTGATGAAGTAGTTGCTGGAATCAAAGAAAAAGGACTTAAAACCATTAAAGAAGTAATGAATGTACTAGAGTGGAAGCAACCTGAAGGTTGTTCGAAATGCCGTCCAGCGATCAACTATTATCTAGGTATGCTTGATCCAGCACAATATCAAGATGAGAAATCATCTAGATTTGTGAATGAACGGATGAATGCAAATATTCAAAAAGACGGTACGTATACTGTTGTACCTCGTATGTATGGTGGGGTAACTACACCGGAAGAATTAAAACGGATCGCTGATGTATCTGTCAAATATAATGTACAAGCAGTGAAAATGACGGGTGGACAACGGATCGACTTGATCGGTGTAGTGAAAGAAGATTTGCCAAAAGTCTGGGAAGAATTAGATATGCCTTCCGGTTATGCGTATGCCAAATCGTTACGAACAGTCAAAACATGTGTAGGTGCTCAATATTGCCGTTTTGGAACACAGGATTCGATGGGTATGGGTGCTGATCTGGAACGTCGCTTTGAACGCTTAGATTTCCCTGCCAAATTCAAAATGGCAGTCAACGGTTGTCCTCGTAACTGTGCAGAATCGTGTACTAAAGATATCGGAATCGTTGGTAACGATGGCGGCTGGGAAATCTTTATCGGAGGCAACGGAGGGATCAAAGCCCGTCTAGCCGATTCATTCTGCAAAGTGAAAACCGATCAAGAATTGATTGATCTTTGTGGAGCGATTATTCAATACTACCGCGAAACAGGTAAATACTTGGAAAGAACATCGGAATGGGTAGAACGTATCGGTCTACCAACTATTTATGAAGCAGTGGTGACCAATGTAGAAAATCGTCAACAATTGATCGAACGGGTCAATCTTGCACTGGCACAAGTCGAAGATCCTTGGCAAAAAGTGATTAACGATACACCAACTCGTGAAGCTCTTTTTCATAAAATGGAAGTCTAAAGGAGAAGAAGCATAATGAATGATACTCAAACATTTTATCCAATCGGATCCATTGATCAATTTTTGCCACAGATTGGACGTGTGGTGCAATTGAAAGAGATAGAATTGGCTATTTTCCGTACCTCCAATGAAGAAGTCTTTGCATTAGAAAATAAAAGCCCTCATCCTAAAGGTGGCCCTATTGCAGAAGGGATTGTATCCGGGCATATCTTATATGATCCGCTGTATGATTGGCAGATTGATTTGCGAACAGGTCTTGTGCAAGCACCGGATGAAGGACAGGTGACTGTGTTCCCAACCAAACTAGAAGCAGACGTGGTATGGGTACAACTCTAATCTGATTTTCAACAAAATAATCCAACAAAAAGTGGTCTCTATCTATTAGAAGACCGCTTTTTTTGTGTTGATTATACTTACGAAACTAAAGATCAGTTAAAGAAAATATCAAAAAATGGCAATAATTCTTCTGAAATAGGGTAATGTCTTTAAAGCAAGACAGGGACTATGGAAAGTATACAACGATAACAAAGCTTAACCATTAGCAATACACAGGAGGAAAAAATAATGTCTGTAACAAATATTACGTTAGGTCAATATCTACTCGATTGTCTCAAGCGTGAAGGACTGACTGAAGTTTTTGGGATACCTGGTGATTATAATTTCACTTTATTAGATACGTTAGAAGAATACGAAGGTATTGAATTTATAACCGGACGCAATGAGCTGAATGCTGGATATGCGGCAGATAGTTATGCCCGAATCAAAGGGCTATCTGCTTTAATCACGACATTTGGTGTTGGAGAAATGAGCGCATGTAATGCGATTGCAGGCGCTTATAGTGAAAGTGTACCGATTATTCATATTGTAGGTGCTCCCAAGTCTCAAGCACAGCAAGATCATCAGTTGATGCATCATAGCTTACTCGATGGAAATTATGATGTGTTCCGTCAAGCGTATGAGCCTATTACAGCTTATAGTGCAGTCGTAACGCCAGAAAATGCAATGATAGAGATTCCACAGGCGATTCATATTGCCAAGACAACTAAAAAGCCTGTTTATCTAGTGCTTGCTCTGGATCAGGTATTAGAATCGATTACGACTCATATTGAACCGTCGTTACAAGTATCTACTCATTCCAATTCGTTGCAAGCGGCAGTGAAGCATGCAGATCAGTTAATTCAATCCTCGAATAACGGGGCTCTTTTATCAGATAATCCTGTTCTTCGTTACGATCTACAAATGCCTGTTCAACAAGTGGCTGAGAATCTGAATATTCCAGCGGCTTCGATGATGATGGGTAAAAGTGGATTTGATGAACGTCATCCGCATTATATCGGAATGTACGGAGGGACTTTTGGTAGTGAGGAAGTACGTCATACAGTCGAAAATGCAGACTTTGTGATTGCGGCAGGCTTGATCTGGTCTGACCTGAATACAGCCAATTTTACAGCTGAATTAGATTTTCAAAAAGTGATTAATATCCAACCGGATCATGTCAAAATTGGTGAATCTGTTTATCCTAATATTCTTGCCAAAGACATGTTAGAAGCGCTAGCTCAATTGGATTGGAGAAGTCAGGCAGAGATTGTAGTAACTGAATTCCTATATGATACGGAGAAGCTATTATCTGCTGAAAAAGACCAACCGTTACACGCAGGCAATTACTATCCACGTTTTCAACAATTATTAGCAGCAAATGACATTGTGATCGCAGAGACGGGTACATTCACATATGGTATTTCTCAGCTTCAATTGCCTGAAGGTGCAACATATATCGGGCAAGCGGGCTGGCAAAGTATCGGATATGCCACACCGGCTGCTTTTGGTGCATGTATAGCGGCTCCTGATCGTCGTGTGTTGTTATTTACAGGAGATGGATCTTTACAATTAACCGTGCAAGAGATCAGCTCTATGTTAGAACAAGGATGCAAACCGATTATTTTCGTTCTCAATAATAAAGGTTATACGATTGAAAAGTATCTGAATGTAAAAGTAGATATTGATAAGCAAATGTATAACGATATTCCGAGATGGCAGTATACCAAATTAATCGAAGCCTTCGGTGGAGATGCGTATACAATGCAAGTGCATACCAATCAAGAATTAGATCAAGCGATTCAAGAAGCTGAACAACAGCAAAATCAAAAACTATGCTTGATCGAAATGATGATTGATGATCCGATGGATGCACCGAAGTATCTACGCAAAACACGTGAGTTTTTGCAAAAACAAGAACAGCAACAATAACATCCAAACTGATAAAAAATGGTTTAAGTGATACAATCAAATGAATCGATATATCAACATCTTCTCTGCGTATAGAGAAGATGTTTTTTTGTCTACATAAAGCAGAACAGCATAACAAATGAATATTTAGTGATGATATAAATAAAAGTAGTGACACAGCATATAACATTCCTTATAATATAGCAGAAGTATAGAGTATAACAGCTTCACTAGATTTGTATTACACATTGAATAAAAAGTTTCTCATCAGACCGGCTATGAGATGAGGAGGGAACTGGAATGATTTCGCTGGAAAGCGTGAGCAAATATTTTGGCAAGATGGGGAATACGAATGCAGCTGTGCAAGATGTCAGTCTGCATATTGAGCGGGGTATGATTCATGGCATTATTGGCAGTAGTGGAGCAGGTAAATCTACATTACTACGGATGATGAATATTCTAGAACGTCCCGATCAAGGTGTAGTCATTGTAAATGGTAAGCGTTTAACCGGATTATCAGATCATCAACTTCGCTTAGCCAGACAACAGATTGGAATGGTGTTTCAGCAATTCAATCTGGTTCATAATCGCACAGTTCGCAAAAATATTGAAATCCCGCTTGAATTGGCTGGAGTACCCAAGTCAAAGCGGCAACAACGAGTGCTAGAATGTCTTGAGCTCGTAGGCTTACTGGATAAAGGTAATGATTATCCAGCACAGCTCAGCGGTGGACAGAAACAGCGTGTCGGTATTGCTAGAGCAATCGCTAACCATCCTCAAGTGTTATTATGTGATGAACCTACCTCTGCGCTTGATCCTAAGACCACTGCCGGTATTCTAGATGTATTGCGTCAGATTAATCAACAATTAGGAGTTACCATTGTGATTGTCACGCATGAGATGGATGTGGTGCGTAGTCTATGCGATACCGTATCTGTGATGGAACAAGGAAAGATCACCGAAAGCTTTTCACGAGCGCAAGATGGATTTACAGCATCGCCTGCATATACCTTATCTTATCGCGAGCAATTGCTTGGCTATAAGGAGGGTGAATAATGGATCAAGATCGTACGTTTAGCGAAATGCTTGATCTGTATCAGTCGCAGATTTGGTCAGCCATAGGTGAAACGTTCTCGATGGTCGGTATTTCACTATTAGCAGCTATTATAGTGGGATTGCCTCTTGGAACCATGCTTTATTTATGCAAAAAAGGTCAATTATACGAGAATACGTATGTGGCAGCTGTGCTTAATACACTGGTTAATGTGATTCGCTCTTTTCCATTTTTGTTACTGGTTGTATTTCTGATTCCATTTACACGTCTAGTGGTTGGCACAGCGATAGGAACCGAAGCGGCTTCAGTACCGTTATCGATTATCGCAATTGCTTATTATTCACGGTTAGTCGAACAATCATTATTGGATGTGCCCCGGGGTGTGGTTGAATCTGCGCAAGCGATGGGAGCATCCAAATGGCAGATTATTTTCAAATTTTTATATGTCGAAGCTCGATCTGGATTGGTACTTGGATTAACCACATCAACGATTAGCTTTATTTCATATTCAACCGTTGTTGGCATCGTAGGTGGTGGTGGAATTGGTGATTTTGCGATTCGATACGGTTATCAGCGATTTGAGACCGATGTAATGGTGTATATGATCATTTTGATGATTATTTTGGTACAAGCGGTACAATTGATCGGTAGTACGGTCGCTAGAGTGCTTGATAAACGCTAGGTAATGGTTTGAAATATTATATTTTAATGGAGGCTAACTTTAAAAATGAACAATATTTTAACAACTCGCAAATCTATTATGATCTTGATGTTCGCTATGATGCTTTTATTAGCAGCATGTGGTCAGAAGCAAGACACAACGACAACAACATCTAATGATCCAGCTATAGCAACAGAAGGTGCATCTACAGAAACTACACTCAAAATTGCTACATTGATTCCACCAATGACTGAAATTTTGGATGTGGTTAAACCTTTGCTCAAAGAAGATGGTATTAATCTAGATGTAATCGTGTTGTCTGATAATATTCAGCCCAATGATGCATTAGCAAATAAAGAAGTAGATGCGAACTTTTTCCAACATGCCCCTTATATGAAGCAATACAATGAAAGTAAAGGTGCAAATCTAGTCGCTATTCAACCGATCTACAATGCTATCTATGGTGCTTACTCTAAAAAGTATAAAGATATCAATGCTTTACCTGAAGGAGCAACGATTGCAATTGCAAATGATCCTTCCAATATCGGTCGTTCCTTACAAATGTTTGCACAAGCAGGAATGATTACACTGAAAGACGGTGTAGGTATGAACGCGATTCAAGCCGATATTACATCCAATCCCAAAAACTTCGAATTTAAAGAAGTTGATCTATTGATGTTAGCCCGTATGTATGATGAAGCTGATCTTGTCGCAATGACGCCTGCGTATGCGAAACCATTGAATCTGACACCTGTCAAAGATGCACTGGTTACAGAAAAAGAAGATTCTACATTTGCGATTAATCTAGTCGCTCGTGAAGATAATAAAGATTCAGAAGCGATCCAGAAGTTAAAAGCACGGATGGCAGGCCCTGAAGTGAAGCAATTTTTACAAGATAAATATGCAGATATCGCTGTACCTGCTTTTTAAATGAAATGAAATAGCATAAAAATAGAACCTGATACAACCCTTTATGGGAGGTGTGCAGGTTCTTTTTGTTGGATATCTAGCGGTTGAACTTTTTGATGTTGCTGATTGCGAGTCCAGCGCGGTTTCCATTTCCATTCAGATACGACAACACCCAGCAGAACAATCCCTGCACCGATATAACCTTGAAGCGATAGAACTTCATGTTCAAATAGAAATGCGAACAAAGCGGCGAATACAGGCTCCATACAGAAGATCAATCCTGTACGTGTTGGTGTAGTATACTTCTGCGCAACAGGCTGAATAATAAATCCAAAAGCACTACATACCACACTCAAAGCCAACACAGCGATCCAACCATTAAGGGTATACGGAAGATGTGGCGACTCGAATATAAAGGAGAAGATCAATCCATACAATCCAGCAAATCCAAGCTGACATATCCCTAGATTCAGTGTACTACGAACGATTTTGGCTGCTGCACTGGTAAGCAAAATATACACGGCATAACAGATTGATGCCAAAATGCACAACAGATCACCAGAGTGAATACCCAGCGGGCCACTTAATGTCAGAAGCCCGATACCTACGATAGCTAACAATACCCCTAGTGTTTGAGTCATACGCAGTTTCTTTTTAAATACGACAAAATGAATAAGCGGTACAAAAATAACGGTTAGGCTGACAAGAAATCCAGCATTTGAAGTGGTGGTTGTTTTGAGTCCGAACATAATAAACACAAACACAGCGAATAACGCAAGTCCGATTAGTGCACTGTAACCAAGTGTTATCCAATCGATCCGGCGTAAATGATTAAAAAATAAAATACCTGTTAATATAAATGCCAACCCGAAGCGAAGCGCAATCAGATTATATTCAGATAGCGATCCTAGCCCCATTTTCATAAATAAATACGAGGATCCCCAGCATAACGTCACCAGCAAAATTAACAAGTCTGCTCTAGACTGCTTCACGATGTCCCACCTTCAAAATAACGTATTAACAAAATGTTCCAAATTCAGTATAGTAATATTATATTCTCAAGTACACTGAATGTTTGTCATGGATCACATGAGTAAAACTAATGGCTATTTGAGATCATCGAGAGAGCGGATCATAAGGGAAGAAGGCGCACGCATGAGTATTCACAAATTCGAAGTGCTGTTAAAAGTCGTGGAGCTAGGCAGTCTAACCAAAGCGGCTGAAGCACTGGGATTTACTCAATCAGGAGTAAGCCATATTATACATAGTTTGGAGACTGAATTTGGCTTTCCTTTATTATTACGAGATCGTTCAGGTGTACGATTAACGGTAAATGGAGAACAGGTAGTTCAGCCCATCACAGAGATTATGAACTGGAATGAACAGTTGAAGCAGACGATAACATCGATTCATGGATTGGAATCAGGAACGATCCGAATCGGCACATTTACAAGTGTATCGGTACACTGGCTACCTGGAATGATTAAGTATTTTCAGCAAGAATACCCGAATATCCATTTCAAATTAGTCGAAGGCGATTATCAGGAGATTGAAGATTGGATCTCAAATGGACAGATCGATTGTGGATTTATTACGATTCCTAGCCAAGCTTCATTCGAAGTCATTCCTTTGAAAAAAGATCGGATGTTAGCGATAGTACCGCTGGATCATCCGCTCAGTCATCTAGATCGCTTTCCGTTAGAACGTATTGCGCATGAATCTTTTATTATGCCACGTGAAGGATCAGATTATGATGTGAGACGATTGTTGTCACGATTTGCAATTATACCAGATATCAAATTTTCAGTCGGAGATGATTATGCGATTATCGCGATGGTCGAAAATAGTCTAGGGATCAGCATTTTACCAGAGCTTGTATTGCAAGGCAGAGATCATAACGTCAAAATGCTCGAACTGGAATATCCAAGCTATCGTTCATTAGGGTTAGCTGTGCATTCACTGAAAAAAGCATCACCGGCAACCAAACGATTTTTGGAGTATATACGCACTTCTCATAGCTGAATAAGGGGCTATAGAAACTGGAAGTTTTTTACCTGTAAACTATGCTATAATAAGTCCGAACTTTATAATGTAAGCGTTATCTAAAAAAGAATGAATAGTGCAAAATCATCTTACCCACATTATTAGGAGGTATCCTTATGGCGCTCGGAACAAGTATGATCATTCGTCTGGAAATGGATAAAAAACAAGTTACATTTGGTGAAGTGGCTGCTGCGATTAGTGATGCCGGTGGAGACGTTGTAGCGATTGACGTTATTCATGCTAGCCCTGAAAGTACAACTCGAGATTTAACAGTGAATCTACCCGAGACAGTAAGGGAAAGTATTCTCAAATCAGTTGGAGAACTAAGCGGGGTCAAAGTAGTTAACGTCTCTGACCGTACATTCCTTGCCCATCTAGGCGGTAAGATAGAAGTACAACCGAAATTCCCTGTTAAAAACCGTGAAGATTTATCCCATGTCTATACACCGGGTGTTGCCAAAGTATGTATGGCAATCCATGAAGATAAGCAAAAAGCATTCTCACTAACGATCAAACGGAATATGATTGCAGTGGTATCTGATGGTACAGCTGTATTGGGTCTTGGCGATATTGGGCCAGAAGCGGCAATGCCTGTGATGGAAGGTAAAGCGATGTTGTTCAAACAGTTAGGCGGAGTCGATGCTTTTCCGATCTGCTTGGATACCAAAGATACCGAAGAAATTATTAATGCGATTAAATGGATGGCTCCTTCATTTGGAGGAATCAACTTGGAAGATATTGCTTCACCTCGTTGTTTTGAAATCGAACGCCGTTTAACAGAAGAACTGGATATTCCTGTTTTCCATGATGATCAACATGGTACAGCTGTGGTGGTGCTTGCAGGGCTATTAAATGCTCTACGGATCGTCGGCAAACCGCTTGAAAGTGCCAAAATCGTACTACTAGGTGTAGGCGCAGCAGGATCAGCTTGTATCAAAATGCTACTATCAGCAGGAGCACATAATGTGATTGCAGTCGATCAATGTGGCGCTTTGGTCAAAGGCGAAGAATATCCACATGATATGTGGAACTGGATCGCAGAACATACGAATCCTCATCAAGAACGTGGAGGACTGACTGAAGTTATTCAAGGAGCAGATGTATTTATCGGTGTATCTCGCCCGGGTCTACTAACAGTTGAACATATTAAAACGATGGCAGAAGATCGGATTGTATTTGCGATGGCGAATCCGAATCCTGAGATTGAACCTGAACTGGCTGAACCTCATGTTCGTGTGCTAGCGACAGGACGAAGTGATTATCCGAACCAGATCAATAATGTATTATGTTTCCCGGGTATTTTCCGTGGGGCACTGGATTGTCGTGCACGAGTCATTAATGAAGAAATGAAAGTAGCGGCGGCTAAAGCTATCGCTTCAGTAGTTAAGGAAGATGAGCTGAATGAACTCTACATTATTCCGGGTGTATTTAACGAAAAAGTAGTCGAGTATGTTCGTCGAGGTGTTGTAGAAGCGGCTATACGTACAGGTGTAGCACGCCGTACACCACCAGAATTCCGTTAAAATATCTCTGTTTAGGGTAGGAGGGAAGAATAATGCAACCGATGGAGCACAAGTCAGAACGAGCTTTTGCAAGTGCTGTAGTTCAGCCGATTCAATCTTATCGTGATGCAGGCTCTTCTGCACAAGGAACAGGAAGTTTGTTCGGTCAACAGTTGATGGCAGAGCAGTATCGTCCTGAATTTTATGCCTATTATTATAAGCAATGGCAGGATTATAGTATGGCTTACCACCAACATCCATCGACTGAGATTATGTATATGATCTCTGGACATTGTCTGATCGAACTACAGATTCAGCAAGATGCTCAAGCATCTAATGGGTCTGCTCCTGTTCAAGTGCAGTTGAAAAAAGGTCAGTTTATTATGATCGATGCGAATGTCCCTCATCGCTTGATTGTTGAAGGATCATCGCCTTGCCGTATGCTGAATGTTGAATTTGGCTTTGCTCCATCGTCGTTGCAACTTCCTTCATTATTTCAAATGGCAGGCGAAGAAGAAGCATTAGCTGAGCTGTTATCTCAACCGCAGCATTATTTTGTGCTTTCTGATCCTGAAGAAGTCTATTATGTACTGAAATCATTGGTGTTAGAGCTGGATCAACAGCACCGCACAGGTACGATGGCTGATTTGCTATTTATTCAGTTATTGGTGCGGATCGCAAGACTCTGGCAAGATACCCAGATTCATAGTACTTCTCAGACCGAATGGTATGTGAAGCGTAGTATTCAGTATATTCATCAGAATTATGATCGTCCGATTCGGGTGGAACATATCGCATCAGCCGTCAATGTACATCCCGGCTACCTCCATCGGATTTTCAAAAAACATATGAACACCACACCGACCGATTATTTAACCCGTTTACGCATGGAAAAGGCAGTGATGCTTCTAGGGCAGACGGATATTCCGATTCAAGAGATTGCTGATTATATCGGTGTGAGTAGTCGGCAATACTTCCATTTGTTATTTAAAAAGCATACCGGACAGACCCCTGCGGAATACCGTGGAAATGTGGTTCGTTATGATCGGCAGTATGTAGAAGAGTAAGATCGCGCTTTAACTGCCAAGCGCTTAGGTTAGGATATTAGACAACTAATCATCAAAGTAGTCACGATCTTGGTAACGCTTCCTTGTCTAACCACGCTACAATAAAAGCATATAAAACCTTTTGAGCACCAGACGCAAATAGAGCGTATTTTAGAATGGAGGATATGATATGTCTTTTAAAGTAGCTTTTGTTGGAGCAGGAAGTATTGGATTCACCCGTGGATTGTTGCGTGATCTGTTGACGGTGCCCGAGTTCCGTAATATTGAGATTGCATTTACCGATATTAGTCAACATAATCTCGATATGGTGACTCAGTTATGTCAGCGGGATATTACAGAAAATGGACTGTCGATTCAGATTCAAGCCACAACTGATCGACGTGCTGCCTTGCAAGATGCCAAGTATGTATTGTGTACGATTCGTGTAGGTGGACTCGAAGCTTTTGCAACCGATGTCGATATTCCTTTGAAATACGGAGTCGATCAATGTGTAGGCGACACGTTATGTGCAGGTGGCATTATGTATGGACAACGTGGAATTGCTGAAATGTTAAACATTTGCAAGGATATTCGTGAAGTATCTTCTCCAGATGTATTATTGCTCAATTACTCGAATCCAATGTCGATGATGACATGGGCTTGCAATGTCTACGGTGGCGTGAATACGATCGGTCTATGTCATGGTGTACAGCATGGACATCACCAGATTGCAGAAGTCTATGGTCTGGAAAAGAAAGATGTCGATATCGTGTGCGCGGGTATCAATCATCAGACATGGTATATCCAAGCATCTCATGAAGGCAAAGACTTAACAGCAGGTTTATTGGACGCTTTTGAAAATCACGAAGAATACAGTCGTACTGAAAAAGTACGGATCGATATGATGCGCCGCTTCGGTTATTACAGTACAGAGTCGAATGGTCATCTGAGTGAATATGTGCCATGGTATCGCAAGCGTCCACAAGAAATCGGCGAATGGATCGATCTTAACAACTGGATCAATGGTGAGACCGGTGGATATCTACGGGTATGTACAGAAGGTCGCAATTGGTTTGAAACAGATTTTCCGAATTGGATGAAAGACGAGCCTATGCGATTTGTACCTGAAAAGCGTGGAGAAGAGCACGGTTCCTACATTATCGAAGGGTTGGAGACTGGACGTGTTTATCGGGGGCATTTTAATGTGGTCAACAACGGGGTAATCTCTAATCTACCGAATGATGCCATTATTGAAGCACCGGGTTATGTCGATCGCAACGGGATCTCAATGCCACATGTAGGTGATCTACCGCTCGGTCCTGCTGCTGTATGTAATGTGAGTATTTCGGTGCAACGTTTAGCTGTAGAAGCGGCGATCACAGGCGATGATTTCCTTCTTCGTCAAGCCTTTATGATGGACCCGTTGGTCGGGGCTGTCTGTAATCCCAAAGAAATCTGGCAAATGGTCGATGAAATGCTGGTTGCTGGCGAAGAATGGTTACCTCAATATACAGATGCGATTGTCGCTGCCAAAGAACGCCTTGCTTCGGGCAACCTTATTCCGACTCAGGAGTATGCAGGAGCTGCTCGCCTAAAAGTGAAAAGTGTAGCTGAAATGCAAGAAGATCGGGATGCGGCTAACAAAAATGCAGGCGAGTCTGATAAAGGTAAAGATCGAGAAAAGGTTCAGCAAGAATAGGTAAAAGACAGCAACATTGACTATCTATATAAGAATAAATCTCATCCTTATTCTATTGTGGAAATAGATCATATACCCTTCAAAGGTGAAAAAGCAGGATGTTGCTGTCTTTTCACCTTTTCTTTTATCCGTGCTATGGGTATGTACTTTCTAAGTTTTGATAGGTGAATGATCCATGTGACAACAAATATCTGTTATAAAAGATCAGAATACTGCTATACTTCGCAAATATGAACTTGTACGCTTAATCTAACCCATTATTGGGGAAGTATTAGAATAACGAAATACTGCACTATGCAACATCAACTGATAGGAGGAATTAACGCATGTCTATATCGAACGAAGGTAAGTTGAAGTGGGGAATTATTGGTACAGGAATGATTTCTAACAAATTTGTCGCTGATCTGGGACACACATCCAATGGTATCGCTTATGCTGTGGGTTCACGTAATCAAGAAAGCGCTGACGAATTTGCAGGTAAATATAATATTCCCAAAGCGTATGATAGTTATGACAAATTATTGCAAGATCCTGACGTAGATGTGATCTATGTAGGGACTCCGCATCCTTTACATAAGATTAATGTTATTGATGCTTTGAATGCAGGGAAACATGTATTATGCGAAAAACCATTTACCATGAATGCGGCTGAACTGGAAGCGATGATCGCTGTCGCTCGTGAGAAAAAATTATTCTTGATGGAAGCCATGTGGACACGCTTTTTACCACCGATTCGTCGTGTGCGTGAATGGATTCGCGATGGCAAGATCGGTGAAGTTCGCTTGGTCAAAGCGGAATTTGGTTTCCGTATGGGTTGGGACCCTGAACACCGTCTGTTAAATCCAGAATTAGGTGGAGGCGCATTGCTAGATGCAGGGATCTATCCGGTATCTTTTGCTTCGATGATCTTTGGTGCGAAGCCTGAGAAGGTGTACAGTACAGCAAGTATCGGTGAGACAGGAGTCGATGAGCAGTTCTCGATCTTGCTTGCTTATGAAGGCGGACGCTCAGCAACACTGAATGGTGCGATTCGTGTAGATTTACCGAATGAAGCCTATATCCATGGAACTGAAGGTTATATTCATATTCCACAATTCTTATTCAGCCGCGAAGCTTCTCTACATGTGAGCGATCAAGAAGTCGAGAAATTCGAAGATGATCGTCCAAGTGAAGGATATGCATTTGAAGCCGAAGAAGTCGGTCGCCTGATTCAAGCAGGAGAACTGGAAAGTGAAGTCATTTCACTGGAAGAATCACTAGATATCATGCGTCTACTGGATCAAGTCCGTGGACAATGGGGATTAAAGTATTCTTTCGAAGATTAATAATGTACTGAATATCCACACGAGTACTTTTTGAATGACATGATCTAATATAGTAATTAAATAGATAGACAAAAAACTCACCATTGCGATCATAGCAATCTGGTGAGTTTTTGTTTTATTATTTGATACTTTCTGCCATTTTAACTAGCTCTTCTTTGGTGATCTCTGGTGTATTTGAGCTGAGTGTATACATTATAGATTGATGAGTATATTTATTATATTCACTCCAAGTCAAATATTGAGAAAATTCTTCAAACTCTTTATTTTCTCCTATGATAGGTGTACGTTGTACCTTACTATATACCATATTTCCTTTACTTGAAGAAATAGTAGATTGATTGGTATCACTAGGATCTACTATGTCAATTTTAGTATTTTTATTTGGATTATTTGCAATAATATAATAACTTAGTCTGATTTCATGGTTAGAATTAGCTTGTTTGCCATTATAGTATAGCGTGGGCATTTTATATCTTTTCCTAATTGGTCGATCATCAATCATCCATGCGTAATCAGCAGTCGGATTTTCAATTTTATTTGCGAGTAATCCTTTAATCATTTTAATTTGGCGATGTTTATCATTTTCGTATGCACCTTCATATATATAATCATCAGTTCCGTAAGAAAAGGTATATCCTTGAGGTAACTTATGAGGTACAGCTACTTGATGAATAACAGATCCAATCGTTTTTTTCCATTCTGATAAAGTAGAATAAGAATGAGGATTTTTCACTTTAATCACAGGGCCATATTCAAGTGGGTTGACCTTTGTACTATAAACATAAGCAGCTTCTCCAGGAGCTAGCTTCTGTTGAACTTGTTTCACAATTCTCATGATTTCTTTACCTTCTTCTAAAGTAACATCATATTTAGTGTCTGTTGTATAACTAAGCAAAGTATGACCTGTAACAATCGAATAGACCATATTAGAAGCATAGACACCACTACTTAGAACAATAATACAAAGTACAGTGACAATAGCAGTCACCCATTTATGACGTTTGAAAAAGAAGGACTTTTTAGATTTACTATTCTTTTTAGTACTTTTACGAGCAGAATGATTTAAAGAGTCGGCATAAGCATCATACAACTGTTCAATTTTACGATCTAGTTCAGGTGGAGAAGTGATACTTAAGCTTTGTTGTTGCAGATTCTTTTTTAACTTTTCGGTCAATTCAGCTTCACACATAGGTAATTTACTCATATCGATTCTCCTTTCTGAGCAAAGGCGAGTGGGACAGGGACAATACATCGATATACTTTCGTAATTGCTGGATAGCTTTATGATGGCGTGACTTTGCTGTACCTAACGGTATTTCTAAAACATCTGCGATTTGCTGAAAAGAATACTCTTGATAATACCTTAGTAACACCACACTTTTGAGCTTGAATGGCAATTTCTGTACGATCTGAAGCAGTTCATGTTGTTGCTCATGGTGAAGCAAGGTTGAATCTGCACTATCTGCTAGGTATATACTATGTACAGCTTGATCTTTCGTTTTGGTCTGTAAGCGAAATTTACGCCATAGTGTGCGATTCCAGTTACGAGTCTGGAACATAATCACTCCATTAAGCCAAGCAGTAAAAGGCTTTTGCACATCATAACTAGCCAGTGAACGAAATAAAGCAATATACACTTCACTTACAACATCGTTCGTATCGTTGCGATCATTGACTAGAAAAGTTACCATTCGATAAATATGATCTTTATACTGACTGTACATTTGAGCAAAAGCTTCTTTGTCTCCTTGTTGTACTCGTTGTAGGCAACTCTGTAATTCTTCTTCAGACATCTTTAAGTGCACCTCCTTGATGATATGTATACGATAGATTGGCTGGATATTGGCGAAAGGTTCACTTTTTAAGATATATTTTTGTACATAAAGAAAAGAGGCTTATGACAGCCTCTTTATCTCAATACATAATTCATAAAATTTTGATAAGCAAATCCGTGTACTTGCTCTTCACTATAATGCTTCAACAGCTCGTTAATTAGATTCTGGCTTTGCCCGGCATGCTCTAATCCTTGAATATGATACATAATCCCGTCAAAGTCCGAACCCAGTCCGATCAACTTTTCTCCGCCTAATGAGCAGAAGTGGTCGATATGCTTGATCAGTTCAGGGATCGTTACCGTTTCATGGTCGCTGACAAAGTAAGGACAATACACTACATGAACCATTGCATTTTTAGCAAATAAAGCTTGAGCTTGATCGTTTTTAAGATTACGTAGATTTTGGAAAATCTGACTGGCATTCGAGTGACTAGCGATTGGGTAATCGGCAATCTCGATCACATCCCAGAAAGCACGTTCACAGAGATGACTGACATCTGAGAGAATCTTATATTTATTATTAAAATAGATTAGCTCTCTTCCGAAAGCAGTTAATCCCGCTCCTCGTTCTTCTAACGCACCATCCGCCGCTAGATTGGCGTAATTCCATGTTAACCCTACCGATAGAATACCCAGTCGATACAAAATATTCATTTTGTGCAGATCATTACCGATAGGATCGACACCTTCCAACGTAAGAAAAGCACCGATCTGATGTGCTTGCAACTGCTCAATCTGTGACCACTTCGTAATATGTACCATCTGTGGATTTTTTTCCAACACTTCGGTATAGAAATAATGAATCTGATCGAGGCATGATTGGAATTTCTCAGGGTCTTTCAGATCAGGTTCTACAAATACAGCGAATCCCTGTACTTTCACTTTACCTGTTAGAAGGCGTTCTAGATTGGTATCCAGCTCAGGCGAATCGGCAAAATTCAATTTCCCTTTAGCTTCTCCAAATTTATATAACACATCACAATGTAAATCGATAATATTCATTATTAACATCCTTTGGTGGTCAAATTTTACTTTCGTGGTCTTTCAAGCATATAGTAGATTGAAGAATTTGCAAAATAGATTCATGTGATACCAAATGCCAAATCATACGTATATACAATAGATAGTGATGACTGCAACTTTGAGATAAAGGTGGGAATCTTTTGATTAATTTACATGCTAAATTACAGCTTAACAAAATAAATACAGCTTCCAAATCGTGGTTCCAAAAAATCCAGTGGGCACAAGTATATCTGGCGGTTGTAGGAGCGATCCATCGTGTGATCGTAGAACAACCGCGCAAATGGACAGCTACCCGTCAACAACAAGCCGATCTACCTGTTTCCCAAATTAGACAATTGCCACTACAAGCAGGCGATATTTTGTATACACCGAGTTCTGAATCCACTTACTATGCCGGGCATATGGGCATACTGGGCGAAGATGGTAAAGTGTATCATGTGCATCCGTATGGACCGGTATTTTCAGATTCAGTCGAATGGTATGTAAAGCGATTTTATGATCAAGATCGATTTATTGTGTTTCGTCCTCAATCAGCAGAAGCAGGACAAGCAGCCGCATTATGGGCGCAAGAGCATTATCAGCAAGTGCAAGCGTATCGCCTGAATACGAATCTCGATCAGATCGAACGGAGCTACTGTTCCAAATTTATTTATCAAGCGTATCTTTTCACATCCGGTATCAATGTCTGGCCACGTCCATTAAAGTTAGGTAATCACGGTTATATTTATCCTTTTCGCATTATGCGCTCCAAGCACTTGAAGATTGTAGGAAGTTTCTATAGAGGATAAATCTTCAGCCACTTTCTGTACAGCAGTAATCTACACGATAATTGTTACATTCAAATCATACCTAAAAGGCTTCCTTGTATCATCATATAACTGATGAGCAGGAAGCCTTTATGTGTAGATCCATAAGAAATAAGTTCATTATAAAACGTGCAAATAGTTCTGATATAAAGTAAAGCATGCTGTTCCTAACATAAAGCTACTGGTCGACAACCATAGGATAACAATGATAAAGATGGGTTAAGAACTTTGTTCAGTCGCAGGGATGAGAGGTTTCTGCTGAGTGACAGCTTTGGCGCCATTCCCAATCCAACATTGTACAATGACCATTAGCACGATCATAACACCCAGTCCCCATTGCGCAGTGACAAAGTTTCCAGAATAATCGAATAATAAACCGACAATCAATGGACCAATCGCTCCTAATGTATAACCGCCACTTTGTGTCATGGCTGACCATGCGTTGGCTTCACCTGCATTGTTCGCTTCTTGAATCGGTAGCATTAGAGCTAATGGGAATAATCCACCTGCACCTATACCTAGAATCGCAATCGCTAACCATGGAGATACAGGTAAATGCAACGTCAGTAGCCCGATCATTTCCATAACACTACATCCAACAAGCCACCATGCCCGTTTGCCGAACTTGCTCACCCCGATCGGGATTAAGAAACTTATCGGAATCTGGATCAGTGTAAATAAAGTCATCATATAACCGGCTTCGATTTTACTGTATCCTGCATGTGCCATCATAGGCGATAACCATGTGGTTAACGAATAGAAGATCGCTGCCATCAATCCGAAAAAGACGGTTAATAGCCATGCTTTTTTCTGACGTAAAGGTAAAGAGACCGCAGTTGTCGTGGTTACAGTCTGAGGAGATCGAGCTAATCGTAACCAGCTAAATCCAGCAACCAGTGCCAATAACGCCCAGAACGCTAACGAATACTGCCATGATCCTAAACCTTGTTGCAAAGGCACAGCTAGACCTGCTGCTAATGCCGCTCCGATCACGAGAGCAACGGAATATACACTGACCATCGCCGCTGGCTTGGGAAAATACTGCTTGATGAATCCAGATAACAATGGACCTATCAATCCGATCCCTATGCCTGCGAGTAAAGCGCTACTCATTAAGATGAGTGTGGAATCAGCGAATACACGTAGTAAAGTTGCACCACCGATTAATAGAAGAGAGAATGTAATTACTTTTTCTAATCCCCAACGTTGACTCCATGATAACGCCAGTGGAGCAAACAGTCCCATACATAATACAGGCAGTGTTACCAATAGACTAGCAGTCACACCTTGAATATGAAGGTCAGCCCGTATATTTTCCAATACAGGAGAAATCGACGTAATAGCAGGACGTAAGTTCAGTGCCGCTAATAGTAAAAGCATCGTTAAATATCGTATACGCATATTAAGGCTCCTTTTCTATAGATCATTTGATGAATTATGTATAGTATAAGAAAAGAATAACAATTGTACCATACTATTGTTTCTATTATTATGATAGTACAAGACTATGATTAGCAAAGAGTAGGATAAGAGGAGGACGAAGATGGAATTACGTCAATTGCAGTATTTTATAACGGTATGCGAAGAGTTACATTTTACCAAAGCAGCAGACCGATTAGGGATTTCTCAACCCACACTTAGTCAGCAGATTAAAGTGTTAGAAGATGAACTGAGTACGCCTTTATTTGATCGTATCGGCAAAAAAATAAGAATTACTGAAGCTGGCAAATTACTTCAACAATACAGCACACAAATGTTACGTGATCTACAAAATGCCAAAATGTCGATTGCTGAATTACAGATCAATCAACGGGGAACACTACGAATCGCTGTTTTGCCTTCGGATCTGGATTATCGGATGGGAGCGATCTGGATTGCTTTTCATCAGTTATTTCCTAATGTACGTTTAGAAATTGTCCCTACGATTGAAATTCATGACATGGTTATTGAAGATAAAGTGGATATTGGAATAGGATTGTCTGGTGTACTGGATCGACGGATGGTACAGGTTCCGTTGAGTACCGAAACCTATAGTTTATTTGTTCCTTCAGGTCATGCATTAACTCAACGTGCGGAGATTGAATTAGAAGAATTGTTACAGTTACCGTTAATCTTGTATCCTGTTGGTTTTGTTGGACGTAAGTTAATAGATGATTGTTTTCAATCGAAAGGTTGGAAAGTACAGACATTGATGGACAACGGATCAGCCGCTTCACAGTTACAACTGGTCAAAGCAGGTATCGGGTTCAGTATTCATCCTCATGCGTTGCTCGAAGATCTACCCGATGATCAATTAATAGCGATCCCGATTGTGAATGATGCTCCTGTACGCAGTATCGAATTATTGCATCGTACCGATCGCTATATGAGTGTTGCTGCTCAGATGTTTATAGAGTTGATCCAAAAGCATTTCGCTCACAATACAAAAAGCCTCTAGTTCACTGTAAGATAACCAGTGGGCTAGAGGCTCGATAGAACATGGATTATTTCAACACATCTGCTTGTTTTTTGTCCCAACTATGAATACCATCGTCTTCGATAATTGAAATCGAAGCGTCAGCAATATCAGGGTTGGTCATCAAGTTCTGCTGAATACGGAACTTGATATCATCTGCATCAGCAAGAGTTAATCCTTTGTGTAGTTCAATCAGACCTTCTACATGATAGTAGCGTCCTTCTTGAATAATACGCATCATTTGAATATCAGCAACTTGTTCATCAGCAAGAATCGTTTGTGATACTTTGTCTTCGATATCTTGCGGAGCCGCAACACCGATCAGTCCGATCATATTGTCATAACCGACACGGAAAGCGACAGCGATCATCAGTAGCCCGATTAATGTAGTGACGATACCATCGAGAAGTGCAAAGTTAGTCAAAGCAATCACAACGACAGAAATCAAAGCAAACAGAGCACCAAGTACAGCTACAATATCTTCATAAAATACAAGGCGTGTAGGTGGAGCCGCACGTCCTACATTTTTGAAAGCCGCAGGCATCAGTGCAAAGCCTTTGGCTTCAGGAGCACGTGCTTCTTTCAAAATCTCTTTCATCGCTTTGATTAAAATGGCTCCGTCGATCAAAATATTAAGCACAAGCACTGCAATATTTATCCATACCCCACCAGAATGAGCGACTGGATGTTGCAACAAGTGAATACCTTCATGAATCGTCTCATACGCCATAATCGTAACGACAATAACAGCAATCATACAGAAAATATTAATGACTCGTCCGAACCCTGTAGGGAAACGAGGGGTTGGCTTTTTCTCAGATAATACACTACCGACAAAAACAAATCCTTGATTGACTGCATCTGCTAGTGAATGCATCGCAGAAGCGAACATGGCTCCACTACCACTGACCAGAAAGGCTCCGCCTTTACAAATTGCCAGTACCGCATTACCTGTCATCGCTACAGCCGAAGATTTGTTTCCTTTTTTGACTAAAGACATGAAACTTTCTTTTTTTGGTTGTTCAGCCACTTCGATATAGCCCCCTAATCTGTTCTATGTATGTTGTTTGGACAAGCCTTTCAACCTGTATTAATACACGTTTTAGCAAAAGTCGAAACGCTTTTCTTTTTGTAATATAACGTCTGCAAACATAGGATACAAGAAATTTTATAATAAATATGATACTGTAAACATAATCAATAAGTAGGTAATAACATATAGAGTGGAGATGGCAAATGTAGTAATGCTACAATAGATAGGAGTAGATGTAAAAGGTAGCAGAACAGAATGAGCAGACGAAAGGAGTATACATATGAACCGGGAACGAGCGGTACAACTTGTAGGAACGATAGTCACAAGTCTGGTATTATTGTTGATTCCACTCATCACTACGATTGATTATCCGATCTGGTACTATATCGGATTGGTGATCCTTATAGGTATCGCAATATACAGAGAAGTGACATACAAACGGTATGAGAAGAAGTTTTATCAGAAATGGCATGAAGCAAGAAAACGAGGCTTTGCTTTTAATATGATCTGGCAAAGTATACGCACAGCATTGGTATTATTGGCGATTATTGCAATCTTTCAATTATTTAGTTATGGATCGACATGGAGTGAATGGCTCACTTTATTTACGCCAACAACGTTGATCGCAATCGTTATTATTATAGTCACCGTGGGAATCATCGCAGGCATCTATTCATGGACTGAAAATGAGAAAAGATACAATGATATGAAGCAAGACTAAAAACCCCTTTATCTACAATCCTTAAATAAGGAAAGAGATAGAGGGGTTGGTCTATACATAATAATTAATATTGAGCTTCACAGCAGAAAATCTGATTTTTACCTTTGTTTTTGGCTTTCATTAACGATCTTTCGACTTGATCAATCAAGTCTGTAGGTTGTAGGGAAGCGTTCGGAATCATAGATACTCCACCAATCGTTACGGTCATAAATTCACCTGAATTGGATGAGTCACGTGGAATCTGTAGAGCAAGTACACTTTGACTGATTTCTTTAGCCAGACTTCCTGCCTGTTCTTGATCTGCTCCAACTAACATCACCGTAAATGAACCACCGCTAAATCGAGCAATCGTTGCTTCATGGATACTTCCAATCATCGTGAGTACATCAGCTACCCATTGTAAGCATAGATCGCCACCATTGAGTCCATGTACCGCATTGTAAGCACGTAGACCGTCCAGATCTACCAACAGTAAAGCAAGAGGTTTTTGCTCGGTTATTGCATTTGCCCAGTTTAATTCTAAGGCTTTTTCAAAAGCAGGTCGATTAGGGATATCCGTTAATGGATCGGTTGCGAGATAGCTATGCAGTTGATCAGATAGTGTAGTATAGGCTTCTGTCTGCTCAACATTGGAAGCCATCAACCGTGCAATCATCATGACGGAAGGTTGACCACCATACGTGATCGAAGTTAATGTTACTTCCAGTTGCATTACATTCTGATCGACATCGGTAAAGAATCCATTGGTTGAGATAAGCTGTACTACATTTTCCTGCAATTCTTCCAAACTTTTTTGCATATCTGTTTGAGATGATTTACTGATATATTGAGCGAAATCTTTGCCAATCAGACCCTGTGTCGTTTTAGCTCCGAATAATTCGACAGCTTCACTGTTCGAATAGATAATTTGCCCATTGGTAATCGTCAGAAAAGCAACAGGAGACAGCTCCATTAATTGCAAATAGCGTTGCTCATTTTGACGTAAAATACGTGCATTTTGCAGTGCTAATTCTTCTACTTGTTGCAATTGATTCTCTGTTTGCCGATGAACAATCGTTTTGAGTTCAGGCAAGATGTTGATTTCTTTTGTTTTCCACGGGAATGAAGTCGACTGAACCACTTGTCTCCATTTCTCAAAAGATTTACGTGGAGAAAGGCGCATACCATCATTATCTTGAATCACAGCTTTGACTGGATCTCCTGCCCATTCTACAATTTGAAGCACTTCAGGGCGGAACCAGATAATATAATTTTGTTGCCCTGGAGAAAGAGCAAGATAGAGCGCTCCAGATGCTTTTTCTTTATAGGCTTTGGCAGGTTCATAATCTAGACTAAGACGCGAATTAGCATAGACGTAATTTTTGGCTTTGCCACCTAACCAACCGGCAAGTTCGCGGACTTGTCCAGCAGTAGGGGTCTGTCCATATAACAATAATTTATCCTGATAGCTAATGGCTGCGCCAGAAGCACTCATCAGATCAAGCAATGTTTTTTCCTCTTCTTGTAATTGCTCAATCACACGTACAAAGCTGGTATTACGTATAAATACATCTGCAATTCGAGCAGCCTGACGGCGCATTGCTATTTCAGATTCATAATCATCAATCTGTTGTCGTTGATACAATTCGCTAGAGAAGAACGAACCTAGAAAATTACACAGGTTACGAACACGGTGAGGAATATATTTAGGTGAATAATGGTGACAGGTAATTAATCCCCATAGCTGATTATCATGAATAAGCGAGATCGTTACCGTTGCGCCAACGCCCATATTATGCAGATATTCAATATGCAAAGGAGAGACACTACGCAAAATAGACAGACTTAAGTTGAGCGGCTTACCCGTTATCGGTTGCACTGTAGGGATAATCTCTACTGGCGTATAATGGACATCTACAATGGTACGTAACCAATTGCGTAGATATAACTGACGAGCTTGTTTGGGAATATCAGAAGCCGGATAGTTGTGTCCTAGAAAAGGTTCTAACTCCGCTTCTTTTGCTTCAGCAATGACTTTACCATTCCAGTTCTCATCGAATTCATAGATCATCACACGGTCATATCCAAGCATTTGTTTAATTTGCTCTGCGGCAACCTGACTGGCTTCATTACGACTCTTAGTCTGCTTGACCCGTCCAAAAAAGGTACGAATCCATTCAAAATCATTCGCTACCGTATGTTCGTCAATCGTATCTAATTCGAACTCTAAAATAAGCAGCCCTTCACTTTCATGCAAAATCACAAAAAATTCAGTAATTGTATCCTGAACATTAATATTCAAACGTGTATATTGTAGATCAGAAGTAGATTGTGTACTGAGATCATATTGGAGTAGAGCGATAAGTTGTTCTTCACCGATCAGTGTAGCGAGAGGTTGACCTAATAACTCTTCTGCTTCTACACCGAATAAAGTCATCGTATTGCGACTAGCTTGTACAATGGTATGCTCATCATCTTTGGTGATGGCTAGTAAGACACCATGAGGTTGAATTTGCCCGGGAATATGAATCGGTTCTTTATCACAATTGGTCAGATCGATCGGTTCCTGAGTTGTAAATTTACCTTCGGTAAGAAGTGTACGATTTAATAAATCATATTCATTATTATTTGTACCAGCCATGGATTGGTTAGCCTCCTGTAGATCATGATGTTATTCTTTTGCTAGTTAGGATGGGTACTTAACCATAGATCAAGTAATCGGAATGTTTCTTTAGCGGTAGATATGATATTTTCTTTATCGTCTTCGGTGACACCTGTCTGTAACAATAGATCACGAAAAGCCGACCATTGGGCACGAGTCTCTGCACCATACGCATTAAAGTAATGCAGACCACCTTCAGGATCAACAGGCAAGAACTTCATTAACTGCTTCGTAATAATTTGTCCACCCAGTGTAGACCCTTCGATCACATAAAAAGCTCCATACATTCGTGCAGGCGTTGAAATATCCGGTAAGTCTGTGCACAAAGGCAATTGGTGTATCTCTTCTACAGTCATACCTAAGTGAATCAAATCTTGTTCCAACAAGGGGGATTTGGCACGTACGTTCATATCAAAACCAGCATTAGACCCCAAATCGTCCATATGCTGAACAGCTTGTTGCTCTAAAGGTTTTAAAAAGCCATAGAACTTCGCAAGATAAGTGCGATATTCATCCAAAGTGAGTGATTTCGCCATAATACCTTTGGCATAGAAATTACCCTCTATCTGTTCATGGTATACAGCCGTATCTTTGCGTAAGCGATCAAGTAATTCAATTGTCATTTATCATCTCACCTTAATATTGATTAATAAGTTACTTAATAATAAGTTATAGAATTACAAGGTATGTCTATATTTACGATTAGTATCATCCAGAAAATACGGACTATCGTACATCGATCGAATAGAAAAAATTGGATCGCTGGGGAGTTAAAGTATAGTACAAGCATGTGATGAATACAACAAAATGAGGATAACGAAATTAGGTTTCTTCTATAGAAGCAACACATTTGTGTACTTATTTTCATTCTATCTATTTTATCACGTGTATCGTACTGGATGAAAGTGCTGTTTAAGTGAAATTAGCCCAATCTATTCATTCAAAAGTGTCTAAAATTTGAAATACAAGTAGACTGATCTAAAAACAAAGAATATTACTCAAACATCTCTTTCGGTCTTTGAGAGCATATGTCCAATATAGTATTGTGTATGGCTTTACTGTTTCCGTTTCAAATAAGATATCAACACGATAAACCCGTATAAGAACAGTCCAAATAACCCAAGCATCACGATCCATAACACAAACGGCAAAATCGCTCCCCAAGCCATAAATACCCTCCTCTATAGATCATCCATTTATCTTTTATTCCATTTTATAGTAAAATAAGTAAAATAAACAATCAAAAGAGCAATAGAAATAGCAAGAGGAGGTGATATAATGTCAGATCTATACGGTTTGGCTCTGGTTATACTTGTTAATATAATCATTTATGGTTTGGTGATCTGGGGCATTGTACATATGATTTATAAACGCTCCAAGCATCCTGCGCATACAATTGTGTTTCTTGCGATGATAGTTTGTTTTGTTATTTTTACAGCGAGTATAGCACAGCAAATTATGTATCGCGATTGGACGATCAACGTAGCTACTTTGGCGCCAATGACGTGTGTGTTTTCGATTTATGTTTTGAGTCGTAGGGAGAGACGGTTGCAATCTTAGTCATGATATTGTTTTGAGAAAAAATTCTATTTAGAATAAAAATGAGGAATATCTAGTTGAAATAGATATTCCTCATTTTTTGTTTTTCTCTAAAATAAATACATCCTTTCCCTACTAAAACAATTATTATCTTGATTTAATTGACATATCCAAATTCTCTTTTCTTAAATATATTATTGACCATGTAATTAATTTAAATCTCAAGTAATACAGATTGATTGCAGGTGTTTTATATAAATAATTAAGTATCTAATTTACAATTGATTACATAGAAAGTAATACTGTATCGTACTATGATTATTATGTAATAATTTAAATTTCAAACTTATTATAGAAAGGGTTGTTGCTCTAAATGTTATTAAATATTAAAGTTATTGGATTAACATTAATTACAATGGCGCTAGGTTTTTTTATTTTCAATATTATTTTTGATAAAGTAATAATAAGATCAACAGAGTATCTTGGAAAACGTTTAGCAAAAAAAACTAAAAGTAAGTTTTCTTTAATTTTAATAGAACTAACCTCATTTTTATCGATTCTCTTATATCCTATCACTCTTATAATTTTCTTAATACGATTGGATTTTGATACAAGAGGATTTAGCGAAATTTTTCTTATAACGACATTGAGCTTTTTGCTTATATTCTTTTTATTGAGTTCGACTCTCATAGAAGCCCGAAAATTATATATATCACATAATTTTTTTGTTACAAATTTTTGTAGAAATTTAAACACATCAATAAACAAAAAATACTTCGAAGGAAGTTACTTACAAAATATTATAAATTTAATACTTAAGCAGGCAAAAGATTTATACGTAATAAGCTTAATTGGGTATCTAACTTTAATTTTTTTGACACACTTGAATTGGGGAATTAATATTTTCTTTGTAGGTTTACTTTTAATTCCTTCATACGGAGTATATTGGGTTTACTATACGAATTTTTTTGTTTTCAATATAGAAAAACGTCATGTTTTTATTAGAAGAGTGATAGGATATTTTATAGTAGGATTTTTGTCTATTTATATTGTTCATTCCGAATATATAAGTATGATTTTTGAAAATAATCAAGCTCTTTATTTATTTATAATTTTTGTAATTTGGAGTAATACTTTTATTTTATTAGACAGAATTCTCAAAGAGATTCATTCTGATTATTTAAATTTCAAAAACAACTCAAACTAATTTTATTTAAAAGTGGTTAACTTTTTATAATCTTTGTTTATTGTTAAATATACGTATTAATAAAATGTATTTATCGTCAAACCTAAATAATTCAAGATTAAAACAAAGTCGGTTTTCTTTTATTTAGAAAACCGACTTTGTTTTTTATTGATAAAGAATGCAAAGAGTCAGAATTTGTTTCTTTAAAGTATTGAACATCCGTTCGTATTAATGTAAAATCAAATAGCAAAGCACAATATTACGTACGTAATAGGAGAATATGCTGATGAACTTTAATTATACATTTCCTGCTTTAAGAGGTAAACAGGCTGGTAAAGAATTTTATACAGTTATGTGTCCGATGCGCTTGATTCCTAGAATTTTTCTTTTTGATGAAGAAGAAATTCCAGTTGAGCACCGGGCACAACGGGTGATGAATAGATCAAGAATTCCAGATATCACAAATTATATTCTGGAAAATCCTAAAGAATACATATTTTCTTCGTTAACGGCATCTGTAGATGGAGAAATGGTATTTCAAGAACATTCGAAGGATTTGAAAGATATAGGATATCTTACGATTTCTCTTGATTCTAAATTCTTAATTAATGATGGACAACATCGTAGAGCAGCTATAGAAGAAGCATTGAAAATTTCACCTGAATTAGGAGAAGAAACGATCTCAGTAGTTTTCTTTCATGATTTAGGTTTGACTCGTTCTCAGCAAATGTTTTCAGATCTAAATCGGCATGCTGTGAATACAACCTCTTCTATTGGAATTTTATATGATCATCGGGATCAACTTTCTTTAATTACAAAAGGGCTGTTACAAGATATACCTTTATTAGAACGATATACAGATCGAGAAAAAGTATCTTTATCTAAGAACTCACCTAAACTATTTGCTCTAAATCATATTTTTAATACGAATTGTCGATTGCTAGGCAAACGAAAAGGCGAAATTATTTCTGAGCAAGAAAAAGAGTTTGTACAGAAGTTTTGGATTCTATTATGTGATACGATAACGGAATGGCAAGATGTATTAGATAAGAAAGTATCACCTAGAGACCTTAGAATTAATTCTATCATTGCTCATGGTGTTTTTTTAGAAGCTATAGGTATTATTGGACATTATCTTTATTTCTATCATGCAGATGAATGGGAATCATATATTGAAAAGCTTAAAAAGGTAGATTGGAGTCGCGACAATAAGCAAGATTGGTTAGGTCGCGCCTATGGTCAAACAGGAAGAATTAATAAAACAAATGAGACCGTTCAATTAACGGCAAATCTTATTAAGGCTAAAATAGGCTTACCTTTAACAGAACAAGAACAAAAAATAGAAAATAAGATTACGTAAAGGAGGCTTCTCTACATGGAACTTAATATATTTAATACAGGCAGCAAATTTGTAGAAGCCAAAGAATTAGTAAAAGAAATGTATCTTGAGGATGAAAGACCTTGGGTTGTTGGGTTCAGTGGAGGAAAAGATTCCACAGCAGTTGTTCAAATTGTTTTTCAAGCGTTACAAGAGTTAGAACCTTCTCAACTTCATAAAAAAGTATATGTTATTTCTTCAGATACTCAAGTAGAGACACCACTTATTATTGATAAAATAACTAGAACGTTAGGACGTATCGAGAAGAGAGCTTTAGAGATCGGTTTACCATTTGAGACACAAAAAGTCCGTCCAAAAGCAGAGCAAACTTTCTGGTCTTCTATTATTGGTAAAGGTTATCCAACTCCAAGACAGAAGTTCAGATGGTGTACAGATCGTTTGAAGATCGAACCAGCTAACCGTTTTATTTTAGACAAAGTAGACCAGTTCGGCGAAGTAGTTATGTTATTAGGTGTACGTGATTCTGAAAGTGCAACACGTGCAGCAGTTATGCAATCTCACACTATTGAGGGGAAAAAATTAATGAAGCATTCTACTTTAAGAAATGCTTTTGTATTTGCACCTATCCGTAGCTTCAGTGTAGACGATGTGTGGGAATTTTTACTTCAATACGAATCTCCATGGGGAGACGATAATAATGAACTCTTACAGCTTTATCAGGACTCTAGCAGCGAATGCCCATTAGTTGTTGATAAAGAAGTAAAAGAGAGCGCCGGGTCTTGTGGTAACAGTCGATTTGGATGCTGGACATGTACAGTTGTTACAGAGGATAAAGCTCTAAGTGGGTTTATTAACAATGGTGTAGATTGGTTACGCCCATTGTATGATTTTAGAAACTTCTTAGTAGAAGTACGTGAAGATCGCTCCAAAAGACAAAAACGTCGTATGAATGGTGAAGTTTATTTAACAACTAATCTTGGTGGGGTTGATGCACAAGATTTAAGTCATCCAAGAATTTATAAGTCAGAAATTAAAGAATATATTGATACCAATAATATTAATTTAGCAACGATTGAAGATCTTGATATTTTAGTGATTGATGAAGATGACAATAATACTCCTAAACGCTTCGGAGTTGGACCATTTACATTAGATGCAAGAGAAGAAATATTAAGAAAATTGTTACGTACACAAAAAGAAATAAGAGAACTTCATGATCCAACTATTGAATTAATTACATTTGAAGAATTAAAAGCTATTCGCAAATACTGGCATGATGATTTGCAATGGGAAGATCGCTTACCTCGAATTGTTGAAGAGGAGACTGGTGAAGTATATGATTGGCAACAAGATGATCGTCCTGTTTTCAAAGAAGATCAATTGACTGATCTAGAAACGTTATGTCAAGAAGAAGGCGTTAATCTTAGCTTGCTTAAAAAATTAATTTCAGTTGAAAAAGATTATTCTGGTGTGAAAATTAGACGCGGTTTATTCCAAGCATTTGATAAAACGCTAAAACAAGATTTCTTACATTTATAAAAGGTGGATTAAGTACTCAATGCAGATTAATAAATTGGTTCTTCGTAATATTGGTGCTTACGGAGATCTAAATACTTTTGATTTCCGAACAAATTCTAAAAAGAATGTGGTATTACTAGGTGGGAAAAATGGTGCAGGTAAAACAACAATTTTAGAATCTATACGTATCGCCTTGTTTGGCTCAATGGCATATGGATTCGTGACAGACAATGAACCTTATTTTCGGAAAATAAGATCATTATTGAACCGAAAAGCTGTACAAGCTAACGGAAATAATTTTCAAATTGCACTTAACTATATATCTACAGAAGAATTTCAACCTAACGAGTACTCGTTAGTTCGGAGCTGGAGATTAAAAGATCAGAAAATAAGGGAGTACTTTTCTGTTCAAAAGAATGGGGAACATTTAAATGCTCAAGAAATTTCTGATTTTCAAAACAGATTACGTGAAGAGATGCCTCCTCGATTATTTGAATTGTGTCTATTTGATGGAGAAGATATCTCACGAATTGTATCAGAAGAGCGAATTCCTGAATACTTGAGAGAATCAGGTAAAATTTTATTTAATCTAGATCTTTTTATGAATTTAGAAAAAGATCTACAAACTTATAGAATTCAATATGCTCAGAAAAATGCAGATGCAGCTAAAGAAATTGAAGAACAAGAACGTTTAGAAAAAGAAATTAATGATTTGAAGGTAATTTTAAATGAAAAAGAAATTGCTATTGTGGAATACGAAGAGGAAGTCAATCGTCTAGAAGATTCAATCAAGCAAGACAAAAAAGATTTTGAAGTTCATGGAGGATTAGTTCAAGAAAAAAGAAATGAGCTTATGAACCGTATTAATATAATTGAAAATGAACGTAAAGCCAATTCTGATCAAGTTAGAAGTTTTATTAATACGTTACTACCTTTTCATATTGCACGCAAGCAATTAGAAGAAGTAAACCAGCAATTAATTGCTGAAAAGAATTACGAATCCTATGAATTTGTGATGACAGCTTTAGAAAAAAAGAAGTTGAATCAATTAATTCAAACAATGAACCCATCTAAAGACTTGTTTTCATCTCCAAGTGACTCTAATTCAATAAATGTAGATCAATTGTATAACGGTATACTGGATATTTTAAAACCAGATAATATTCATCTTTTGCATCGTGCATCTTTTGCACAACGTAGTGAAATTCATAATTTATTTAATCGTATTATAGCTATAGATATCAATAGTTATATTACTCTATTTGATAAAAATGCTAGTTTATTAGAAGAGTCACAAAAATTGCGTAAAGCTGTAGAACGTAATGATCAATCTAGTGAATTTAAAGAACTACTGAATAGTATTGAAAGTAAAACAAAAGAAGCGGAGCAATTCAAACTTCTACTTGAGCAACAGATCTATGATATTCAATTACTAAGAGAGAATATACAAAGTAAAGTTTTAGCTTCAAGTAAAATTACAGATAAAATTCGTGAATTCCATAAAGCTGAGAACTCTTTCGCAATGACTGAAAAACTTCTTACTGTAAGTCGTAAGTTCAGAGAACGACAATGGCGTAAGAAGTTAGATGATGTATCCAATGAAGCCACCAAATTAATTAATATTTTATTCCGTAAGAAGTCATATATTGAAAGAATGCATATTAATCATTCTTCTTTTGAGTTGAATTTGTATGATAAGCAAAAACAAGAAATTACCAAAGAACGTTTATCTGCTGGTGAGAAAGAAATGCTCATGCTTACCGTTATTTTATCAATGTTCAAAGTATCGGGTTGGAAATTACCATTTGTATTCGATACATTGCTAGGAAGATTAGATCAAGACCATAAAAAAGCATTAATTCAACATTTTATCCCGCGATGTGGCGATCAAGTGCTAATTTTTACAACAGATTCAGAGATTGGTGTAGATCAATTCGAATACATCAAAGATATTACTTCAACTTACTATACGTTAGAGTTTAATGAAATCTTAGATCAGGCTGAAATTGTTAAAGGTCGCTACTTCAATATTAGTGAGGAGAATAGCGCTCTATGAACTTTACATTAAAAACATCCAAATATGCTAAAGAAATATTAACTCAATTACATTCTTCTACAGGAATAACACCTAATTTACTTATACGTTATGCGGTGGCTCTCTCTCTGAAAAACAATAGGGCTGATGTAGAACTTCAGCCAATTGTAAAAGATTTTACAGATGGATTAGTATTAAACCGTAATACGGTCACAGGTGAACACGATTATGTATTCCGAGCAATGATTACACAAGCAGCAGGAAAAGAACTTACAGATGAACAATACTTTCCGGGATATTTTAATGCTCATTTGGAAAGAGGTATTCGTTCTCTAGCTGCTGAGTATAAAAGTGCAGGCAATTACGAACGTTTTGTTCGTGCGTTGCTACTCTAATGAAAGTAGTGATCTTGAATGCTTTATTTAGATAATAGTGCTACCACTAAAATTCATCCAGAAGTACTTGAAGCGATGATGCCATATTTGCAAGAAGAGTATGGTAATCCTTCAAGTAAATTTTATTCATTAGCAGAAAATGCGAAAAAGGCAGTGGCTATAGCTCGTCAACAAGTAGCAGATTTAGTAGGTTGTGACTCAGATGAAGTTATTTTCACAAGTGGAGCAACTGAGAGTAATAATATGATTATTAAAGGTATCGCTGATTACTACGGTAGAGAAGACCAAGCTAATAAGAATATGTTAACTTCTAAAGCTGAACATCCTTCTGTAATAGAAACGTTTGAATTTCTTGGAGAACGTGGATATGAAGTGACTTATATGGATGTAGATCAATATGCACGTGTAGATGTAGAAGTAATAAAAAAAATAACTGATCAAAATCAGCCATTATTGACTTCTATCATGTGGGGAAATAACGAGATTGGTTCATTAAATCCTATACAAGAACTTTCTCAGATTTTTGAGGAGAACAAACTGTTTTTCCATACAGATACTACACAAGTAGTAGGTAAAGTACCGATCAATCTAAAAGAATTAAAAGGCATTCGCTTCTTGTCTCTATCTGCTCATAAAATGGGTGGACCAAAAGGGATTGGAGCAGTCATTATAAGAAAGCAATCCAAAGAAATATATACCCGTCTGACTCCGCTTCTACATGGAGGGGGACAAGAAAATAATTATCGAAGCGGTACGTTAGCAGTACACAATATCGTGGGATTAGGCAAAGCTGCCGAATTAGCTCTTAGTAATCTAGATCAAAATATTCAAAAACTGAATGAATTAGAAAAATACCTGACAGATATTTTTAAAACGAATCTGTCAGGTAAAGTGAAATTTAATAGTGATGATAAAGATAAGATTCCTGGATTAATTAGTTTACAGTTTATTGGTGTGAATAATGAATTACTTCTCAAAAAACTTTCTCAATACATGGCTCTTTCTTCTGGATCGGCTTGTAGTTCTAGTAAGCCAAGTCATGTACTAAGTGCTATTGGTAAATCATTGGAAGAAGTAAGGCAGACGATTCGAATTACTTTAAGCTCAGAGTTACCCAAAGTAGAGTTAGATTTTTTTAAACAGATTAATTAGAATATTAAGAAATTATTTCACTGTAAAAATTTCTTCAAACGCTAATTTGGCAAGTTGGTCAGTTCTATGGTTTATGTCTGCTTTATCCCAAACTTGTTTATCACCAACTTCTTCAATAAACTTTTTTACTGATAAGAAGTTAGAATTTTTATAATGATCCAACTTTATTTTAAAGTCTTTACTACCACATTTACTATTAAGATCAGGATCAAGTGGAATTAAGTTTCCTATTGTATATTCTACGTCACTAGCTTTTGACTGAGGAGTTATATGTTCAAGGCTCATATTAAGAATATCTATCTCATTATTTTTTATTAAATATAATTCCAGTCTTTTAAAAAAATATTGTATTGTTTTTTTCTCTTTAGTATGTTCTTCAGAAAAAATAAGTTTATTTGAAAATTGAGTACTGAATTCGGTGAAATCTGGTCTTTTCTCGTATAATTCATTAACAAGTGAATCTACTAAATCGTGTTTATCTTTTTTACTTTCTGCTCTTCTTAATTCTCTAGCAAATCTTGAATATTTACTTTCTAACCCTGAAGCACTTAAAGAGCAAACTGCCGAGAAAGTAAAATGGAAATCTTCTAAGGCTTTCAAAGCTTTTTTTAAATAAATATGTGACAGTTTTTTTGTAGAATGTGCTTCAAAAAGTGCTAATATAAGTGGTCTTGGTGAAATAATCCTCATAGAGTTTAAAGCTTGTAAAGATTGATATATTGCTTTAACATCACGATCTTTCCAATCTTCACTATGAGGTGAAGAAATCATTTTATAATATGAAGAGCTAGTAACTAAACTATCCAAAAATTCTTTAGTTTCTCTTTTAGTTCCTTTAACATTCGTAGTGAATGAACGATATACTTTTGCTTCAGCTACATGCTCATATTTAGAAATCCAAAAGTGTCTCATAAAAACTTTTATATCAACTTGATTTTCACGTTCGTATAAATTCTTAGTTATTATATCCCATTTGTTTCTTGCCGAGTCTACAGGGTGTGTATCTCTTAAAACTTTAAAAATTTGATTTTTAATCAAATCAGCCATAGATAAATCTAGTCCTTTAGCATTTAACGTTTCGAAAATAGTATATGCTTCTTCTTCATTAGGTTCAGTGATATAAATTGTTTTAAAAGCCAATACTTGATTTCGTATGGCTTTTATACATTCTAATTCATCGTCCTTTTTATTCTCTTTTTTAGAACCAGTATAATTATTAATATCTATAATTAATTGTTTTGTTCTCAATTTTTTAAGGAAAAAATTATACGCATCTAATAAATTTTTTTCTTCTGTGGTATTTGCTTCTACTACAATAGGATTACGGTTCTGAATAACTTGCTTAATGAAATTTGATGATCTTGTATTTTCTAATCTGAAAAATTTATCAGAATCAACTGTCAATCCTTCAATGTAATGGTGACAACCATTTGCTAATTTTTCTTCCTGAATGCTGTCACAATAATGTACTAGAGCACTTAAAAATATTGTTATTGATGTTAATCGTTGTTGTCCATCTATAATTTCTAAAGTTTGGGCATCTTGAGTTCCTACTAAAACTAAAGAACCAATAAAATAATCTGTTGCATTGAATTCATTATTTTCATATTTAATATTAATAATGATATCTTTCCATAATTCTCCTAGTTCATCAACTGTCCAAGAGTACTCTCTTTGGAATCTGGGCACAATATACTTTCTTGTAGCTGAAAGTACTGTTTCTAATGTTTGTTGAGTGGCATGAAAATTCATAAGTAGGCTCCTTTAAATGACTTTTATTTAACTATTAATTTTAATATATCTGGAATTTCTTCGTGATCCTCAAACCATACAATTCTTATACCGAATTCTGCAAATAAACGTTCTCTTGAAAAATGGAAATCTTCTAAAAAAGAATTTAATAATTCTTTACTAATTTGATTTTTTAATTTTTTTAAATCTTCGCTTACATCTTCTAGATCTAAACGTTGCATCAAAGCATAGTGTTTTACCTTTTTTAAATTTCTACGGGCAGCTATATCTAAAATTCTTCTCATATTAGGATCATTCATGGAAAGTCCTATAAATAAACATATATTTTCTTTCAAAACATGCATCTGCGTAATATTTGACCAAGAATAAGCATCAGTATACACAGTATGATAAGCTTGCTCGCTAAAAACGATTAAGTTATCAGAAGATTCATCAAATTCAGAATTATGCTGCGGTAAATAGCCATGAACATGAAAAACTGGTAACAATACTGGATTTATCTCATCATCTTCTTTAAAAACTGTCATGAAATCTACTGGTACTCTACTTAGGTGTTGTTCTAATAAATCATCATAATTAAAAGTTACAACAGATCGAATCCTATATTTTCCACGATGATTACATAACTTAGCTAACCAAGATAACGTTTCTGATGTAAAAGTTCTTTTTCTACTGTTTTTACCGTAGAGAGCATGGCGAATATGTTTTGCTAAACTTACGTGAGAATTAATTGTTGATTCTAAGAAAAAAGCATTTATAATTGGAGATTCATCACGCAAACTGGCGAGCAAATTAGACATTACTTTTTTATCATCTTTATTGACTATTTCACTACTCAGCTTTCCACCAAATTTTCTATTATGCATTTGTTCGATTACAGCATCGTTTAGCTTCTCTAAAAGAGCATTCCAAGTAGGAAATCCTGCTGATGTCGAAACACCAGCTCCAAGAAATAAAGATAACTGATCTCTTTGAAAGGCATTTTTTATTTGCATAATGTAATCTTGTCGATCCATTTTCCAATTAGGTTGTATCGTTTCTTTAGGAACTACAAGAGATTGGGCTTGCTGATTAATTAAAGTATATTTATTACCTTGTTGTAAAAAAAACTTTTTTCCTGATGCTTGTACGCCAGCATATCCTTTCATATGTCTGCGAATAGCTTGTGTTAAAACTCCAATTTCATTTTGTGTATTAAAACTATACCATCCATTTTTTTTAACTATTTCTAAAATTTCTAAAGGTGTTGAAGGAGTATTTAATTCTTTCAAAGCAAGAATTGCTGCATCATATATTTTCAAATTCGTTCTCCTGTTTTCAATAATGTAATTCATTTAAATATATAATTATAAGTTCAATTCCCAAAAAGCCTTATCTTTCATCCAAACGGGGTGTTCAGCACCGCTTTTCACAATGCTATAATGCTTTTCCAAAGACTTGATCCGATTCATAATATTCTCTTCTTCACCTTTACTCTGAGTACTGAATACCATACGAATCTCTTTGGTAGACATCTCAGCTACGCTATGCACAATCCAAGTACGAATATAATTTGCATAATCATTATCTGAGGTGGAGAAGTGGTTCATAAATTGAGTGGAGAGGATTGTACCTACTCCATACTCGCGACCTTCTTTTAAGATTTTCTTAATAGAAGTAAAGTTTTTACTTAAGAAATTATCAGCTTCATCTACTAAAATCATTTTCGTGATCTCGCGATATGTTCCATCAATTGTGCTATGTCCTTGCATTTGCATTTGATTATAAAATACATCAAGCGTAATAGAGACCACTAAGTTCTGAATACTTTCACTAAATCCAGATAAATCGATTACAGTAATACCATCAATCATGTCAAATAATGAAATTGTTTTATCAGCATCAGGTTCAAAAACTTCTGTCTCATATAATTCTTGTAAAGCAGCATAAAGGCTATCTACTTTTGTATCCTCTTTTTCTACAAACAGATCATATACATCACTTAATGTAGGCGCAGGATTCTCCCATGTAGTTGCATCGTTACGTACAATACCTTTCTTAGCATAGGCTTCCATAATAATACCTTTAAGGATGATAGACTGAACTTGCCCTAGACCAAATGATTTTGAAATCGTATCTGTAAGTGAACCACTTGTATGAACAGGTAATAATGGTTTAATTGGTTTAGTTACATACAAAGACAATGGATTATATGGCAGATGATAGAGATTATATACTTTAGCATTTGTAGCTTCAGTAAACTCTGGCTTAATGTAATCTCCTTTATAATCAAAGATTAAAATACCAATCGGTGTACTATTAACATTATCTTTACTATTGCGTGAAAGTTGTGTAATAAGAGATTTAGTGAACTGAGTTTTGCCTGTTCCCATGGTTCCTATAATGCCTGTATTGGTATGAAGAACTTTGTCCGTAGTTGTAGGATACCATTTGATTTCTTCATTAGTTTGAGCATTATGACCAAATAATATTTCTAATGGCTTCTGATCGAGTTCATCTAAATCTACTATATTAGAGCTTTCTTTGTTTAAATTTGCTGAGATAATTTGATCAACTTGTAATTGAGCACTTACTGCTGTAATAATTTTTTCTTTCGAAGAAATGATATCTTTATCAAGTTCGTCTGTATTTTGAGACCCATCAGATGAATATAAATTGGACAATAACTGATCTGAAGGGATATCTCCATAATCACTTTGAATATGATTTTTAATATCCTCTACACTTCTAACAATAAGATCATATCCACTCCTTTCAGGGTAGTTAAAGATCATGACATTTTCAGAATGTTCAATTTCAGTAAAGACTACATCCTTTTTGAAAGAGATAACAGCTCCATCGCCAATATATTCATCAAGATTAGTAGAAATCTGATAATCATCATTAAGCAATCGACCTCTGCATTCACTATCCGTAATGTTTTTCCAATATTGCTCTGGCCAAATTGAATACAGATTCATTTTCTCAGCACTAGAAATAGCTAGCTGTATAAAAAAGTTACGATATAATTTAGCAGTAAAACTATTTTCTGTTGTTAAAAATTCGATTAACAAGTTCTTTGTTTCTACAACTTGACTAATTGCTTTTTCTTGTACATTGTTTGAGTTATTTCCAATCTTCACTTCAATAGGATAGTAATGAACAAACAATTGTTCTTCTTGCTGTTCAATACCGATCAGTAATAAATCATCACTGTAAGAACCAAATCTACCTAGGTTCCTAGCTGAAAATAAACCTTCTGATTGTCTAAGACCTGTTCCACCAGAAATTCTCAAAATTTCTTCCATAGATATTGGAATCCAAATAATATCACGATGAGCAAAAGCAGCTAATGCTAGTTTTACCGCAGATAAAATACTTATTTTTTCTCTAGGAAATTGATTTTTTTGTGCTAATAGACGTAATAACCAATTACCATTGATAGCATTAAAGAAATTGATGATAGGTGGTAAAGTATCAGGATCAATTTCGATCGTATGGGATCTTAAAAATTCTTCGATTAAGCGTTGATATTGTTTAGAGCGTCTAGTCACTGTAATCGCATCAAATCCGCTTGAGGAAGTATATTGATCACTATAATGGATAACAAGTAATTCTTTCTGCATATCATTGTTTTTAAAGAAGCTTAGATCGACTTTAGGTTCAATGAATGTCACCCAATGTGCAGAATCATATATTAAATCTAACTTTTGTTTATGGGTTGCAGAAATTGCAGTTACAATATTCATATTTTCTTGATAGTTATCTAATGTACGAGCTACACGTAATAAAGAATTTAATTTAGGAACTAATTTCAATAATGGCGAATCTGATGTTTGATAGTATTTCATACCAAATCCTGTTTTATAATCTTCATTAATAAATACAGAAGGGATACCAGAAACTAAGCCAAATAGAGATACACCACTAATAATTTCAGAAGCATTACTTGTAGCTATTTGTTCGATTTTACTCATTTGATAAAAAGTGATATGACTATATTCATATTGATCTGTATTTACATCTTGAGAGTAAAATTTAACTTGATCTCTAAAAATATTTAGTAATTCCTCTGAATGATATTCTTCTAAATCTAATTTTAAATTGAAGTTTTTAGCAATCTCGTCAGCATCGGAATATTGAGACATTTCTTCAAAAGAATTATTTATGCCTTTCTCAGCATAAATATGAATTTCGATAGGTAATAAATCTGTTTTCTCAATATTCTTTTTCAATTGTCGTTTATAGTATTCGAAAATACCTTGAAGAATTTCTTGACAATCTCCCATATTAATTGTGTTAATTTTTAAGGGTGCTCTATAGTCCAAATCAAATAGATAAGAGAAATGTTCTGTAAACTCTTCAACTTTTTCTTGTACTAACTTACTCACAAAAAACTTAGACGATTCAAATCTTGGAAGACTTTGATCAATGTAAGTTGTCCATTCTAAAGAATCGCTTTGTTCTGCGGCTTTATACAATTTAGAAGAATTAAAAGATACATAAGGTAGTAGATTAGTTGGACGTAGTGAACGAAGTAGTTCATCATTAATCACTTCTGAGCCTAAGAGATCATTTAATTGAAGTTGATAAGCTAAGTTTAAAGGATGGAGTGGAGTATATAACCACTCAGGTTCTTTTAGACCTTTACGAATAGTTCCAATGAGTACTAAATCTCTTTGAGTTTGTTCCAGAGATTGACCATTATTTAATTGTTCTAATTCTTGCAAATAAATAGAAATGTACTTTTTCGCTAGATCAATATATTCTTCATCAAAATAAGCTAAACTAGGTAATAATTGATTATTTCTAAAATAACGCAAAAGATTATAATACGCTTCCTTTAGTGTATCTGTAATTGTAATATTTTCAGGTACTAGTTCTCCTGCTTCTTCTATAAAATAAAGTTGGTTATCCGCGACTAATGTAAGCTCGCGATCTAAATTCTTTTTAAATTCCCCTTGTGCATAAGTTTCTCGAGTACCTTGTATAATTTTCATTTTATCGTTCTCAATTCGGTAGATAAAATGTTCTTGTTTCTCACGTTTTAATTTCCAAACATTAAATCCACCAATAGGTACAGGACGTTCAATTACATCTTGTACAGCAAAAGGAATTTCAGTATCTAAAAGTTTGATAGAGAAGTAAATGAGTTCTTCTTCATTTGAGTTTTCTATATTTTTAGAAATAACGAGTTCATCCGATTCACTTAATTCAAACAGATTTTGTTCAGAATCTTCATTCAGATCCACATGTACAACTTTTTCAGCATCTTTATTAAAAATCCATTGTTCATCATCTGAATTAATTAAGATTCGAGAACCTTTAGATTTAGCTGATTTGGATAAATGAACTGTATATGAAGTTTGAATCGATTGTAAAAATTTTTCTGATGATTCTACGACAGCAATTTTAAATTCATATGCAGGAGAAACGTCAGTTTTATACTTTATACCAAAAAAGCTTGTTTCACCTGGTTCATGATGTAACTGGATTTTTAGTTTTTTTCCTGCTTGTTCAGTAATCAATTTGTTTTTAATTACATTATTAGTAATATATTGATTTTTGATAAAATCGTTGAATGGAAATTCAATAGTAATAATATTTAATTTTTCAGGATTAAAAATAATAATATTTCTTTTACGTTGCTTACTCTTCGTTTCTCCTTCTGATTTTTCCCAATAAGATAATCCTTCAAAAGTTAATTTCTTACTAGGTTCTATATACTCCAAACCCTTACCTTCTAATTTTTTTTGATTAGAACGGCGTACTGCACCAAAATCGGTGTCTTGCCACTCTAATAAGGATAACGTTCTTACCCCAGCATCATCAAAATGTCGTTCCAAACTAATATCAATAGGACCATATTGATGAGCCAGTTCAACATCCTTAAATAAAGACTGATTTTCTTTTAAACGTTCTTTTACTTGTTTATCCGTCATAGGAGTATTAAATAATTCAGAATCGTAAAATAATCCAAAATCTTTGTAGTAGCTAGAATCCATTTTTTGATTATTTAGAACAGTAAGAACTTTCTCATAATCAAATAGAGTTACCTGTTCATGTAATCCTTGTTGTGCTTTGTTATTAGACATACTAAAATTGAGTACTAATTTTTCCTCTTTGGAAAGACTAGAATCATCCATTAGTTGTTGTAAATTTTTTTCGATAGAATGAACATGAAAAGGCATTCCTTCTTTAGAAAAAGAAGTCATTCCTTGAATTAAACTATCTAAATTAGAATTATGAATAAGTAACATTGCTTTGTCTGAAAAAGGTTCTTCTTTTATTCCTACTTTATTCCGAAGAGTAGTCAAAAAATCAGGAGTGACTTCATCCACATTAGATGCTATTAAAACTTGTGTTGAGTTATTGACTAAACATATAGATTGATAAAAACCATCTTCTGTATGCATTGAAAAAGGCTCAATATGATTTAATAATTTTACTTGTTCTACAAGTGCCTGTACTTGTTCAGTACGTTCAAATTGAATATGGTATTTTTCTCCTGGCTGTATATCAATATGATTAAAGAATTTTTGGATTTGTTCTGCTAAATAATTATAAAAATGCTTTGACATATATAGCATCCCCACTATCGCTTTTTTTCTCTAACAAGTTTAATTTTTCAAAATAATCGACAATAGCTTCTTGAGTATCACGATCAAAAATAATACCTCTAATTTCAAATTCACTAAATAAATTTTTTAGTCTAATTTTTGATTCGTCTTTAATCATGAGTTTAGTTAGAAATAATAGATAATCTGTATCTAAAATCAACATTTTTCCAGATCTTCCACGTGATTTTAAAAATGTTTTTTGACAGAAGTGAACAAACCATTGTTTATATTCGTTATAAGGTTTAGATCGAGAAGTCTGATTGAACTGATGGTCAATCATATTAAATAACAAATAAAGTCTATTTAGTACGGGTAAATCATATGGTTCAGAAATGGTTCCCAACAGACCCCATTTACTGTCATGTGACAATTTTTCTTTATACTCTTCAATCAAAATTGAAACTTGATGATCAAGTATATCTTGCTCTTCTGGAGACATTAAATAGATTTCTTCAGTAATTTTTTGATACGAAAGTATTACGGTATCCTGTTCATTTTGCGATTCATTATTAGAATCGTTTAAATTAAGCATTTTCAAAAAATTAATATGTGAAAAGGTTCGATTAATTAACTTTTCTAAACTTTTCCAACCGTACTCATAACTGATTCTTGTTTTAGATAACCGCTCTTCATTTTCAAAAGTGAAATATACTGGACGTATATCTTTTTCTATAGGTTTGAACAATGATTCGTTTCTAATAGAAAATTGAGTAATATAGAAAAAATAATAATAAGCAATCAGCTTTTCGACTTGAGTAGTAAATAATTCATTTTTAGTTGCAAGCCATTTAAAGTCCTGTCTGAACAATTGAGATATTTCAGGTAACATAGAGATATAATTTTTATTTTTGATTTTATTATCAGTTAATTGTGGCAAAGCTCTAAATAGAAGCTTACTCATAAGATCTGAATATTCTTCTAGATCTGCTTCTATTATCCAAGCATTTTCTGAACCCCACAAAATGTTATAAAGAAAAATAGCTAAGCGCTTATTTTCATTTCCTTCAGTATTAATATAATACAAAGTTTGAGGATGGAATAAATAAAGTTGATTACTTTCATCTAAAAATAAAGTTTTAAGCATTTGTTTAAACTCGCTACGTTGATTTATATCTTGAAAATCAATAGAATCGATTACTTTATTGATAAGTTGATCTGTATCAACAACCTCAGCTAATTTCTTTTTTCCAATAGATCGAATAAATTCACCAGTTACTTCTCTAAAATTATAATGAGTATCTTTAAATTTAGTGATGTAAGGAAGTAATTCTAATTCTATTTTTGGATTATGTTTGATAGAAGAATCAAATTTAAATTTGTTTCTGATCGCTTCTATATTAATTTGATAGCTCATACACTCACATCTCCATAAAAGAGTATTGATCAAACGTTGTATCATATTTCAAAACATATCGAGTAGATTTACCAAATTGTTTACTTTCAAAAATAATTTCTTCACTTTGATTACCTGAACTAATAAGGTTATCGATAAATTCTACAAATTTGATAAATTGAAATTTATCTTTTTTATTTGGACGATATCCATTTTTAATACGAATCAATAGTGCATATAATGAAAAATCAATATCTATAGAGGGAATAGAAGTTTCCTCTATATAATGAGCATTTTTAGTTTTAAATTTTAAAGTTAACATCGGTAAAAACTTATATAAATTTGTTTCTGGATTTATAGCATTTGGTTTAACATAAGGTTCGATTTCTAATTTTTGTAATGCATAATATTGTGTTTGAGGTTGTCCAATTTGCACATAAATTAAATCAGAACTACCTTCACCGTTCCATTTGTAAATTGCTTGACGTACTTCTTCGCGGTACAATTTAGACAACTTACTAATATCCTTTTTATTCCAAAAATATAGATAGCGCATAAATTCTTCGTATGTTTTATCTTTAAAAGAATCATGGACTTCGTTAGGAATAAGATAATAAAGGTATACAAATAATTTGGTTAAAGTCTGTTTAAACTTTTGATCTTTATCTACTGGGTTTCTCCAAGGTGAATTAGGAATTAATGATCTTGCAAAGTAAGGCAATTGATTGATGCTAATATATTGTGCGAACAAGTATGATCCATCTTTGCGTGACTTGAAATCAATTAGATGTTGATCTAACTTTTCTGTTCTCAAACGTGTTGGATTGATTTGATGAATTGCTTGATGAATTGGAGAAGCATCAAATTTTTCAAATAATTGAAAAGGCAATAAACAAGTTGTATATGTTTTGAAATCTTGATTATTAACGATTTCTAAAATTTGTAAATGATTTAGGTTTTCCATAGAAGATGGAACTAAAATATTATATATAAAATCAAGTAAAGCACGTGTAGATATAATCAATTTTTCTTTGACCATGGCTTGAATAAGCAAGCTGATAATTTGATCCTGAACATCATCTTGTTGAAATAACTCATAATTTTGAATGATAGGATTTTTAGCAGAAGATTCTTTATCTTCTTGTAGATCATTTAAATAAGCTTGATAAAAAGGATTCGCATCTGTTGGTTGAGTAATCTTTTGAAATAATCCTTTAATATAATCAGATTTCGGACCTTCTTCAGTAAGCTGGTACATATGATAATCACTAAAATTAATATATTTGAACAGGTTATCATCTGCGCATGGTTCATCGTCAATGACGGATTCAAGTATCTTCTTCTGATAGACATACTCACGTAATCGACTAAAGGATTTACCTTCTTCCGAATCAATAAAATTATTTAATGCTCCTAAATTAATAGCTAACACCATATTTTTTGTATCATGTAGCTCTAAACCTTCATCAGAAAAAGGATGGAGTACACTTGCTAACGTTTCAATAGATGTTTTACGGGGAGAAAAACTTTCTGTTGCATCATTGTGTAAATAGAATATATTTTCATCATTTAAAAAATCATATTTGTTTTTTAAATAAGAAAGGATATGAGATTTACCATCTCCAACACCGCCACAAACCAAAATAAGTTGAGCAGTAGTAGAAGAATAGGCTTCATTAATATATTCTTCTAATTCCTTTTCTACTGGTCTTTGAATATGCATGTATTGTTTAAAATCGCTGAAACTTTCTAGGTTTTCTACTGCTTCTTTTGACGATTGTTTACATCTTTTTAGCATATCAATAAAATGTATTGGAATATTAGTCTCCATTCAGTATCCTCCAAGGAGTAATCTTTATTCTTTGTGAATTATATAATTAAGTAGTTAATAGTTATTTAATTTTATATTGGTACTTAGGGCGTAGGTCGCTAGTTGCTACTAACTTTTTTATTGTATCCTTTTTAATTGGAAATGTGAATCCAATTTTATGTGAAATTTTTCTATAGCATACAAATACATTTGAAAATGAGTAATTGTTCATAATGATTAATTCTATAATTACTTAGATTTGCATTATTTAAGTCTCAATTGTAGTGTGAAAGTGTAATGATTAATTAAAAGATATGATAACTTAGGGAGAATCGCTATGACTTTACCAATAGAGCTTCAAAATATTTTTATACACAAACAAAAATCTTATAAAATGATTTTAATTATTGTGTTAATAGAAGAAATAAAATTAACACATTTACGTGAAGTTTCATTAACGAGAATCAAAGAACGGTTTTTGTCTTACTTTCAAGAGCGTGAAGCTAATAACCTACCTGTAGATGCACCACCTTCTCGTATGGCTTTTCGCTGGGCAGATATTTCTCTAAATCGAGTTCAAACTATTATAGATACACAAATCGAAGCACTCTCATCGATCCTGGATCATCCTAATGGTAGTTACACCTTAGGCTTCAAAAAAGAATATTATGATCGTTGGGATCAGTCTGTTTTGGATGAATTGTACCAGTATGCACAAGATGAATTAGATTCTTATTATGCACCACCTCAATCGAACTTTTCTCTGCGAGAAGACTTGTTGAACATCATGTCATCTTACACTCAAGCCAAATCTCAACCGCTTACCGGACATCCACTTGCTGAATATGTGCGTAAGACGGTACCGGAACACCTCAAGTCATTGCCATTTATCCATAATCACTTTAAAGTGCAAGGATCGGTAGGGCGGGGGAATTGGGCGACGATTCCTTGGCTAGCAGTAATGTATCCGCAGATTACGGATACAATTCAGCGTGGGGTGTATGTGGCGTATTTATTTTCAGCAGATATGCAGCATGTGTATCTAACATTGAATCAAGGATTGGGCGAAGCACGTAGCCACTTGGGAAGAGCAGACAGTACAACCTATCTACAAGAGCGTACCAAAGAAATACGTGCACAGTTACCAGAGAATCGGATGAATCGATCGGATGATATTGAACTGAATGATGGACGACTGGGGGATGATTACCAGACGTCGACGATTGCTTATTTCCATTATGAACGGGAACATATGCCGGATAATGAGCAGTTGATTACCGATCTATGGGATGCGATGGATAGTTATATGTTCTATATTGAGAGTCAGGCGATCACACCGAATACGGTCTGGACTACAATTGTGCAAGATGAAGAAAGCGAAGAAGAAGTATCCGCTCATATTCGAGATCGGGATGTACAGGAGACACTTGGGAATATCCGCGAATACATCACTCAACGTGGATTCTACTTCCCCTCTCACCTGATCGACAATTTCTACCTGTCTCTCAAAACACGCCCGTTCGTTATTCTCGCAGGTATCTCTGGCACAGGGAAAACGCGTCTTATTCGTCTGTTCGCTGAAGCAGTCGGTGCTACAGCGCTCAATGGACAATTTCGCTTAATTCCTGTACGTCCAGATTGGAGCGATCCGACCGATCTGATCGGGTACAAAGATCTATCTGGCACATTTAAGCCAGGGCCACTTACGTTAGTAATTGCAGAAGCATCTCAACCGGAGAACCGCCATAAGCCTTATTTTATCTGTCTGGATGAGATGAATTTGGCGCGAGTGGAACATTATTTCAGTGATATCTTGAGTCTGTTGGAGACTCAATCGTGGCAGGGTAGACATATTGTGACTGATCCGGTGATTCCAGCAGCTACGTTAGAATTGGAAAGCGATTTAGAACGATATGGAAATCTGGGAATACCAGAAAATGTGTATCTGATCGGAACCGTAAATATGGATGAGACAACGTATCCATTTAGCAAAAAAGTACTGGATCGGGCGAATACGCTTGAATTTAACACTATTGATCTGATGCAGTTGCCCAAGTTAAGAGAAGAAAGTCAGCAGATCGTAGAAGCAGTACCGGTAGAACAGTCTTTTTTACGAGCAGATTATTTGCAGTTGATTGACGCTTATGACCATTATGCAGAGCTGATTACGCGTACTACAGAGCGACTGGTTACGGTTAATGAAATACTGGAAGATATCCATGCGCATGTGGGTTTTCGGATAAGGGATGCGGTGTGCTTTTATGTGATCTATAATGAACGTTTTGGATTGATGAGTGAAGAAGAAGCGTTTGATCTACAGGTGATGCAGAAGATTTTGCCACGTATTCAAGGAAGCCAGTCTGGTGTACGACGTGTACTGGTGAAATTATTGAGCTTTTGCTTACAAGACAGTGTCCGTATTCCTTCACCGATGGAAGATGATGATGCGTTCTGGCGGCAATGGGATCGCGGGAATACGCCACCACAAGCAAACTATCCACAGACAGCACATAAGCTGGTAGATATGATTGTGAGGTTAGATGAAGATGGATTCACATCCTACTGGATTTCTTAACCATAGTACTGATCTATTAGAAGTGACATGTAATATTGGAACGATTTATATTAAAGGCAAGCCGTATCATCCGGTGGTCGAAACGTTACAATTGCACCGCCAAGAAGGAGAATGGGTCGATGCGCATCTGATCTGTCGTTCTCTTTCACCGGATGTAGTTATTGAAAAGATCTCTGTGTTCTCACCAACTGAAAATAAACTGATACTATGGGACGGGACAACACCGTCTTTTCCTTGTTTTTATGAGCAACAGAACTATGAATTTTTGTTGATTAAGTCAGATAATGATATGCATTTACCTCTAACTTTTCACCATGATAGCTTAGCTCTTCGTGAGGCTGTCACGTCTAAAGGGGAGCAGGTATTGTCGGGTCTGTTGAATTTTAAAAATGAAGTCGGTTTTACTGAATTGGAATTACGCAGTGGAGGACAGCGATTGTTGTCGATCGAACTGGAAATTTTTCCTTCGAAGCTGGATTATAAGCAAGATTATATCCAGTTACTTCGTGAAGTGAATGAGCAAGTCTATAATCTGTCGTTCGACTTTCTCAAACGAACATACCAATCTGTGCGTATTCGAGAGACCGAGCACCAGAGTTTGAGTGAGTTTTTTGCATTGATTACTCATCTCTTTCACCAGATGGAGACGGCGATGGAGCGAATCAATCGACAACCTCATCATAAGCTGGATCAATCGCTAGAACGTAGACCAGCAGCAAGGGTCAAGCGGGGCAGTAATCGCAACAATGCTTATTTAGCCAGACATCCGCAGTATGTAGAGCAAGATGCTGTACATGGATGGTTACCCATTGGAGCCGAGCGTTACCAACCGACTCATTTACTGGATACGGTCAAGCACATCTCTTATGATACCGCAGAAAATCGGTTTTTGCGTTGGATGTTAGAGCGCATTTCAAGCAAGTTACAACAGTTGCGAGATCAGTATAACCAGTTAACAAAACCACAGAATTTCCGTAGTCGAGCGTATGATCCGGTGTTCGTACAGCGTGTAGACCAGATGATCTCCCGATTAGAACAGTTGTTATCTCTAGAATGGTTACAAGCGATCTCACCCATGCGACAAATGAGTAGCAGTCTGGTTCTCCAGATGGCACCGGGGTATCGGGAAATGTATCGGTATTACCTTTTGCTACTAAAAGGTTTGTCGATCCAAAGCGATCTATTGCGTCTATCCATGAAAGATATTGCAGAAATCTATGAATACTGGTGTTTTTTGAAGTTAAATGAATTGCTTAGCCGTAAATATCCATTGATTAAGCAAAATCTGATCCGGCTCAACCATAGCGGATTATTTGTGACGTTAGGCAGAGGACAGCAATCTCGTATGGAATATCTGAATCCGCGTAATAATGAAACGTTTGTGCTCTATTACAACAGTCTACCGAGCAAAGAGGTCACCCCTACATTGCCACAGCGACCGGATAATGTGCTGTCTTTAATGAAGGTAGATGCAGGGCAGAAAAAAGAATATAGTTTTATTTTTGATGCCAAATACAAGTTAAATGCCGCAGTAGAAGGCTCGCCGTATGCTTCTGCTTATCTCAAGCCGGGACCGCAAGAAGAAGATATTAATACGATGCATCGTTACCGTGATGCGATTGTCCATGCGTCCACAGCAGAGAAGTACGAGCGTAGTATGTTTGGAGCGTATGTATTATTTCCCTATGGTGATGAAGAACAATTCCGTGAACATCACTTTTACCGCAGTATACGTAAGCTGAATGTAGGAGCTTTTCCTTTTTTGCCTAATGCGACAAGTCTGGTCGAGCAATTCTTGGATGAGCTAATTCAAGATAGCCCTGAAAAAGCGTATGAACGTTCTCCTTCACCACGGGGAACTCAAGCCTATTACCAAAACAAATTAGTCGACAAAAATATGCTGATTGGATCGGTGCGAGGACCGGAGCAGATACAGGTGGCTCTTGCCCATCGCTTTTATCATGTTCCGTTAGCTAACTTTGTAGATACACAGGTTATTACACAGATTGAGTATGTAGCGATGTGTGAATCCAGACGAAAGTTTGAAGCCTTAGGTAGAACGGGTATAAGCTATTATGGCAAAGTAGACAGATGGGATATCGTCAAGCGATCCAATATTACCGAAATTCCTGCCGAACCGCAGAAAGCTCATTTATTATATGTAAAATTTACAGTTACCGAGTGGCAAGAACGAACAGAACCTATTGCATTGGCAGGACAAGGTATTTATACATTGCTGTACACCAGTAAATACATGTTCGATCGTGCCGAAGAATTGGCTGAATTGCGATTAGACTCTGAAGCTGATCTAGCCAAGTGGCGTGAAAAGCGCAGATTAGGCAAAGTGAAAGTGAAGCTAGACAACACGTATGTGGATCTAGCGAAGCATGTGTTAGATGTGAGCGTAGAAGAAGAGTGAACCGTTTTTCAACTTGGAAAATAGATCAAAGTCATTTGCATACTCTCCGAATGAGAGTATGCAGGTGACTTTTGTATTGTCTATATATGTAAGCAGAATAGCGCATAACAACATTTTTCATGAAAATTTAAGAAATGATGAAAATTGAATGCATCTGCACTATAGAAGAAGTATAATTCTTGCAGTTAGCAGTGCGCTTGATAGAGTAGGAGCAGACTGATGAAGGAGGGAAGGCAGTTTTGAAACGTTTGATTTGGATGGGAAGTTTATTTTATTTATTAATGGGTGCCATTAAAGTTACCGTGGCAGCGATTGTCACCGTATTATTGCCGCTCTATGATCGGGATTATACCGATGCAGGGGCATTGATATTTATTGAATTTGGAGCATCGATTATTGGGATGTTAATTCAGCCATGGTTAGCCAATCGGATATCGAAAAAAACGATGTTACATATAGGCGCAATCGGTGTAGCAGCTTGTTATATTTTGATTGCTTTCTTACCTCCATGGTCGATCTTAATTGTAGGTATTGCGATAGCAGGATTCCTTGGAGGCATTATTGAATCGGTGATTGCCGCAGTTATTTTGGAAGGGTTACAGTCTAATGCGGCGATTGCCATGAGTCGTTTGGAAATTGCTTTTGGTGTAGGTTCATTATTATTTCCATTAGCGATTGGAATGTTAGTTCGTTCTGGATTATGGAATTATGCCTTATTAGGTATAGCAGTATATTGTATCTTTTTATCTTTGTTTGTGCGATTCAGTCGTTTTGAAGGGGTGGAATCGTTATTTTTACCACGTCATCTAACCGATCTTCCTCATGTCGTTCCAGCAACAGCCGCTTCTTCAGGGCCTGTCGGTGCTGTAGTTGCAGCAGCGGCAACAAATCATCCTTCTGCTCGACTTAAACGATTGTGGGTAGGTGGAAGTCTGTTATTACCATCGTTTGTATTTCTCTTTTTCTTATATGGAGCGACTGATATTGGGCTGGTCAATTATTTGCCATCTTTGATGTTAGAAACAGGTATGGCAGATGCAGGAACAGCACCGATCAGTGTCACAGTGTTCTGGGCGGCGATGATTGTAGGACGGATGTTTGCCGGTTATGAAGCAGAACGGATCGGCTATCGTCGTTACCTATTTATTCATTGGAGCAGTATGATTGTGTTACTGTCTTTATTTGCTCTTAATCGCAATCCTGTACTGAGCTATATATTGATCGTATTGTTAGGGTTAATGTTATCCGGTCTTTATGTGGTTACACTGGTCTATATGAAAAAGTTAATGCCCAAAAATATAGCCCGCAATACCAGTATAGTCATGGCAGGTTGTGCGATTGGCGGAGGATTGTTCTCTGTTGTGGCAGGGCGTATGCTGGATACAGTCTCTCCTTCGTATGTGCAATGGATGATGGCAATTGTCGCATTATTGAGTCTGATCACTTATGTACTATATGCCAAAGAATCCAATATGCAGGTCGAACAGAACGAATTTGCACATGCAGAAGGATCTATCAAATAACAAATCATTCTTTAACAGCTTTCAGCCAACTTATGTTCAGAGCATTTTTCTGAAGTGAGTTGGCTTTTTGTATTGTTTTGAAATACTTAAAAAGCAACAGTATAACAATAAGGAAAATGGCGTTAAAACAGATTCAGATCATCTGCATAAGGTAATACATACTATCACCTATATTATGGTATTAATTAGTCTCTTTTACACAAAAAACTATATTTATGACTAAAGTTACTCTATAATAGGTGAATATCTAAAAATAACATAATTTTACATTAATTAAGAAGGTGAGCTGATAATTAATGAAAAAGACGATGTTTAAGAAGTGGAGCGCTTCGGTATTAACTGCTGTATTGACGTTATCGCTAACCACTTCCGTCTGGGTACCACAAGCAAGTGCAGCGACAACGCCAGTGCAGAAGTATGGTCAATTATCGATTGCTAACGGACAATTGGTCGATAAAAATGGCGTGCCTGTACAATTAAAAGGAATGAGTTCTCACGGTATTCAATGGTTCGGCAACTATGTGAATAAAGATACGATGAAATGGTTACGAGATGACTGGGGAATTACGGTATTCCGTGTAGCGATGTATACCGCAGAAAATGGATACATTTCAAATCCATCACTTAAAAATAAAGTGAAAGAAGCGGTTGCAGCAGCGCAGGATCTTGGCGTCTATGTGATTATCGATTGGCATATTCTTTCAGATAATGATCCGAATATTTACAAAACGCAATCCAAAGCCTTTTTCAGTGAAATGGCAGGTCTGTACAAAGATTCACCGAACGTGATCTATGAGTTAGCTAATGAACCAAACGGTGGAGTGACATGGAATGGGCAGATTCGTCCATATGCGCAAGAAGTAACGCAGGTTATTCGTGCCAAAGATCCAGATAATATTATTATTGTAGGTACAGGTACGTGGAGTCAGGATGTGCACGATGCAGCAGACAACCAGTTACCTGATAAAAATACGATGTATGCAGTCCATTTTTATGCAGGGACCCATGGACAATTTTTACGAGATCGGATCGATTATGCACTTAGCAAAAAAGCCCCTGTGTTTATCACCGAGTGGGGAACTAGCGACGCTTCAGGGAATGGTGGACCTTTCTTAAGCGAATCGAAAGTATGGACCAATTTCTTAGCCAATCGTAAGATTAGTTGGGCAAACTGGTCACTCGCAGATAAAAATGAAGCTTCAGCAGCACTTGTAGCCGGAGCCAATTCTAGCGGTGGATGGACAGCGAATAATCTGACGACTTCAGGCAAATTTGTACGTGATGAGATTCGTCTAGGAGCAACTACAACTACGAGTACAACAGAACCAGATACAGACACTCCAACGCCTCCGACTACAGGCAGTGGAGATACAGGTACAACGACACCAACAGATACTAAAAGCAAACTGGTATTGCAATATCGTAATGGTGATAGTAATCCGACCGATAATGCCATTCGACCTATTTTCAATATTAAAAACAATGGCAGTACAGCTGTAGATCTAAGTGATCTCAAAATTCGTTACTATTACAGTGACGAAAGTCAGCAAAAGCAACAATTTTTTATCGACTGGGCGAGTGTAGGCGGAACTCATATTAGTGGTGCGTTTGGTACACCGACAGCATCCAAAACGACAGCTAATCGCTATGTCGAGTTCAGTTTTGGGAGTGGAGCGGGTTCTATTCCAGCTGGAGGACAAAGCGGAGATATCCAAGCTCGTATTCATCCAGCCGATTGGAGTAATTATAATGAAGCTAACGATTACTCTTATGGAGCTAATCAGACTACGCTAACCGATTGGAACAAAGCAAGTATTTACAATAAAGGTACTTTAGTATGGGGCACAACTCCATAATGAAGAAGTCATTATTATTATAATGAGATTAAAAAAGGAGAGCTATCCTATAGATAGCTCTCCTTTTTGTTGTTACATCAATGGATCTTAATGACTTTGTGCTGAACTAAGGCGACCGTTCCAGAAATACAGATAAGCTCCAGAATAGATCCATTGCTCATACGTTAAAGAAGATGATTGATACGTATTTTTATCAGAAGGTTCGCCCCAGGATAATGTGACCTGTTCGCGGGTCATATTGCTTAATAATTTATTTTTACTAATAGCTGTCCAGACACTATTGCTCCAATTGTACACAGTGCGTGGATTTTTGGCCCATAAGATATCACTTAGCATCATACCCGTATCATATTGTCGATTGAGTTTGATCTGGACTTGCTTGCCATTGGATTTTTGCAACGTAACAAAAGCATCATTTTGATCATTTACTCGCACAGCGATAAATGTTAACTTTTCCAAATGGTTAAGATCGCTTCCGTTATATGCGCGATTGTCGAACCAGACAAATTTGCCGTGCCAGTTCTGGTTAAATGATGTCAGTTCGCTATCTAACAGAAAGTCCAAATCAGATACTGGACTATTGAACTCATACGTATCACCTGATTTATTTTGAATCGTTAGATACAAGCTGGAAGAAGCATAGCGTATATTGGTGATCCAGTAGGCTCCCGGATAATAGAATGGATATATTTTTTGACCGATAAAATAACCGTACTTCGCAGGAAGCTGACTAATGTTAGTCAAAATCTCACTGGATGCACGCTTGCCTTCATCATCACTCCAAATAAATAAGGATTGAGCACTAGACGCATATTTTCCATCCAAATCGGTAATCGCTAACAACGATTTGTACATCACATAAGTTACACCTGCATAAGCAAATGAATTGGATTCATTGACCGTAATACTACCTTTATTACCAGTAATCGTAAGCGGACTCCCATATTGAATCGTGATGCCTGGAATCCGATCCATGATCTTAATCGGAATATACAGTTTGTTGTTCACGAACTGGGTGTATTGCTGGGTGATCTGAAATGTACCATTTACAAATAAAAATACGCTTTGATATGTACTTCCTTTTACATTGACAGCATGAGTGGTATGGCTAGGCATAATGACGACAAATATCATAATCCAGCTCAACAGACATAACAATCCTTTTTTCATTGTGAAAAATCCCCTTTTTCTCTATAGATCTGACAAAGATGTAAAATTACATCCTTTTCAAATATCGGAGAAAAAGGGGAATAAATGAAGATAGTTGATATAAAAGTTAAATGATTAGTCTAATAACCCGACCATTTGCAGTCCATGTAAAATTCCATTTTCATCTACAGACTTGGTAATATGGCGAGCAACCGCTTTGGCTTCAGGTTCAGCATTGCCCATCGCTACACTGTTGTAGATTTGTTTGAGCATTTCCACATCGTTAAGTCCATCACCGAACGCATATTGTCTTTCTTCAGGGAAGCCTAACTTTTCGGTGATTTTGGCGATGCCATGTGCTTTGGAACCACCTTTGGGTAGAACATCGACAGACATCGGATGCCAGCGGATAAAATCAAATGATTTGAATTCTTGCTCATATTTCTTCTCAGCATCACCAATACAGAACAGCAGACATTGATACATTTCTCTACCTTGATGATATAAAGGATCATATGTTGGGAACTTATTGACTTTGAGCGTATGAATACTGGTTGTGATCATTTCATCTTCTTCCGGTACACTTGCTCTCATATCATCAGCATCCATGTAGACGAGTGGATTATTCTGTTCTAATGCCGTCTGCGTCAATTGAAGTAAAGCGTCTTTGTCCAGCGGATTGGTATAGATTACTTCTCCACGTAACACTACATATTGACCGTTATAACTGACATACGTATCAATCTCAAGTTCCTCACGAATATCGTCAAACATAAAAGGCGCACGACCTGTAGCAATCGCAACTTCGTGACCCCGTGCTTTGAGATCGAATATCGCTTTTTTAGTGCTTTCGGGTAACTTTTTATCAAAATCTAATAATGTTCCATCAATATCGAAAAAGATAATACTTTGATTAGACATGAGCAGCTCCTATCGTGTTTATCTATTTTTGGTATATACAGTATGATTCTATTATAACCGTGAAACTAGATCCATGTCTTGCCTTTCAGGAGAATGCCTAGCAAAATAAGCAAAAGAAGCTACTTTTTTAGGATAGATTGAACCCATAAAAAGTAGCTTTTTTATAGTACATATTACATTCTTCTATAGATAGTCATACGGTATTAATGTTGCTCAATCGTTTCGACTTTGGCAGGTAAGGTGGAAGGACGTTTGAATCGCATAGGTAAATGGAAAAATAGATTCAATAGAATAGCGGATAGACTACCTGTGATCGTACCATCACTTACAATAATACGTAGTGCTGAAGGAAGCCCTGCGAACAACTCCGGTACGACAGTTGCTCCAATTCCGAGCGAGATCGAGCAAGCGACGACTAGCAGATTGCGTTGATCTTTGAAGTTCACTTCGGTTAGCATTCGAATACCTGAAGCGACAACCATTCCGAATAATACGACTGTAGCTCCACCTAGAACCGCAGCAGGAATAACAGTAGCCAGTGCAGCAATTTTGGGAACCAAGCCAAGCACAATAAGAATACTTGCCGCAGCAACGATCACATTACGTGTTTTAACACGGGATAATTCTACAAGCCCTACATTTTGAGCGAAAGTGTTGTATGGAAAAGCATTGAACATTCCTCCCAGTACAATCGCTAGTCCTTCGGTACGATAACCACGAGTCATATCTTGCGGGGTTAATTTCTGATCACATACTTTACCTAAAGCTAGGAAAACACCGGTGGATTCGACAACGATAACCATACATACAATAATCATCGTCAAGATCGGAGCCAACTTGAATTCCGGAGTGCCGAACATGAAGAATTGTGGTAAATGAAACCAAGAAGCTTCGCCTACACTGGCAAAATTGACTTTGCCCATCATAAAAGCAACAACGGTACCTGCAACAATGCCTATCAATACCGATAACGAACGCATAAATCCGGTGAAAAAGCGATTGATGATTAAAATGAGTAATAGTACGCCGAATGAAAGAAGAAAGTTAGTGAGGCTACCGAATTCAGGGCTATTAGCTCCACCCGCCATATTGCGAATACCTGTGGGAATTAAGGAAAGACCAATCACAGTTACAACCGTTCCAGTCACAACCGGAGGGAATAAGCGAATAATTTTGCCGAAAAAGCCAGCGAATAAAAAGACGAATAATCCAGCAGCAATAATCGCACCATAGATCGCATTAAGTCCATACTGATTGCCGATCCCGATCATAGGTGTGATCGCTACAAAAGAACTTCCTAACATCACAGGCAGTCCGATACCTAGATATTTGTTTTTCCACGCTTGTAACAGGGTAGCTATCCCGCATGTTAATAGATCAATAGCGACCAGATAAGACAATTGTTCTGCTGTCAGATTCAATGCTCGTCCAACTAACAAAGGTACCAAGATAGCGCCTGCGTACATAGCTAGTACATGCTGTAATCCTAAAGATAAAATTTTACCACCACTTGGTTTGCTGTCCATACTATTCGCCCCTTTTTGAATATAGTTTGACATACCACGTTAACAAATCAATGAATTAACGTAATAATATCGCTTATATCTCTATTTTGACGATAGATATTATATGTATTTGTGCAGAAATATAATTTAAAGACTTTAATTTATGCACATTTATAAATTATATGTAAGTTAATATAACATTAAAGAAGATATACAGCTGATCAGTACAACAAAACATACCAACAGAACCGATTATACAAAAAAATAAGCGTATACAACGGCACTGTTATTTAAACAGATGTCTCTGATTTGTGTACACCTTTGAGAACATCACAAATTTATAATAAAAGAGCTACCTGTAATAAATAATAGAACAAGATCATGGAGCGAATGTTATAGAAAAGGAGGAGTGTAGCGTACGGTTCAAGCAGGGCATAACCTGCATAGTAATATTCACTTATTCACATTTGTAAGCGTTACCAAAATGATAAGGATGGTGAAGGGGTATGAAAGACAAGCAATATTCGTTAACAACTAAAATCGTAGCTGCCGCTTTAGGCATCGTACTGATATTACCAACAAGTGGATTATTCGCAGCTGATTCTACAGATATGTCTATTGCATCTTCTAAAAGTAAAGCCAATAAAGGTGTTCAATTGGAATATCTGGATCGAGGATTGGTGGCAGCCAAAACAGCAGAAGGTATTTTTCTAAGCTGGCGCTTACTTGGAGATGAAGCCAACGGTTATTCAGAGACAGGGCTCACAGGCACTGATTTTGCTTTGTATCGCAATGGTACATTTCTAACAGTGGTGACAGATAGCACGAATTATCTGGATCGTCAGGGAACAACAACTGCTAAATACACGGTAGCCCCAATCAAACCGAAAAAGCCTCGTACCGATCATTCAGTAGCGACAGTGACAGAATCTGCTTATAACGAATCATCTACACAGACGACCGACATAGAAGAATCCAATCTAACTACGTATAGCACTAACTACGATCTTAAAGATTTACGCAAGCCTGACAAAAAGAAATTAAGTGCTCCTGCAACAGTCTGGAACGACACCTATTATGATCTGCCTTTGCAAAAACCGGCTGATGGGGTGACGCCTGCGGGTGAAGCCTATACGTATGCTGCGAATGATATGAGCGTAGGAGATGTCGATGGAGATGGAGCTTACGAATATTTTGTGAAATGGAGCCCATCCAATGCCAAAGATGTCTCGCAGAAAGGATACACAGGCAATACGTATATCGATGCTTATCAGTTAGATGGTCGACTGTTGTATCGTATTGATTTAGGGGTGAATATTCGTTCGGGCGCACATTATACACAATTTATGGTGTATGACTTTGACGGAGATGGCAAAGCAGAAATGATGTTCAAAACAGCGCCAGGCACTAAGATTATTCGTTATAATTCACGCGGTAAAGTCTCTTCTGAGAAATACATTACATTACCCAAAGCCGATAAAAAAGCAGGGTATGCGAATACCGATGATTATCGCTTAAGCAGTAGTGGCTACTATGATCATGTGGTGGATATGTTTATGGGATGGCGTGATCAAGAAGAAGTGAAGAACGGTCACTGGCCACAGACACTTGAAGAATGTTTTGGGATTGCGCCTAAATACAATTATCCATTATCTCGTGTTGATGCAGAAGCGTTGACCGACTACTTTATGGATGTGTATGCTCCTTCACGTAGTGCACGGAATGATCTGCGGACGTTTGAAGGATTTATTTTGGACGGACCAGAATACTTGTCTGTTTTTGAAGGCGAATCAGGGAAAGAACTTGAAACGATAGCTTATGAACCCGATCGACATGATGATGGATTGATGTGGGGCGATTATGCGATGTCACGAATCGAACCGGGCAACCGTGTAGATCGCTTTCTAGCAGGTGTAGCTTATCTCAATGGTAAAACACCTTCAGCTGTATTTGCACGTGGATATTATACACGCTCTGTGCTTGTATCCTACAATTGGGATGGACGTCATTTGCAAAAAGTGTGGAATGCAGATAGTGGATGGACGCCGATGAGCAATCCATTTAACGATGGCCCTCATGGTGTTAATGGAACCGATCCTGAATTGGGTACACTGACTACACAAGGTGCTCATTCATTGACGATGGCAGATGTAGATGGAGACGGCAAAGATGAGATTGTATACGGCTCTGCTACAGTAGATGATGATGGTAGCTTACTTTATAGTTCAATGGATATGATGCCTGCTAACAGCGCAACACCGGGAGTGATAGCAAGGCTTGGACATGGAGATGCGATGCATGTCACTGATATTGATCCGAACCGTCCGGGGATGGAAATCTATATGGTGCATGAAGGTGGAACATATGCGCCTTATGGATATAGTATGCGTGATGCCCAAACAGGCAAAGTGATTTTTGGAGCCTATAGTGGTAAAGATACAGGACGTGGCATGATTGGCGATATTGATCCTTCTCGCCCGGGTCTTGAAGCATGGTCAATAGATATGCGTACAGCCGATGGTCAGCAGATCGGTACCAAGATCCCCGCAACCAATATGAATATTAAATGGGGCGCTGATCTAACTACTCAGATTATTGATGGTGCTCGTGAAGTGACACCTACCATTCAAGATTGGCGCAAAGGAACAGTGCTTACAGCAACAGGCACGCTAACCAATAATGATACAAAAGGCACACCTTCACTGGTAGCGGATATCTTTGGCGATTGGCGTGAAGAAATGTTGGTACGTACAACCGATAGTTCAGCGATTCGTATCTATCTGAGTACAGAAGTCACCAACCACAAATTGTATACATTATTGCATAATACACAGTATCGTACAGGAGTGGCTCGTCAGAATACAACGTATAATCAACCGACATATACTGATTTTTATTTTGGTTCTGATATTGACTGGTCGACCGTACCTTTACCGAACTTTTATACCGCTGGAAAAAGAAAGTAAAGTCCAAATAGTTAAATAATTGTTAACTGCCTGTTGCTTTTATGGATTAGAATTTAGATAATCCCTAAAAAGTAGCAGGCTTTTTAGCATAGATATTATGACTACATTATACAAACAGTTCTCTCACATTATATAATGCTAACAGATAAATGATAAAAGGTATCATTTACAGAGGAGGTTTGCAGTATGGATATTTACCAGAGTAGCCAGCGTGATCATTCGTTCATGATTCAGCCAGCCATGCATCCGATATTAGATCTATGCAAATCGATCTACTCTTTTCATCTTACTCCTACGCATTCTGTTATGAATAACCGTGCTGCTTGTATGACTCCTTTACGCTCAGAGCATCTTCTAATTTTGGCTTTAGAAAAAGGAACCGTAACCGTTAGACCTCAGTCTAATGCAACTATAGAAATACAGGATCAACCTGAAGCATGGTATTTGCAAGCAGGGGAGCTATTATTTGTACACCCGGACACAGAGCTACAGCTCTCTTATGGTGAAGAAGGATGTCTACATATCATCACTTGTGAGCGTTATAATCTAGTACAAGATTGCATGAATCAGATGAGCTACCAGTTATGTTATCAAAGCTTGCCTAAGCATGGAACGATCGTGAGTCGTAATACCGCCTATTCGTTTGAGCTAATTCAACAAATGTTATTATACGTCGATCAAGACACAGAGCAGATTCATGTCTTATTGCACAAATTATTGCAACGGATCGATTGTTCATCGGATGGGTCTAATGATAAATATGTAACCCGTTCTATGCATCAGATCGCCAGTTATATTCGTTATGCTTCAGAGCAGATGTTAACACGTGAAAGTGTGGCAGCGCAGACCAATCTGCATCCACATTACTTTTCCGAAGTGTTTAAAAAAGAAATAGGGTATACCTTTTCCGATTATCTTGCGATCTGGCGGATTAATAAAGCGAAAGAACATTTGTTATGCACAGACAATACCTTACATCATATTGCAGAAGAAATAGGATATAGTGATGGTATTTATTTAAGTAAAAAATTCCGTTCATTTACCGGCATGACTCCCGGAGCTTTTCGAGCACGCAAAGGAACACAACGTATTGCTGCTTTTCCATTTGCAGGTACATTATTGGCACTAGGTATTACTCCACTTGCGACTGTGTTTGAGATCAATCAACACTCCAAGTTATTAGAAGAAGAATTATCTTCGGTTCCGATATGGAATCTGGATAAAGGAGCTCATCAATTACCAACAGAATGGCAACTACAGTTACCTGAATGTACAGTTGACGATGTGCAACCGGATCTGATTATTATTGCTGATTGTATCTTAGATCATCCCAAATTATTTGAACAATTAAAATCGATTGCACCGCTATTTATCATCGAACGGGGTGTACGCAGTCCTATTGATGAATTGTTGTATGTGGGGCAAATTCTTAATCGTCAGCATCAAGCAGAAGAGTGGGTCATACAGTATCAATATCAGATCGAAGTCGCTAGACAACAATTAGAACTGGAACAGGTCACTCAGCAGACTGTGGGTTTGTATGAGATGTGTGGTGATCATCAGATTGCGATCTGGGGAGAAACGACACGAGCGGGTTATAACTTGTATCGAGCCCTCAAATTAAATCCACCTTGTCCTATTCGTCATGATATATTGGAAGCAGGAGGGTTTAAATTGATTGCAGAACATCTTTTGCCACAGTATGCAGCAGATCATATGTTTATTGTTGCTCCGGCATACTGGTTGGAAGGTATGGAATCGATGATGCAACAACATCCTATTTGGAGCCAACTCCCTGCTGTACAAAATGGACAAATCTATGGATTGAAATTAGAAGAATTCGGTTATGATGACGGCTTAGCTTTAGAAAGACAGCTGCGTATTCAAGTTAATTATTTAACAAATTAAGTTAAGATGATTCTATAAATGGAAATCAAAAACGATTCTATTCCAAAAAGTGCAGAATGATTGCAACAATACCCTGACAATTCCGCAAAATTTCAGTACAATCAATATAGGAACAGATATAAGCAACATGGGAGAAACTATTTTTAATATTAAAGGGGATATTTAACATGCAATTGAGAACGGTTACAGAAAACTTGCAACAATACAATACAGACAAGATGCAACAATTACTTGTAGCTATGTACGGACAAGAACAAGTACAGCACCAATTGGATCGTTACCAACAACTCATGAATAGTTATCACCAACAATTTGGAGATGGTAATATTCAATTATTCAGTTCTCCAGGTCGAAGTGAAATTGGTGGTAATCATACCGACCATAACTACGGTAAAGTGCTTGCAACCAGTATCAACCTAGATACAATCAGTGCAGCAGTACCTGTAGATGAACCTTATATTACGATTGTGTCTGAAGGCTATAGTGGTGTATACAAAATCCATACGTCTGAATTAGAACCTGTTGAAGGCGAAGGCGGTACACTCGCGTTGATCCGTGGTATCGTTGCGGGCTTTGTGAAATGGGGACTACATGTAGGCGGATTCAATGCTTATGTCTCTACAAATGTACTGGCAGCTTCTGGATTGAGCTCTTCTGCTTCGTTCGAAATGTTGATCACAAGCATCTTAAATACGTTCTACAATGACAGCAAAGTCGATATCGTCAATATGGCTCGAATTGGACAATATGCTGAAAATAAATTCTGGAATAAACCTTCTGGACTATTGGATCAAATGGCTTGCGCACACGGTGGATTAATTGCAATCGATTTCATTAATCCCAAAGAACCTGCGATTCAACACGTTCCTTATGATTTCAATGCACAAGGATATGAAATGGTTATCGTAAACACAGGAGGCAACCATGCCGATCTAACTGCTGATTATGCGGCTGTACCGGAAGAAATGAAGGCGGTTGCGGAAGCATTAGGTCATGAAGTGTGTCGTCAGATTAGTCTGGAAGAAGTGTATAGCAATTTGGCACGTCTTCGCGAACAGACAGGAGATCGTGCAGTATTACGTGCACTTCATTTCTTAGAAGAAAATGATCGTGTCGATGAGCAAGTCAAAGCGCTACAAGCCAACGAATGGGATCATTTCCTAGAGTTAATAACTGGTTCTGGTAATTCATCATGGAAATGGCTCCAAAACGTATATCAAGATTCCCATACCCGTGAGCAAAGTATTTCGATTGCTTTGGCGATTACTGAGATCTTCTTGAAGCAAAAACAAGCAGGCGCATGTCGTGTACATGGTGGCGGATTTGCAGGTGTTATTTTGACGATTTTACCTAAAGAATTAGTCAGCGAATACACAGCACTTATTCAAAAAACATTGAATACATCTACGTATATCATCAATGTACGTCAACATGGATCGATCTGCTTGAATAACTACTTAAATTAAAGAATACATTTTTGTAACATATACAAGGCATCATGATTGAACAGAAAAAAGCCTGCTTCTACACTGTCAAAATGACTTTGACCGTAGAAGCAGGCTTTTTTGTATATGATTATCGTATATCGTTTTACCAGCCGACCCGAATAATCAATCCTTTAGGATCACCGACTTCGAGATACGAAGCTTGTTGATTGTAATCATCATAAGCGAATCCGTACGCTAAGCGATTGATACTATGATCATGCCAGAACTTCGCATAGTAATTAGCAGGTGCAGCTTTGTAATATTGAGCAGGATTACTCCAGTTCGCTTGATTGTCATAGACATGACGATTGATCGCTGAACATGTACCTGAATCCTCTGCAAGTCTACCATTACATAACAAGATCTCCTGCGTGCTGTAATTGCTGTATCCAGCAAAATAATTCGCTTGTGTACCATTTACCCCGAATGCTCCATGAATGGGTGCTACGATCCGGTAAGGCGCTTGTACGTCGGCAAGAGATTGGAATGCTGAAGGTACTTCACTGCGATACTTACTAAATAGACCTGATCGTGTTTCTGATTCCAATTCGCCTACCGTCTGATCGTAGTTACCTGCACGATTCACAAGGCGATGCTGTAAAGGAAAACCAAAACCATCTACACGTGTCGTATTTCCATGATATCCAGTACCATCAACAGTGAATTCTACAAAATCAAAATAGATATTACGGTTAGGGTCAGCAGGGTTATTGATATCCGGGCCTGCAAATCCATCATCATATGTTTTGATATAACAAGGTGAACCTACACAGATAAACATTCGACCGGAATCGATCTTCGGCATATTCACCCAATTGATCTGATCCAGCGTACTGTAGATATTGGCGTAATTGACTCCATTTTTGGTGAGATGCCCTGTAGCATTGTTGAGTGCGGTAGAGATAGGCTTGAGCTGACCGCTATTATCGAGATAACTCCATTGTTTAGTGGCAGGATTGATTCCGAGAATGCCCCAGTAAATCTGATTATTTGCATACGCACCTTTGGTACCATTAAGTACTTTGAACGATAGTACGCCATTGCCTGTAGCTGTAGGAATAGAAGCCGCAGGTATACTGTAGATTGAATCAGAACCTGTTCCGGGATTAGTGGGTGTAGTTGAACCGGATGTGACGGTATAGCTAAAGCTAGGGGTATCATAAGCAGAAGTTCCATTATTGTACGTAAATGAATATTTGATCACTTGACCGGTAGCTACATTGGATACATTTTGAATATACCGCTTAGATCCACTATCATACGTCATACGCAGATTTTGCAAATTACCCGAGTTCACCGAGTAATGGATATCTACCCATGATGTATTTACACTCGAAGAGAACCAGATTGTTGCTGTTGTACCTGAAGTGGTGGCTCCTTGGGTGTAATCAGCCGCAGATACAGATGATGAAGCAGGGGAGAAGAGATTGCTTGTCAGAACAAGTACAGATAAAAGCAAGAAGTAAACCATTTTCTTCATACGTATATCCTCCTATTCAAATTGTATGCGATTGCAATTTCGCTTTTAATTATTTCAATATATGGTAATAAATACAAGACAAAAACCATGTGTAATCCTCATGTGTATTTCTATGCCAAACTTTCTTAATTTAAAGAAACTTTTATTTGCTTTTTTGTTCAAGAACAGCTAAAGTTTTATACTTGAGCGTCTAAATAGACCGGAATTTATGTTCATTTTAAAGTGAATTTATGTTCATTGCATAATCTGGAAATGTTCGGGAAAAAGAAAAACAGAATGCACTATATCTAGTATGTCAAGAAAATTATTTTTTTATAAATGATTATCGAGATGTATGTAAAATACGTGTTCGAATAAGTCCCCGTTGTACTTGGATTTTTGAAAAATTAGACCGTTTTTAAGGCATGTTTGGACAGCGGTGTAGACCTTCAGTTCCTATTGACAACACTATATATAGCGTATATCTTTGATAAAGTCTTCTATATATTGCGGTTGCGATGTTTGAGCAGAGAATATATAGGTTATAGCTAATTATACGCACTAGAGCAGATAACACTGAGATGATATTAGAGCATTGTTATCTGTATTTATATAGTGATTGAACGGATGAAGGGTACTACATATTGAACCGAGAAGGAGATGTCACACCATGCTAATTGCTTATGATTCCAAAACAGGCAATGTGAAACGATTTATCAACAAATTGAAATTACCTGCTGTACAAGCTGTACAGATTGATGAGGCGCTGACGTTGAATGAACCTTTTGTACTGGTTACGTACACAACTGGATTTGGTCAGATTCCTGATAAGGTAGTTCACTTTTTGGAGAGAAATCACAATCGCTTGATTGGAGTTGCAGCAAGTGGCAATCGTAATTGGGGTGACAAATTCGCTCGCAGTGCTGATCTGATCTCTGAACGTTATAATGTACCGGTGGTGTACAAGTTCGAATTAGCAGGTACAACAGGAGACGCACAACGATTTCAACAGGAGGTAGATAAAATTGCGGCATATTGAATTGAACAACTTACTGATGCAACGGGATGAGAGTGGATTTTTCCGTTTGGATAAAGATAAAGAAGCAGTTGTAGAATATATGGAAGAGGTAGCTCGTAAAAGTATCAACTTCCCGGATACAGCAACCAAAGTACGTTATATGATTGATAACGACTACTATGAAGATATGTACAAAAATTATACTTCGCAAGATGTGGAAGAAGTCTATGCGATTACACATAGCTATGATTTCCAATTTCCATCTTACATGGCGGCATCCAAGTTCTATACGGATTACGCAGTAAAAACAAATGACCGTAGTCAATACTTAGAGCATTATGCAGATCGTGTTGCAGTTGTAGCTCTTCATTTGGGACGCGGAGATGCAGTGAATGCCAAGACGCTTGCTAAGTCGATGATGGAACAACGTCTACAACCAGCAACACCTACATTCCTGAATGCAGGTAAAAGTCGTCGCGGTGAGATGGTATCTTGTTTCTTACTTGAAATGGATGATTCACTGAACTCGATCAACCATGTATTGAACACTTGTATGCAATTATCCAAAATTGGTGGCGGTGTAGCGGTCAACTTGTCCAAACTTCGTGGACGTGGTGAACCGATCAAAGGTGTTGAAGGTGCAGCTAAAGGAATTATGCCTGTATTGAAACTGATGGAAGATGCTTTCTCCTATGCAGATCAAATGGGTCAACGTAAAGGTTCTGGCGCAGCATATTACAATATTTTTGGCTGGGACGTTATGGAATTCTTGGATAGCAAAAAAATCAATGCCGATGAGCGTACACGTCTCAAAACATTGTCAATCGGTCTTGTTGTACCGAATCGCTTCTACAAATTAGCAGCAGATAACGAACTATTGCATGTATTCGCTCCTTACAGTGTATACAAAGCCTATGGTAAATATCTGGATGATCTAGATATCGATGAAATGTACGATACATTGCTTGCAGATGATCGTATCAAAAAGAAAGCCATTATGAGCGCTCGTGATATGTTAACCAAAATCGCAAGTGTACAGTTGGAATCTGGCTATCCGTACATTATGAACAAAAGTAATGCGAATAACGGTCATGCACTAAAAGATATCGGTTCTATTCGTATGTCTAACTTGTGTACTGAAATTTTCCAATTGCAAGAAACTTCTAAGATTACTGATTATGGTCAAGACGATATCATTCGTCGTGATATTAGCTGTAACTTGGGTTCACTGAATATGGTTAACGTGATGGAACTTGGCAAAATTCGTGAATCGGTTCATGAAGGTATTATGGGTCTAACTTCTGTAAGTGATATGACAGATATCGCAAATGCACCAGGTGTAGCTAAAGCAAACCGTGAAATGCATTCAGTCGGTCTAGGCGTAATGAACTTGCATGGATATCTTGCGAAGAACAAAATTGCTTATGAGAGCGATGAAGCAAGAGACTTTGTACGTACATTCTTTATGATGATGAACTTCTATTCATTAGAGAAAAGTATGGAGATTGCTCGTGAGCGTCAAACGACTTTTGCTGATTTTGAGAAATCCGAATATGCAAAAGGAACCTACTTTGATCGTTATTTAGAAATCGATTATCGCCCAGCAACGACGCGCGCAAGTGACTTGTTCGGTGATATGTATATCCCAACACCAGCAGACTGGCAAAACCTGAAAGCTGATGTGATGAAACACGGTCTTTATCATGCTTACCGTTTGGCAATCGCGCCAACAGCAAGTATTTCATATATCCAAAATGCAACATCCAGTGTAATGCCGATTGTAGAACAAATTGAGACACGTACGTATGCGAACTCAACGACTTACTATCCTATGCCATATATGCAACAGGATAACTATTTCTACTACAAATCAGCTTACCAAATGAATCAATTTAAAGTATTGGATCTGATTGCTGAAATTCAAAATCATGTCGATCAAGGAATTTCAACAGTTCTTCATGTAGGTAGCGATGTAACGACTCGTCAATTGGCTCGTTATTACCTGTATGCGGCTCAAAAAGGTCTAAAATCACTTTACTATACACGTACCAAATTGCTTAGCGTAGAAGAATGTATTACTTGTTCGGTGTAATCTTTTTTTAATCTAATGCTATAGCAATATAACTGTAATGGACTGTACAAGAAAGCCTGTTTTTTTAGGCTTTTTTGTATGCCTTAAACGTTTACCAAGGAGGAATTTTGATTTATGAGTGGACCTATCAAAGCTGTCAACTGGAACCGTCCTGATGATGATTTCACAATGATGTTCTGGAACCAAAATATTATGCAATTCTGGACGGATGATGAGATTCCGTTGTCTGATGATAAAATGTCATGGATTCAATTAAGCGATATTGAACGTGACACCTATATGAAAGTGCTTGGAGGATTGACGTTACTTGATACGATTCAAGGTGGCGTAGGGATGCCTAAAGTATTGGAGCACGTTGAAGGCATGCAACGTAAAGCGGTACTTGGCTTTATGGCGATGATGGAGCAGATTCATGCGAAATCATACAGCAGTATCTTCACAACACTATCTTCCACTGAAGAAATCGATAAGATTTTCCAATGGGTTGAAGATAATCCACGTCTACAAACCAAAGCAGAAACGATCCGTCAGTACTATTTGAATATTAATTCGCCAAAAGAGCTATTTTTGGCAATGGCGGCTTCTGTATTGCTAGAAAGTTATTTGTTCTACAGTGGGTTCTTCTATCCGCTTTATTTAGCAGGACAAGGTAAAATGACGTGTAGTGGTGAGATTATTGATTTGATTTTACGTGATGAAAGTATTCACGGTGTGTATGTAGGGGTACTTGCACAAGAAATCTACAATGATCTGGAAGAAGATGAGCAAAAAGACGTGTATGAAATCTTAGAAGGTCTACTGACATACCTTCACGCAAATGAAGAGAAGTATACCGAAGAGATTTATGATCCAATCGGTCTGACTGAAGATGTTAAAGTCTTCCTTCGTTATAATGCAAATAAAGCATTTATGAACTTGGGATTTGATCCTGTATTTGCAGAAGAAGAAGTGAATCCAATCGTATTCAACGGTATCAGTACACATACGAAACAACATGACTTTTTCTCGAAAAAAGGTAATGGTTATGTGCGTGCGATGAACGTTGAGCGTTTGACTGATGATGATTTTAAATTTGATTTTTAAAATGGTTTTGTGAGAGACCGCTATGGGAAAGAAATCATTCGGTCGGTCGCTGGTAAGATCGGATTTTTTGAACGACTGCGTTGCAGTCAAAATCCGAGTCTTACAAGGCGAACGCTTCGCTCCTTTCGAATTGATTTCTTTCCCTTCGCTCAGGCGGGGGAGTGACAAAACAAGGATTTTAAAAGATTAGACATAGTGTGGTAGTAGGTTGGGATTGTGAAGGAAATATAGTATGTAAGGGATAATAGAGAGAGAATAGAGATAATTAGAGAGATAAAGATAACGTATATATGTGTTCAAAAGGGTGAAGTAAAGGTTGTTTTTCTGCGGAGTTTAGCAGAAAGGCAGCCTTTTTTCGGTTGGGAATGATGTGCGTTGAGTACATATAAGGAGTTATAGACTCTGCAATAACGATCTAATTTTGTTTAAGTGTCATCCGTAATGCAGTAGAGGTTAGGTATAATGGTGGAAGTGAGTAGAAGGATAGAAATATATACTATAAATAGTGTGGGAAAGAAGGGATAGAAATGGAAAGACTTTTTGAGAAAGCGCAGGTAGATGATTTTGTTCGTCAGCATCCATTAACGTTATTAATGCTCAAAACGCAGAATTGCAGTGTTTGTGAAGCTGTTCAGCCGAAAGTAACTACGTTGTTAGAAGGATATGAGCATATTGCAGGTGCATTTGTGTATATGGAAGATGTGCCTGAATTGGCAGGAGAGTATATGATTTTTACTTCGCCGGTATTGTTGTTAATGATGGAAGGGAAAGAAGTGTATCGGGCGGCTCGTTTTATTTTATTTGAAGAATTAGCAGCTCAATTGGATCGGTATCAAGCGTTTTTGCAATCGTAAGTCTTATAATCGGGTAATGCTTGTTAAAGGAGATGTTGGATATGGGTATTACGGGTGTGTATTATCAAGAACATGGTAATTTGGAAGACATCTTGGCTGGGCGTGTAGAAGAGCCAGCCTTAGATATTGATAAGACGTGGAGTCTGATTGTAGATATGTTTCCAGATATTCCGTTAGTTCCAGTAGGGGAGCAGTATAAGGTAGACAGTCAGGCGACTGAATACGGTTCTTTTTATTTATCTGCTGAGAAAGTAGCTGAGATTGCCGAACAGATTCCTGAATTGAAGCAGACTGACAATCTCACGAAGCGCATCGATTTTGAAAAGTGGAAAAACATTCCTGAGATGGACATCGAGCAATTGGATGAACGAGCAATGATTATGCTTGCTTTTCCAATGCAAAGCGATGAGACCTATGAAGAATTGGTCGATGGTTACTTACTTCCTCATCTGGAATCCGTATTTGAACTTTTTGAAAAAGCTTTTGCTCAGCAGGATGGTTTAGTCTTTATGATTGTTTAACGATACGAATTTAAGATGGTCTATATGCTACAAAATATATAGTGTATCGAAATACAAAAGAAGCTGTTATTCCTTTGATAGACTTGGGGAGTAACAGCTTCTTTTATGTTTTTACCAATATCCACCATAAAAAACAATTGACAATCTGTATTAACTGTACTAATAATAGTAATACAGTTAATACAGAAAGGAGGCTCTTTATGTTCGAATTAGATGTACGTAGTCGCAAGCCAATCTATGAGCAGTTGATGGACAAAATTAAAGAAATGATTATGTATGGCATATTGAAGCCGGAAGAACAGTTGCCTTCGGTGCGTTCACTTTCTACTCAATTAACCGTCAATCCGAATACGATTCAGAAAGCATATCGAGAATTAGAACGAGAAGGCTATATTTATTCTCAGCCGGGTAAAGGAAGCTTTGTCTCGCCTGAACAACAGCAACCGACTCAAGCACAACAGGTAGATATGCGTGAACGCTTGCTCAAATTGTTTGCTGAAGCGATCTATCTAGGATTTACAAAAGAAGATTTGCAGAAGTTGTATGAACAAGCGATACAAGAACAAGAAAGGGGGCATCATCATGATTGAAGTCAAAGGACTTACCAAATACTTTGATGGTGAGAAAGCAGTCGACAATCTATCATTACACGTACATAAAGGTTCTATTTTCGGATTACTAGGCTCTAACGGAGCAGGCAAAACAACATTGCTCAAAACGATAGCAGGCATTTACCGTGCGGATCAGGGAGAGATTACTTTAGAAGGGCAAGGAGTCTATGAGCAACCAGCAGTGAAAAATCGGATGATCTTTTTAGCCGATCAACCGTACTTTTTTCCACAAACGTCTATCAAGCAAATGGCTTCCTTTTATCGTGCGATCTATCCGCATTGGAGTGAAGAACGATTTCAACAGTTAGCTCCAGCATTCGCAAGTATTGATATGAAACGTAAGTTACATCGCCTCTCCAAAGGGATGCAACGACAGGCTTCGATGTGGTTAGCATTGAGCTGCAAACCGGATGTATTGATTTTGGATGAGCCGATTGATGGATTAGATCCAGTGATGAGACGACAAGTGAAAAATCTTCTTTTTCAAGAAACTGCTGAACGTGAAATGACGGTCATTATTTCTTCGCATAATTTACGTGAAATCGAAGATTTATGTGATTATGTAGGTATTATGCACAAAGGCAAATTGTTAGTTGAAAAAGAACTGGACGATCTCAAAGCCGATACACATAAAATACAAGTCGCTTTCCGTGATGAGCGCCATGAACATGCTATTTCTAGTCTACTGGACGTAGTGTATAAGGAAGAACGAGGCAGTGTAGGTATTTATATTATCAAAGGTGAGATTGAGCGAATCAAAGAAGTATTTAGCGTCTATACACCCTATGTATTTGATATTTTACCCATGACGCTCGAAGAAATCTTTATTTATGAAATGGGGGACGCCGGTTATGATGTTCAACCGATTCTTCTTTAACCGAGGGTTATGGAAACAAGCATTCAGGCAGAGTGCCTGGCTTGGTGTATTTTATTTAATCGGCTTATTAATAGCTGTACCGTTTATATTAATTGCGCAAGATAAGAGAGATGAAGGAAATTTTCGTACATTAGATGATGTATGGAAAATGAATGATTTATTTGATTTTGGAGAGACTATTCAACCCTTCTGTATGATGATTTTTCCAGCATTTATAGCAGTATTTTTAACACGCTATATGCAGACTAAAAAAGCATCTGATTTATTTCATAGTCTTCCATTTCGCCGTGAACAATTGTTAACTGCCCATGTATTAGTCGGAATTATTTTAAATCTAATTCCTGTAGGCATTACGATGATCGTCTTAGCAATGTTGAAAAATAATTTAATGTATATGGTCTACACAGGAGCACAAATATGGCAATGGGGAATTACTGTATTTGTTATTAGTCTTTTTATATTTGCTTTCACCTTCTTTGTAGGTATATGTATTGGACAATCGATTTTGCAGGTGATCATTACTGGTATTTTACTCTTTTTACCTGTAGTCATTATTATGTTCTTTGAACAGCATTTTATGGCTTATCTATACGGGTATATGCAAGAGAGTTCTTTGGTATCGAATTACGATTATTCTTCTCCACTTGTTCGGATTGGAGCAATATCAGGAGAAGCTTTGTCTCAGCGTGAGGTTTGGATATATGCTCTTCTAGCGTTTGTATTTATTATTTTAAGTTATATTTTTTATAAATTACGTCCTTCTGAAGCAGCAAGCCAGGCTATCGTTTTCCGTTACTTTAATCCGATCTTCCGTATAGGTGTTATGCTCTGTGCAGCGATGACATTAGGAACGTATTGGAGACTAGTAACGTCCTTTGGTAATACCATATTAACGATAAGTATTTATATTATAGGTGTTATTATTGGCTTCATTATATCTGAGATGTTGATTCGTAAAACATGGTATATTTTTGAAAAAAAAATGATAGTACGAATGTTAGGTTATAGTATTATCGTGGGTTTAATTATTTATCTTCCGATCACGAATCTGATGGGTTATGAAAAAAGAGTTCCTGAGTTGTCTGAGGTTCAAAGTGTCTATATAGGCGATAATGCACAGGGGCAGATTTTTGCTCATGATTATAGAAGTGGTAAATATGAGCTGAAAGAAGATAAATTCTCTACTAATCATGACTATATTCAATCGATCCTTGCATTACAGGCTAAAGTCGTGGAAGATCAGCCTGAATTTGATTATAGAAATACAGATATAGTAAACCAACCTATTCAAATCGCTTATCGATTAAATAATGGCACAATAATGTATAGATCATATACGGTACCTTATCAGATGTATGCATCTGATCTACAACAAATTACCAATACAGAAGAGTATAAAACAGTCTATTATAAGTTAGATGACCTTGAAAAATACCAAGGTAAGATTCGTATTACAAATAATGATGTAAATAAGAGATCAAAAGTAATCACAGATCCAGCTAAAATAAAAGAATTAAAAAAATTGATTTTACAAGAACATTTAGCTATTCAGAATCCATTAAATCGGTCTATTGTAGGGAATAGTGTTTTATTTAGTATCTATTTCTCACTTGATTCATCAGGATTAAATACAGAAGAACGTAATTACCACTGGGATCCTTCTTATGAACCTATCGCGACATGGCTCAAAGCGAATGGTTATTGGGATACGGTAATCACACAGTCCAAAGATATCGAATCAATAGTATTAGCTAAAGAAAGTATGGATAGAAATATTCGTTATCAAACATTAACTGATAGATTCAGCCAGCAAATTCATAATTCCCAATTAGCAACTATTAAGAAAGTAGAAGTAATTCAAGAGTTATTAGATCATAGTCAACAAGAGACCAGTTTTCAAAATACAAATTATATCCTAAAGTTAAAATTCAAAGATAAGTCTATTGCTTATCGTGTATTATCTAGCTCAGAGATTACTCCAGAAATATATAAAGTGTTACCTGAATAATAGAGTTATCCAAAGCATCGATGTGATCAGATTCAACAGAAATGTTGTCTCCGATCATGTTGATGCTTTTTTTATCTGTTCATATAAAGTTCAAACTGCATAGATATAATCAAAAATGTAAACGGGATGTTAACGGAGTGTGAAACATGAACCCGATAGATAGCAGATTAAGTAGAAAGGGGATAAAACGATGTATTATCCAAATCTGGATTTGAAATACCGGCATGAGCTGAAGCATTATGTGAATTATCATCAATATTTTACGATTCGGCAACGGCTACGTCCATTGATGACACAGGATGCCAACGCCAATGAAGCAGGAGAGTATCTGATTCGCAGTCTGTATTTCGATGATATCAATAATACCGCTCTACATGAGAAATTAGGCGGTGTACGAGATCGAGTGAAATACCGGATTCGTATTTACAATGGCGAAGACAGCATCATTCATTTTGAAAAGAAAATAAAAATGAATGATGTTATTGCCAAAGTCAAAGAACCGATTACTCGTGAAATGTATGCTGAAATCTTAAAAGGCAATTATGAAGTGTTGAACTTACCTCATCAACCTTTATTGTATGAGATTTATCATGCGGCTAACAATGTTTTACTACGTCCGAAGGTGATTGTAGATTATGTTCGTGAAGCCTACACATCTAAGCTAGGTAATGTACGGATTACATTTGATAAATATATGAAAACAGGTCTGAACAACCACGATATATTTGATCCGCATCTAGCGATGGTCGATGCGATTGATCATAAATTTTTTGTGCTTGAAGTGAAATATGATGAGTATTTGCCAGATTATATTAAGACTGCGCTACAACTCGAAGGGCTCGTTCGTCAATCCAATTCAAAATACGTCATCTGCCGTAAACTCGGTAAAGAAAATTCCTGGGAGGATCAATAACACATGGCAACCACAACAGCAGTCGCAGCGGCGGCAAATGCAACCACGACAGACGCAACAACGAACTTTTCAGATATCGTCAAAAATTCAGTACTAGAAAGCTTCACATCGGATATTAGTATTACACATATTTTGCTGAGTATGGGAATCGCTTTTCTCGTTGGATTGTTTATCTATTTCCTGTACAAACGTGTATTCAGTGGTGTCTTGTATTCCAAAAGCTTCAATATTTCACTGATCGGCATGACTCTGGTAACTTCTATGGTCATTATTGCGATTAACTCGAACTTGATCTTGTCTCTAGGGATGGTGGGTGCACTCAGTATTGTTCGTTTTAGAACACCGATCAAAGACCCGACTGATTTGATTTTCTTATTCTGGGCAGCAGCAGCAGGGATTGTAACTGGTGCAGGTTTTTATACATTAGCGATTACAGGTTCTGTAATTGTAGGTCTGGTCATGTTTTTATTTATCAAAGGATCTTCTTTTGAAACGCCATATCTATTGGTGGTTAATGCTCAAGGGGATGATGCTGAGAAACAGGTGAACAGCAAGCTTAATGCGTTGGTCAAACGTCATACAGTCAGACAAAAAACAATCACAGCAGACAATATCGAATTAACACTTGAAGTACGTCTCAAAAACAATGAACCTACATTTGTAAATGAAATCTCTAAAATCGCAGGTGTGAAAAATGCAGTTCTCATCAGCTATAACGGTGATTACGTTTCATAATAGAAACTAATATATATGGCTGAAGTTTATCGAAATTAAAGCGCATAGAGAGCCTTTGCACAAGTCAATATACCGATATATGCAAAGGTTTTTTATTTCAAAATTGGTGGTGATGAAGTGAAGTGGATGTTAAAAGCAATCTTCGCAGGTATACTATGTCTTGTTGCTATACCGTGGGTATCAACGCAAGAAGTTCATGCAGGAACAGTGACAGAGCAAAGTGCACAGGATGCAAATGTATTTGTAGAAGATAAAGTAGTGGATGTCAAAATAACGATTTCTGATTCAGATTTTCAAGATATGTTAGACCATGCGTCTGATGAAAAATATCATTCAGCCAGTGTAGACTATAATGGCAAAACCATTACAAATATCGGGATTCGTACCAAAGGTAATCTGTCTTTGCGTAGTGTAGTACAGATGGATGACTCGGATCGGTATAGCTTCAAGTTAAGCTTTGACGAATACATTTCTGGACAGAATCTATATGGCTTGGACAAAATTAATCTCAATAATAACTACAGCGATGCTTCGTATATGCGTGAATTTTTGACCTATGAAATGTCTGAAATGCTAGGGTTGCCTACACCTAAGCATTCATTTGTCCGTATCTATGTTAATGGTGAATACAAAGGTTTGTATCTTGCTGTAGAGCAAGTGGATGATTCATTTATAGAGAGTCATTATGAAGATACAACAGGTACATTGTATAAAGGGCTGATGACCGGTAGTGGTAGTGATCTACAATGGATTGATAATGATGCAGACTCGTATACAGGTCTTGAAGTGAAGTCAGAAACTCAGGACAAAGATGCATTAATCAATATGCTGGATAAGCTCAATCATGATAGCACCACACCATACACCGATTATCTTGATGTTGATAGTATTCTAGAATATCTAACGTTAAATGTGGTCACTAACAATACAGACAGCTACATTGGTGGGAATAAGCAGAATTATTATCTGTATGAACATGATGGTATATTTTCAATGATTCCATGGGATTACAACATGGCATTTGGCGGAATGGGTGGTATGGGAAGGGGCATGGGTGGCTTCGGCGGGCGTGGCGGTGAGAATACAGATACCAACACAACAGAGACAACAACCAACCAGACCCCGTCCAATACAGCCCATGCGAAAGATCCACAAACAGCAACAGATCAAACCAATGGTAATACCAACAATGCAACTGGTAATACTAATAACGCAACTGGAAATAATACAACTCCAAAAAAAGCAAAAGCAAATGCAACTGCAAATGTAACAGACACTGCTAGTTCTACTTCTTTGATGATCGATGAGCCTACATCTGGAGCTTTAGCAGAGCGTCCGTTAGTTGCCAAATTATTAGCAGTTGATGAATATAAGGAAAAATATCATGCCATGATCCAAAAGGTGCTTACTCAATTTTTAGCCAATGATCTTTTCACAGCTAAAGTCAATGCACTCAATGATATGATCGCAGTGGATGTTCAAAGTGATCCTACTGCTTTCTACACGTATGAAGAATATCAAGCAGGTGTAACCTCATTGATCGCTTGGAATCAGACCAATGTTACCAATATACAAGGCCAACTCGATGGAACAATTGCTTCGTCAGGCGATGGTTCTGGAAATGGTGGAATGGGCGGTGGCATGGGTGGAGGTGGCGGAGATCGTGGTCAACGTCCTGAAGGTGCTCCAACAGATCAAGGTAGAGGTAATGGTGGAATGATGGCTCCTCCAGATGGAGCTGGGGGTATGGGTGGAGGCCCGGGAGGTGGAGGTTTCGGAGAACCGATGACGCCGACAATCGATACAGCGACTCAAGCTAAATACACAGCGATTAGTGTAGGCATGTTGGTGCTAGCGATAGGTATTGTATTAGGATTCCGTCGCAAGCGAGTCTAAGCAGAAGAGTACCATATAGACATAAAATATATTCATTCAAAGGATAGAGTTATTAGACTCTGTCCTTTTTGTATTACCTTACATAAACATATCGAAATCAACTCTAGAGGAGGTCGGAATATTACACAAACACCACTGTATATTGAATATTCACACCTAAATATTCCATGTACGATAATAATGTAAGCGCTTTATAAATTTGAAGGAGAAAGAAGGGGTACGTTTGAATCGTTCGCTTGAGTATCGTCGATGGGTATCGCTTGTGCTTATTATGGTTATGGTGTGTACGTTATTACCTTTGAACAGATCAATAGCAGCAGAGGATCAAGCAGAGCAGAATCATACTTCTTTTCCAAGTACGACAGAGCAAGTAGAACAAGTACAAAGTGTCATCAATAACACGTATGAACAGGAGTCTGTGGTGGTCTCGAAACCCACGGTATATCTGGCAGGAGATTCAACTGTACAGACCTATGCAACATCCAAACAACCACAAGCAGGATGGGGGCAAATGATAGACCGTTACTTGGATGAAAAGGTGAAGATCAGCAATCAAGCGATTGGTGGACGCAGTTCACGTTCTTTTATCGAACAAGGCCGATTGGATACGATCTTAAATCAGATTCAACCCGGTGATTATCTGATGATTCAATTTGGTCATAATGATGCCGATACGAAACCCGAACGATACACACCTGTACCGGATTATAAAGTATACCTCAAGCAGTATATCGATGGGGCTCGTGCACATGGAGCCACTCCTATTCTAGTGACTCCGGTCGGTAGACGTGATTTCAATACCACTACAGGACAATTCAATATCAGTTTCCCCAATTATGTGACAGCGATGAAAGAAGTCGCCACTCAGACTAACACCAAGCTTATCGATCTCAGTACTCGTAGTGTAGCTTATTACAATTCGATTGGTGCAGAAGAATCTAAAAAAGTATTTTTGCATGTACCAGCAGGTGTATATCCCAATTTTCCTGATGGAGTTGTAGACAATACTCATTTTCAGGAATATGGAGCGATCCAGATCGCAAGACTGGTAGCCCAAGGGATAGCAGATGTACAGATTCCTTTGTCTGAACACGTGCAAAATCTAACAGTCACTGAAAATACAGCTGTTGCTTCCGGTCAACGTGCAATGGAAAAATTAAATCGTGGACTGGTAGCCGTCAAAAGCAAAAATGGTATTTATGTAGGTTGGAGAATGCTTGGATTGGATGCCAATAATATCGCATTTAATCTATATCGCGACGGTGTACTGGTGAACAGTCAGCCGATAACAGGAGCTACCAATGTATTAGATGCTAAAGGAACAGTGACTTCTGTTTATACCTTATTTACTGTGCAGAATGGTAAAGAAACATCGGTATCGACACCTGTATCCGTATGGCAACAGCAATACAAATCGGTTCCTTTGCAAAAGCCTGCTGATGGTGTAACCAAAGACGGAGTAGCTTACACCTATAGTGCAAATGATGCGAGTGTAGGTGATCTGGATGGGGATGGAGAGTATGAAATTGTGCTGTTATGGTCGCCTTCCAATGCCAAAGATAATTCTCAATCTGGATATACAGGGATTGTGTATCTGGATGCATACAAACTAAATGGCACTCGCTTATGGCGCATTAATATGGGACCTAATATCCGTGCAGGTGCTCATTATTCTCCATTTGTCGTCTATGATCTAGATGGAGATGGGAAGTCTGAAGTGGCTTTGCGTACAGCAGATGGTACGATTGATGGTCAAGGTAAAGTGATCGGAGATGCCAAAGCAGACTATCGCAATAGTGCTGGATATGTGCTGACAGGGCCTGAATTTTTGACGGTATTTAAAGGAACAACAGGAGCTGCCTTAGACACTGTTAATTATGATCCACCCCGCGGAACAGTTGCTTCATGGGGCGATAATTACGGGAATCGAGTTGATCGCTTTTTAGCAGGAGTCGCTTATTTAGACGGACAACGTCCTAGCTTTGTTATGACCAGAGGATATTATACACGTACTGTACTTGTCGCTTATGATTTCCGTGATGGCAAAATCACTAAGCGTTGGACGTACGATACCAATGTAGGTAATCAGACGACCTACACTGCGCAAGGTAATCATGCTCTCAACGTAGCAGATGTCGATGGAGACGGCAAAGATGAGATTAATTTCGGTTCTATTTCTATTGATGATAATGGCACCCCACGTTATACCACAGGACTGGGACATGGAGATGCTCAACATCTAGGCGATCTGAATCCGAACCGAGCAGGACTAGAAGTATTCGGCGTACATGAACACAAAGATTCTCCGTATGGTATGGAAGTGCATGATGCGAATACAGGGCAAGTCTTGTGGGGCGTATACACAGGGCTAGATACAGGACGTGGAATGTCTGCGGATATCGATCCACGTTTCCCCGGAGAAGAAGTATGGGCAGCGACGATTACAAATGCTCAACATGTTCCAATTACGGGATTATACAGTATTACAGGTGAAGTCATTAGCAAAAACATCCCTTCGTCTACGAACTTTGGAATCTGGTGGGATGGTGATCTATTGCGCGAGTTGTTAGATGATAATCGTATTGATAAATGGGATTATATGAACAATACGACGACTAACTTGTTAACGGCTACAGGAAGTAGTTCGAATAATGGAACCAAAGCTACACCTAATCTACAAGCAGATCTATATGGAGACTGGCGGGAAGAAGTAGTATTACGTTCAAGCGATAATAATGAATTGCGTATTTATACCACAACAGATATGACCGATTACCGCTTACGTACACTGATGCATGATCCTGTCTATCGTCTATCTGTCGCTTGGCAAAATGCTGGCTACAATCAGCCACCACATCCAGGATTTCATCTGGGTGCAGATATGAAGCAACCTCCAGTACCTGATATTTATTATGTACAATAAATAAGATTGATATCATTTGTAGAAAGTCTAATCATAGATTCATAATACCCATTTCCAAAGGCTGTTGACGTTTATGCGTCAGCAGTCTTTTTTTGTACCATATCAGATTGTAGAAATGATACACAAAGTCGATTTTTATACTATTACAAAGAGTGTTCAAATCCGATATAAATATTATGTAAATAATAGGTAATAGTAGCCTTTCTATATTCCCTTTATTCGAATAATACAATGTAGCAGGGAGACCATTTTATGAAAACCATCTTTAATATTAACAACTGGAATCTACGTCTGAAAATGTTTTTGCCTATGGCACTCGTAATGATCGCTTTGATCGGAATCGCTATCTTCTCATTGAGCCATACCAAGTCTATTGCTCAAACATTAACGACTAAAATTTATGATCAATCGTATATGACAAATTATTGGTTATTAAATGCAGATCGTGATTATTATCAAGCGTTAGTCGCTCAAATGACATTGACCAGTTCGAATGATCCTGCCATTTTAGAAGCAGCCAAAGCTGATTACACTGAAAATGCACAACAAGCCTATGATCGTGTGCACAAAGCCGAAGCTATTTTCACTGCACATCAAGCCGAATTTGCTCAATATCAACACGCTGATTCGAATAAAACAGTCTTTGAATTGATTGCTGATTTTGATACTAATTTCGCTGCATGGCAACAAGGATTTGATATCAATACCAATACAGTAGCCAATCTTGCAGATAGCACAGCTCGATTTGATGCCGCACGCGATGATATCAATCAGGCCGAAGAGATTCTAGACGATTATAATCAAGCCGTCTTACTAGAAAGTCAACAGTTACAAGATCAATTAGCCCAAACGTTGATTATCGCAACGATTGTCATTTTACTGGTTTCTTTACTGATCTGTATACTATTCGCTCGTAATGTGAGTCGCCGTACTAAAGTCACATTAGAAATTATTAACAAAACCGCAGCGCTTGATCTGAAATATAGCAAAGGTTATGAAAAATATTTAACAGAAAAAGATGAATTTGCGCTGATTATAGCAGCGATGGGTGGAGCACGTAAGCAGTTTAGAGAAGTGTTTGAACAAGTTATCGCCCAAAGTTCTAATTTGCAAAATCATATTCAGACGGTTCATCATCATATGTCTCATTTAGAAGATAGTGTTCAAGATATTTCTGCAACAACCGAACAATTGTCTGCAAGTACAGAAGAGACGGCTTCTTCTACAGAGCAAATGAATGTAACTTCTCGTGAACTAGAACATGCAGTACAATCTGTGGCTACAAAAGCGCAAGATAGTGCTACATCAGCCGATGAACTGACTCGTCGTGCACAAGAATTAAGTCAAGAATTCCGAATTTCCTATCATAAGAGCCTGAAAATCTATACTCATGTCAAAGAACGTCTACAGAAAGCATTAGTTGAATCGCAATCTGTATCCAAAATCAATGGTCTAGTATCTACCATTATTACGATTGCAGCCCAGACCAATTTATTGTCTTTAAATGCAAGTATTGAAGCAGCAAGAGCAGGAGAAGCAGGTAAAGGATTTGCTGTCGTAGCTAGCGAAATCAGTAAGCTTGCAGCAGATTCCAAACAAGCGGCAGATCAGATTGATCAAATTACGCGCACAGTGATCGAATCGGTGAGTAACCTATCCACGAATTCAAATGATCTTTTACAACTATTTGTTAATGAAATCAAGCAAGATTACGATATGATGTTATCTTCAGCAGATCAATATGCAGAGAGTGCGAAAGGAATCGATGATATTGCTACAGATCTAAGCAGCACATCTGAAGAATTGTTATCTTCGATTGAGAATCAAGTGAAATCAATTCATGAAATTGCAGTAGCTTCGAATGAAAGTGCAGAAGGAACTTCGACGATTGCAGAGAAAACGGAGACGATCGTAGAGCAGACGCATGAAGTAATCGAAAGTATGAATCTATCCAAACAAGGGATTGATGAATTACTAACATCTGTAGCCAGATTCAAAATATAATAAATAAATGATGGATTAGTACCTATACCATAACATTATACTGATTGTATTGAGAATGAGAAATGCGATCAGTGTAATGACAGGTAAAATGAGCTTTTATATAATTTTTTTTGAAATCTACTTGATAATAATAATCATTGTTGGTAGAATATAAAAAGAAAGAAGGAACTCGGCAAAGTCCCTTCTCAGTTGTAAAACATTTTAAATTAGTTTACAGCATCTTTTTTATCAAACGTTTGACAATCTGTTTCTTGAGATTCAGTCGCTTTTTGATGAGCGTGGTTGATAATGAAAATAGATTCAGCAGTACATTTGTTTTCTTGAGCCCAATGTGTGCAAGAATTTACTTCGCAAAGTACGTTTTGTACCATGGTGATTCACCTCCTATTGTATATAATTAGGAATTAGAAATAAGCAGCTCCTTCTGTGAAAAGGGGCTATTTGTGTTATCACTACAAATCTTATAGTGATAATGCCAGTGTACCAGATAAGCAATCGAATTGGCAAACATTTTGCTCACAAATATCTGCAATATCTATAAAAAAATCAAAAAGACTGATATATCCATACCAAAAAGCACAAATTCACTATGAAATCTTAGTGAGTTTGTGCTTTTTTAATATCCCTATGTTGAAGACTAATGTTGTACTTTATTTACGTAACAATGAAAGATCGAATTCAGGTACAAGCCCTTCTTTGGCAGCACGTCCTAATAAAGCTTCGATCGCTCCATAACCATCTTCACCTAGATTACGGGTAAATTCATTTACATATAGATTAATATGAGAATCAGCAACACTCGGGTCCATTTCTTGAGCATGCTCCAGTACATATTGACGTGAAGCTTCAGGATGTTCCCACGCATATTCGACAGAAGAACGTACCCAATCGGCAATCTGATTAGCATCTAATGAACGCTTAGCAATAATAGCCCCCAAAGGAATCGGCAATCCCGTATCTTCTTCCCACCAGCTACCCATATCTTCCATAAGAGTAAGCCCGTAATTAGGATACGTAAAGCGTGCTTCATGAATAACCAGACCAGCATCAATCTTGCCGTCTCTTACCGCAGGCATAATCTCATCAAATGGCATCACCACAATTTCGCCTACACCACCGGGAACATTTTGAGCTGCCCATAGACGGAAAAGCATATAAGCCGTAGACCGTTCACTTGGAACAGCTACTCTTTTACCAGATAGACTAGCAGGATCGGTATCGGTAGGATCAGCTGTAAGCACCAATGGACCACAACCACGACCAAGCGCGCCACCACAAGGGATTAATGCATACTCTTCCAACAACCACGGTAAAGCGGCATAAGATACTTTTAAGACTTCCGGGCCTTCGCCTGTAGCTGCCCAGTTATTTGTAATATCAATATCAGCATAAGTCACTTCAAGCTCAGGAGCATTTGGCACAAGACCGTGTACCCAAGCATGAAAAACAAATGTGTCATTAGGACATGGGGAAAAAGCAATTTTCATTTTATAGCACCTCCGGTAATATGGAGCTTGCTTTGGTTAAAGCTTGCAAAGCATCAGGAATACGCCAACTGCTTCGATCACGTGGCCCGACCCGATTAGAGATCGCCCGAATTTCGAGTACAGGTAAGTGGAAATAATGAGCAGCCAAAGCAACACCGTATCCTTCCATACCTTCTGCTGAAGCACCAGGAATACGTCCTGCAAGCATAGCTGTTGATTCAGCTGAGCCTGTAGTTGTAGATACCGTAACAACAGGGCCAATATGCACAGCAAGTCCAATCTGTTGAATAGCTGAAGCAAGACTTCCATTATAGACGGTATCGGCTTGGATCATTGAAGAGCCGAATCCCAATTCATCTACAGAAATAAATCCATGCTCCGGTGTCTCTGAACCCAAGTCTGCTGCGATCATCTGGCTCGCAAGAACAATAGATCCAATATCAGCATATCCTGCGAATCCACCGCCAATACCTGCACTGATCACCATATCAAACGATTCTTTTGCTAGAATCGCTGTTGTTCGTGCTGCTGCAGAAGCAGGACCTACACCAGCTAATTGTACACTAAAGCGATCTTCACTAAGCGCTGGCAATCCTCGAAGAATCGCTTCACGTTCAGCTTCAACGGCTGTCATAATCAATATTCGTCGAGAAGACGAATGAGAATGAATCGAAGTATTCATACATTGAGTCTCCTTACTTGTTTACAAGCATATCATTACAAGCTACATCCTAACGTTACTCTCATTAAACCATAATGTAAAGTCAGCTCAAATGGATACATTTAACGTTTATATCTATATGTCATTACATAAATATTAATTATGTCTAAAAATAAATAATAGATAACCATATAAAGGAAAAAGATGCTTACTTTAAAAACGGATTGGGTAAATATGATTCATCAATTTTATAATACATGATTTTGTGATATATCAATCAAGCAACAATAAGTAAAAGTAAGCAGTCAGTGGAATCAGAAGGATAAGAGAATGAGTTATTAATTTTGAGGTAGAGGTGAACAACATGATGAAGACAGACCATACAGAACATATCGTGATTGAAGTTAACGGACAATCGGTCGTTACAGAGCCGGGCATAACTATTGTACAAGCCGCCAAAGGACAAGATGAATTTTACATTCCGCAAATTTGTTATAACGAACAACTAGGTGCTATCGAAACATGTGATACATGTATGGTCGAAGTGAATGGAGAGTTGGTTCGTGGTTGTAGTACTGTAGTCAGTTCAGGTATGCAGATTTCTACTGAATCTTCACTGGTCAAAGCAGCTCAGCAAGAATCGATGTCTCGTATTCTTAAAAATCATGAATTATATTGTACGGTCTGTGATAACAATAACGGCAATTGTGTTGTTCATAATACTACTGAAAAATTAGGAATTGAACATCAGGATTATCCTTTCCAACCGAAACCTTACCAAATCGATAATACCAATCCTTTTTATAGATATGATCCTGATCAATGTATCTTATGTGGACGTTGTGTAGAAGCTTGTCAGGATCTTCAGGTCAATGAAACGTTAACCATCGATTGGAGTCGTGATCAGCCCCGTGTGATCTGGGATGATGATGTTCCTGTCGATCAATCGTCTTGCGTATCTTGTGGTCATTGTGTCACTGTATGTCCTTGTAATGCGTTGATGGAAACCACTATGGTCGGTGAAGCGGGATTCCTAACAGGCATCGATAATCAAGTGATGGAGCCAATGATTGAATTAACCAAAGAAATCGAACCAGGCTATCGAGAGATTTTCAAAGTGTCTGAGATCGAAGCTTCTATGCGTCACTCTCGAATTCAACGCACCAAAACAGTCTGTACGTATTGTGGAGTTGGGTGTAGCTTTGAAGTGTGGACCAAAGGACGTGATATTCTCAAAATCGAACCGTCTATCGATGCACCAGTGAACGGTATTTCGACATGTATCAAAGGTAAATGGGGTTGGGATTTCGTCAATAGCGAAGAACGTCTAACCAAGCCTTTGATTCGTAAAGGGGATCGATTTGTAGAATCAAGCTGGGAAGAAGCATTGAACCTAATCGCTGGCAAATTAGGCAGTATTCGTGAAGAATATGGTGCAGATTCGATCGGTTATATCGCTTCATCGAAGTGTTCTAATGAGGAAAATTACATTTTCCAAAAATTCGTTCGTTCGATTATGGGAACGAACAATGTAGATAACTGTTCACGTTATTGTCAGTCTCCAGCGACTTCGGGATTGATGCGTACTGTCGGTATGGGTGGAGATAGCGGCACAATCGAAGATATTCAGCAAGCCGATCTAGTGATGATTGTCGGTGCTAATCCTGCGGAATCGCATCCTGTATTAGCCACACGAGTGAAACGAGCACATAAACTTCACGGGCAGAAATTAATCGTATCTGATCTACGTAAAAATGAAATGGCTGAACGTGCGGATATTCATTTGCATCCAAGTCCGGGTTCTGATCTGGTCTGGGTATCGGCAGTGACCAAATATATTATTGATCAAGGTTGGGAAGACCATGGATTCTTAACAGCACGTGTAGATGGATATGAAGAGTTCCGTCAATCGCTAGATCAATATACGTTAGAGTACGCAGAACAAGTATCTGGCATCTCTCAAGCTGAATTGATTGCAACCGCTGAAATGATTCATCAAGCCAAATCAGTATGTGTGTTGTGGGCGATGGGTGTGACTCAACATCGCGGCGGAACCGATACGTCAACCGCTCTATGTAATCTATTGTTGACGACAGGGAATTTTGGTCGGGCGGGTACAGGCGCTTATCCTTTGCGTGGTCATAATAATGTACAGGGAGCTTGTGATTTTGGAACAATGCCGAATTTCTTCCCCGGGTATGAAAAAGTATCGGATGATGATGTTCGTCATCGTTATGAGCAAGCGTGGGGAGTAGAACTTCCATCAGAACCCGGATACGATAATCATCAGATGGTTGATGCAATTGAAGAAGGTAAACTGAAAGCGATGTATCTGTTTGGCGAAGATATGGCATTGGTCGATTCTAATTCCAACTTTGTAGCGGATATGTTAGGTAAATTAGACTTTTTCGTAGTGCAAGATATTTTCTTCTCCAATACAGCTCAATATGCAGATGTGATCTTGCCTGCTTCTCCAAGTCTTGAAAAAGACGGGACATTTACCAATACAGAACGCCGTATTCAGCGATTCTATGAAGTGCTCGCACCTTTGGGTGATTCCAAGCCAGACTGGCGTATTATTCAAGATGTAGCGAATGCTCTGGGTGCGAATTGGAACTATACTCATCCAAGTGAAATTATGGCAGAAGCCGCCAGTCTAGCACCTTTATTTGCAGGTGTTCATTATGATCTATTGGAAGGTTGGAATAGTCAATTGTGGCCTGTACATCCTAATGGAACAAGCACACATTTATTGTATGAAGAGTCTTTTCATTTTCCTAATGGCAAAGCAAAATTGTATCCGGTAGAGTGGACACAGCCGTATGAGCCGGAAGCGATGTATGATCTTCATTTAAATAATGGACGACTATTAGAACATTTCCATGAAGGCAATATGACGTACAAATCAGAAGGAATTCGCCATAAAGTATCCGGAACTTGGCTTGAAGTGTCACCAGAACTAGCTGCCGAAAGAGGCATACAAGATGGCAGTAAAGTTCGCTTAATTTCTCCATTTGGTAAAGTGAAATTGTCAGTACTGGTTACAGATCGTGTCAAAGGGAAAGAATTGTATTTGCCTATGAACACTTCGAATGAAGAGGAAGCGATCAACCGTTTAACCAGTAGCTATACAGATAAAGTCACCCATACACCAAGTTATAAAGAAATTAATGTGATGATGGAAGTGCTGACAGATCAAGTGGAACATCAGGTGTCGCCTTTACCACAGGTGAATCCACGCTTCGCTACACGGCGCCCACAGATTAGTGTACGCGTAGAAGATAAGTGGAATCGATCAGACTACGAACCGATTGCTACAACGATCCAGAAGGAGCGTGAGTCCCATGGCGAGACCTATTAAGCAGATCGAACGTCATATTCCAACAGAAGCCGAAATTCAAGCCCAATCACTAGGTCTACTGATCAAAGCATTAACTGAAAATACAGAATCAATCTTGAAAATGCTAGAGATTGTCAAAGAACTCGATCGAGCCGGTGTATTGGATATCGCAGATGCTGCACTCAAAAATAGAGTCCCTATTGGAGCTATAGGTATCGATATGATTGAAGGTATGAATTTACCACCACTGATCAAAAATGCATTTACACTGGTTCAAGTATTAGGAAAGCTTGATCCAAAAGAACTAGAGAAGCTGATCAAAGCTTTAGGGGCTGGATTAGATCACCTTGGAGACCTACAAGCTGATCCTTCGCAAAAAATCTATGAGACTGATAAACCTTCTAAAGTGGGTAAAAAGAACAGTCATTCAGATGATCATCCACCAGGGGTGCTAGGATTACTCGGAATGATGCGTGATCCTGATGTTCGATCGTCATTATCAGTGGGATTACAGTTTCTTAAAGCGATGGGTGGAGAACTCAGTAAAAAAGAACCGCCTCAAAGCTCATAATAGATAAATTTTCATCCATCAATAATCGTTAAATAAATGCAAATAAACCTGTAAATAACACAAGAAAAAAAGAGGGACTGATCATTGTTGAGATCAGTTCCTCTTTTTTATACTGTATGAATATTCATTTAGGATGAATATTGTATTTGTAGGATTAGTACGTTTTAACTGCTTTGTATTGAGAAGCAGGTTTAGTCAAAGTAGTTGTTTTACCGTTTTGTTTAAGTGTTGCATCGATGGTTGTATCTACTGTTACCCATTGACCATTCAAGAAAACTTCGTTCCAAGCATGGTATTCTTTAACGTTAGTCGAATTACCCATAACCAATTTAGTAGGAACACCTACGCTACGAAGCATTGCTGCATTTAGAGAAGCATAATCATAGCAGATGCCTGTGTTAGATACTAATGTATTTGCTGCATCAGGTACATATACAGCAGGTAATGCACTAGCAAATTTATAATCATATTTTACGTTAGTTGTAATGTAGTTGTAGATGGCTTGAGCTTTTTGCTCGTCTGTTGTAGCGTTTTTAGTCAATTGTTGTGCTTTGCTGATTAAAGCAGGAGCATTTTTCCAATCTACATTTTGAGTGGAAGCAAGATAGACAGCATTTGAGTCGTCAAGGTTCATTTCAAGAGAATCACCTTGGATTTTTTTGTAGCTGTTACCTGATGTGTTCTCAAGGATCGTTACATTGTATGTTCCATTACCTAGTTGTAAAGGGAAAGAAGAATCGGATTGAGAAGCATTAAGATCGTAAGTGTAGTTCACATCGTTTTTGCTGATCATTAATTTAGTACGAGTGTGAGAAGGTGCATTATAGTGAACGGCGATAAAGCCTTCGCTTACTGTTGAAGTGTCTAACCAAGAGTCAGTAGTAGTTGTTGTAGATGCATAAGTATGCGTCGGAGCGAAAGAGATAAGAGTGAATGCTGTCAAGCAAGTTAGCAAAAGTTTTTTCATGAGAATTATTCCTTTCGGTAGCTGGCTGCCATGTATACAAGGCCCTTTAGCTTTGCGTCCCAGTCTTTCGACAGGTTTGCCGTTATCGTTTGAATTTTAGTTTAAATTTGCATATATTACATAAAAAGGATATTGAGAGTATAAGAAAAAGCTTCTTCATTCGGTGGCTGGCTGCCAACCTCTAAGAGGTAAGGCCCTTTAGCTTTGCGTCCCAGTCTTTCGACAGGTTTGCCATTATCGTGCTGAAGCTTTTATGGTTAGTGTTAAAAAATCCTAAACCTTAAAAGTTACTTGTGGTTCACATTTACTATAATATCATTAAATCAAGAAAAATCAACTAGAAATATTTGTCGATATGCGCTCGGCATGGATAATAAGTCTATGAGTCGGATTGACTAGAGGATCACAAGTGACCAGCGTGATTTCTTCACGATTCGGATTACTTTCTAATACTGATACGTCAGTAGGTTCCACTATACTTATATTATCGGTTTTATATTCGAAAAGTGTACCCCTAGACTCAATTTTTATAATATCGCCTACTTTTATTTCATTTAAACGGTTAAATAATCGTCCATATTTGTGAGCACGATGAGCTGCAATGGCGAAGTTTCCTTTTTCACCTAATTGATCGGTTTCGGAAATGTGTACAGCTGCACTACGCATATTCTCACGAGTTGCTCCTTCTACTATCGGTAATTTTACATCAATCTTATCAATAGTAATAATACCGAGGATCTCTCCTTGTACCGGTGCTGGAGCGGTAGTTGATGATTCGCTTTCTTCATTGAGCAGATGATTGACTTTGGCATATCCACTTTGTAAATTAGTAGGTTGAGCAGTCGATTGTGCCATAGCTTCATTTTCAGCTTCATCTAATAAGCGACTTTGTTGCCAATCCGAATACCATTCATTCACTTGTGGATAAGCAAGTATTATAATCCCTAGCAAAATGAATACATAAGACCACTTTTTCATTATCATCACTCCGTATCTCTAGTTGTATATAATAAAACGCAGAAAAAGCCCCGATATATGTTCGGGGCGGTAGGACAATCATAGAAGTATAGTGATCTATACTCGTTAGACTCCACACTTTGCGTCCCATTCTTTCGAATGGTTTGCTTTTTTCCATAGATATCATTAAAAATTGAAGTTACTGCTAATAGTATCATTGATGGTAGGCACAGTAAATAAGTAAGTGAGATAATAACAGGGTTAATATAATAAAATATTTCTTACTCATTGGTAAACTTCAATTGGCAAGCGAAAGGAGATTAAATATGGTTGGGATTATCATGCATGCTTTGTTATTAGCATTAGGGCTTATTTTGCCTTTAGGTGTACAAAATATTTTTATTTTTCAACAAGGAATGGTGCAACGTCGATTCTGGAGTGCTTTGCCAGCGGTGATTACAGCAGGGATATGTGACACATTGCTGATCAGTCTGGCTGTAGGTGGAGTCTCCTTATTAGTGCTTGGTCTGCCGTGGATTAAGCATGTATTAATGATCGGTGGAATCGTGTTTCTTCTATATATGGGGTATATCACATGGAGGAGTAGTATTCAGGCTGAACAAGGGAATCGTAATGCCTTATCCATCCGCAAACAGATTGTTTTTGCTTTATCAGTGTCTTTACTCAATCCACATGCGTTGTTAGATACCATTGGTGTGATTGGTATTAGCTCGCTACCTTATGAAGGAAGCGATAAATTTATTTTTACAATCACATGTATTATCGTGTCATGGGTATGGTTTGTAGGTTTAGCAGTTAGTGGGCATTGGGTAGGTCGATTGGATCAATCAGGGAAGTGGTTGCCTTTGTTGAATAAATGTTCAGCATTGATGATCTGGGGAATTGCTTTGTTTCTTTTGTATCGTTATGTATTCGGAGCATTTTAGATCAGAGATACTACTATCGAAGATTCAAGGCGTGCCAATAAATCACCAAAAACCTCTATATCACTGCATACTCTCAGTAATATAGAGGAGACTGGTTTTACTTAGAATACAAGAATGATATTTATTTAGCTTTCTTTAGCGTGATCTACAGATGCTGTTTGATCTGTAGAGATGTGATCGGCTACAGGTACACCAAAATTCGGGGTATGGTCTGCATTCCAATGAATGATCTGAGCACGCATATGACGGTTCGGATCGTATAATGGATTACCTGAAATTTCTTTGTAATTACGAGCATGATAGATCATGACATCCTGTTGTCCATCTTCTGATACTGTGAAGCAATTATGTCCGGGGCCATACTGAGAATGGGCTTCGGCTGTACCAAAAACGGGTTGATCACTTTTGATCCATGATGCTGCATTTAGAATATCGCTATGAATATCAGCAGTAAGTAGTCCCATACAATAATGATGATCAGTAGCGCTGGCAGAATAACTGATAAATAATTGATCTTGTTTGCGTAAAAAAGCAGGGCCTTCATTGACTTTGAATCCGATACATTCCCATGATAGTTCGGGAATACTGAGTCTGGTCGGCGTACCTTTTAACGTCCAAGGATTATCCATTACAGATAGATAGAGATTAGAGTTACCATCGATTTCAGGTTCTTTTTGCGCCCATAATAGATATTGCTGCTCTTGATGTATAAATGTAGTCGCATCTAGAGCAAATGTATCCCAAGGCGTAATGATTTGTCCTTTTTCTACCCAAGTACCTTCCAGCGGATTAGGATGATCATTTTCCAGTACAAACATACGATGCTGGAAAAGCCCATCGACAATCTCGTCTGTAGCGGCTGCGGCAAAATAGATATACCATTTCTGATGAATATAATGAATTTCAGGAGCCCAGATTAAATGGCTCATCGGCCCTGTATCCGGCTTACGCCATACGATAACAGGTTCTGCATCTGCAAGACCTTGAATATGGGTAGCCCGCCGAAGCTCTATATAATCAAAAGAAGGCACAGAGCCGGTAAAATAATAATAATCATCGGTATGTCGATACACCCACGGATCAGCACGTTGTTCAATAATCGGATTGCGGTAAGTGGTTGTGGATGAAGAAGTAGGTGAAGATTGAGTATCCATCTCAAGACTCCTTTATATAATCTATAGTGTGTTGGGACTGATATGCACTGATTATCCTTTGACTGCACCAGCGGTGACGCCACCGATAATGTATTTCTGTGCGAAAAGATAGAACACCATAATCGGGATCATAGATAAAATAATGGCTGCAAATGCCATATTAATCTCTGATGTGTATTCTCCGAAAAATTGGAACTGAACTAATGGTAAAGTGGAAGCTTCTTTTTTCTGCACAATAATCATCGAGACGACAAAATCATTCCAAGCTCCAAGCGCGCTTAATACCAGAATCGTTGAATTAATCGGCTTCAGTAGCGGGAAAATAATACTGAAAAATGTCCGATATCTGGATGCGCCATCTAACATGGCTGATTCTTCTAATTCGCGTGGAACTGTCTTAATAAAACCTACATACAAGAAAGCGAAATAGCCTATCTGTACACCGGTTAATGCAATAATTAGACCGGGAATCGTGTTCAATAAATGCAGTTCTGTCCACGTTTTGTACAGAGGAAACATTAATACTTGAAAAGGCAACATAATACTAGACATAAACAGATAGTAGAAAAAGTTATAAAAGCGATTGTTGTTACGTGCGATCATATAAGCCGCCATCGAACAGACGGTGATCGTTAATAATACGGTGCCAATAGTCGTCAGCACACTGTTGCGTAAAGCAAGAAAGAAGTTAGAAGCGGCTATGGCATCGCTGTAATTGGACCATGCAATATGTGTTGGAAAAGCTAGTGGACTTTGAGCCGTTTCGATGGGTGTCTTAATCGAATACACGATAGCGATATAAAACGGAAATAAAAACAAAATCGCGATAATATACAACATAATAATTCGGATTAACTTGGGAAAACGGCGTTTTGACGTTTCTTTGACTCGTACAATCGGAACCGAAGTATTCAATATTCCACCTCTCTTCTCCGAAAATAGTTAGTGACAAACACAGTTACGATCAAAATAAAGAAGAATAACATAAGAGCTGCCATCTGCCCGTAACCGGCTTTGAAATAAGGAAACTCATAATTATACACATACATAGCCAGTGTCTCGGATGATGTACCCGGGCCGCCTTTCGTAGCGACCATCGGATAATCAAATTGTCGTAATCCTGTACCGATCCAGAGCGGAATACAATACGTGAAAGCAGGCATTAACAAAGGAACTGTAATTTTGGAAAATTGAATCCAACTGCCAGCTCCATCAATATGCGCTGATTCGTACATATCTTTGGGAATGGTCTGTAGTCCTGCGTAATAGATGACCATTGCCAGACCGACTTCTTTCCAGACACTAATAATCGAAATGCCTAGCATAACGGTAGTCGGATTTCCCAATAATCCTCCATCGGTATGGAAAATCGTTGGGAAAATATCGCTGTAAATATAACGCCAGATAATAGCAGCTAGCACCAGGCTGATCACCATCGGCATAAATATAAAGCTTTTGAGCAAATTAACGCCCGGGAACTTAGTATTTAGCGCAACTGCCAGACCAAGTCCGATCACATTGATAAATACGGTCGTAAAGATCGCAAAAAACAGTGTGTTTTTAATCGGATTCAATAGCTCTGTATCGGTAAATAATAATTTGAGATTGTGCAAACCTACATAATCGTAAGACATATCAATCCCGTTCCAGTTAGTAAAAGCAATATTGACTCCACGAAAGAAAGGGAACACAACTACAAGGCAGAAGAACAGTAAAGCAGGAACGATAAAGGTGAACTTGAGCAGTTCGTCTTTGTACTTACGGGTCACGAGATCACCACCAGATTAGTTAGAATAGGATACTTACGATTAATTCATTTTGTTGATTCGAGCGAAATCAGCATCTAATTTTTGTAGCAATTCATCGACGCTACGTGTTGCAGGATCAGAGACAAGGAAGAATGTTAAATCTTTTTGCCACGTATCATCATATTGTCCGTACCAGAGAGGTTTAACCTGATTATTGACAACTTTGCCGGTTTTGAAGATCGTTTGAAATTCTTCAGAGATTGGATCTTGTTTGGCTGGTTTGATATCTGCTGAGATTGCGCTTAGTGTCTGTACGCCATCTGCCCAGATTTGAGCACCTTCATCAGATGCCATAAATTCTAAGAATTTTTTAGCGGCATCTAGATTTTTGGATTGAGCACCGATCATCCATGTATCATCTGTAGAGTAAGTCATGACATTGTTCTCAGGCGTATCTGTTGCTGGATACATAAAGACACCGAAATTGCCTTCAGGGTTATAGCTACGAATCGTTCCAATAGCAAAGCTACCCATAATATCCATTGCCGCTTTACCTTGAGCAAAATACTGAAGCGAACGATCGTAATCAATATCAGCAGCATCTTTGTTAGCAAAAGAACTAAGTGTATTCACACGAGTCAAGAAATCTTTGTAACCTGGAATCGCTGCAAAAGTAGTCTCGCCTGCCATCATTTTGCCTGCATAATCAGGATTGTCTTTAAGCAAATTACCCCACATATCAGGCCACATAAAGCTCATATATGAAGCGCCATCTTTCCATGAAGCGGCAAAAGGAGTGATATCTTTGGATTGTAACGTTTGTGCTACTTTCACTAATTCAGAGTATGTTTTAGGAACTTCTACGCCTGCTTTTTTGAATAAATCTTTGTTGTAGATGACAGCGTTGGTCATTAGGTCAGTAGGTAATCCGTATACTTTGCCGTCGTAGGAAACGTTAGGGAGATAATCTTTATTTACTTTTTGAATAAAAGGTTCATTGGTAAGGTCTAGAAAAGCACCTGCTTTGGTAATATCGACCATACCTTGCGGACGACCAAAAATGATATCAGGTACATCGCTTGCAGCCACTTTCATTTTGATATTGTCATTGTATTTATCTACAGGCATGACTTGCACATCGAACGTAATATTAGGATTCAATTCCGTAAAGCGGTCGGTTAATTTTTTAAATGTATCGACTTTGGGCTTCTCCACCATATAGTGGGTAACTGTTAACGTTACTTTGTCATTGGCTCCGCTTCCACCTGAAGCAGAAGAAGAATCAGTAGAGTTACCACAAGCAGATAAAAGGGTCGTCACCAGTAGCAAAGAAGAAAGTAAGATACCTGATTTTTTCATAATTGACCTCCAAATTTAAAATGTAAACGCTTTATTCCTGTAGTATACGGCTCAAATTTTAGAATTTATATACTCAATTGGTTATAAATTTAATAAAAATATGTTTTATATAAAAAGTATATTTATGTGCTATAATCAGCTCCAAATAAAAATGTATACGTTTACAATAAAAGTGCTATGCTATAAAAAATGTAAACATTTGATGGCGGAGGTGAGAATAGACATGAAGAAAATGCCACTGTATAAGCAGATCAAACAGCAGATCAAAGATAAGATTATTTCAGGGGAATTACGATACAAAGATCGTGTGCCTTCCGAGCAAGAGATTATGGATGAATATCAAGTGAGTAAGATTACAGTGAAAAATGCGTTGATTGGACTGGCTGAAGAAGGATGGGTGACCCGTATTCAAGGAAAGGGGACATTTGTATGTTGGAATGAGCAAGAGGAGAGTAATCATACGCAATCAGAATATCTTTCCGGGCATCATCAACAGGGATCATCCAGTGTACCTACTGCCCATTTACCATTGATTGGTCTGATTATTCCTACAATGAAGACCAGTGTCATCCAGAAAATGATTGATTATACAGAATATTATGCAGGGCAATTGGGTTATCAATTGATCCTCCATATTACACGTGAATCGTCGAGCAATGAGACAGAAGCTATCGTTCGGCTGTTGTCGATCGGAGCGCAAGGGATGATTGTGTTTCCAACAGAGGATGAGAAATACAATGAATCGTTATTGAGGTTATCACTGGATAAATTTCCATTTGTGTTTATGGATCGCTATTTACGCAATATAGAGACGTTCCGAATCACTTCAGATAATTTGAGTGCTGCTTATGAAGCGATTGTTTATTTATTGAGCAAAAAGCATCGTCATATCGCGTTAATTTCACCGGATCGAACGAATACCGTCATTGAAGATCGTACATCGGGTTTTGAAAAAGCATATATCGATCATCATATTTCAATCGACAAAAATCTATGGTGTCATATTCCGTTGGATATTTTGCGTAATGAGCAGGGAAAAGAATATATTACCCATTTCATGAATCACCATTCACAGGTGACTGCTGTACTGGCTTTAAGTGCAGAAGCAGCCAAATTAACATATGCTTCACTGGTAGAACTGGGAAAGACAGAGGATGTAGAATTGATTTCTTTTGATAATCCAGAATTGCCGGGTATCGGGTACTTGAAGCAAGATGAACGAACAATAGCGAGATTAGCTGTAGAGTTAGTGCATGCACAGATCAAAGGCAATCATGAACCGCAGCATAAAGTGGTACAAGTGAGTCTGAATTTGCAACAATTGATCTAAACGTCTAAAAGGTGAAAAAAGCCTTCAAAAGATCATTAATCGATCATTTAAAGGCTTTCATATTTATCCTAATCAAGCATAATTATTGAGTTGATTTGTATTGTTGAATAAACGAAACGGCTTGACGAATATCTTGCTCCGGTTGGTCACCGACTTCACGTTCGATCGTCAGATAACCGGTATACCCGATATCTTGTAAGGCGGCAAAATAAGCTTGGAAATCAACACTTCCTTCACCCAGTGGAACCTCGCTAAATCCAATACTTCCATCATTCATCGCAGCGATCTGTTCATGACTCAGGTCACCATACACATCATGCGGATTGACCTCACGTGTACGAACCCCATCTTTGACATGAGTATGCACGATATAGTCACGTAATGTATATACACCTTGCACCGGATCATCGCCTGTAACCATCACCATATTTGCTGGATCGTAGTTGACTGCAACGCCTTTACTTTCTAAAGAATCGAGAAAAGATTTGAGACGTGATGCAGGTTCAGGGCCAGTCTCTATGGCAAAATAACCGCCTAAATCAGAAGCAAAAGCAGCCAGTTCATTACACGCCGATTGCATCACTTTATACATAGGATCGTTCTCATCTTCAGGCACAATCCCAATATGAGTCGTTACGATCGGACTGCCTAGCTCAAGTGCCAGCGTCATGACTTTTTTGGATTTTTCGATTTTCCAGATATTATCTGCTTCATTGCGGAATCCGTGGCCTCCATAATCTGCACATAAAGCAGACACTTCCAGTCCAAGTTCAGCCAAATATTGTTTGAGTTCAACACGAGCTTGTGCATCTAAGTGATCAGGGTCCATTTCACCTTGTGTTGCCCAAATCTGTACACCATCTGCACCGACTTCTTTTGCTTTTTGCAAATCGGCTTTGAGTCCTAGACTAAAGCTATCAGAGATAACACCAATCTTACCTAATGTTGTGACCATGTCATTACACCTCGTCCCATATTCTTTGTACATTCTCAAGTCCGATTCGAGCGCCAAGCAAGTCATTTTCTAATCCTTCAAATTCCACAGAAACATATCCATCATATCCAGACTGCTTTACAATCCGCAGTACTTCCCACATATCAATATCACCCTGACCAATGATCGCTCCACGTAGATATTGTCCGGCTGTACTGGTAAACCAACCTTCACCTGGATGACGATAAGCAGGACGAATATAGAAATCCTTCACATGCACCATCGAAGCATATGGCAAATTTTGAGGAACAGCTGCGATTGGATTTTCATCGGTACATAAAAAGTTGCCGATATCGAGTGTTGTTTTGTAATTGGGGCGATCAACAGCTTGGATAAGTGCTTGTACACGATCAGCTTGTTGAATAAAGAAACCATGATTTTCGACACTGGTCGTGATGCCATACTGCTGTGCATGATCTGCGATACGTCGACAAGCTGAAGCGAGACGATCTAACTGTTGATTGAAGTGTTGAATCGATACGTCTGTGGATGAAGCTACATCATGACGCATTAATTTGACTCCTAATTGATGGGCGATATAGACTTCATCCATCACACGCTGTATTTCTTTCTCATAGGCTTCATCGCTATCGGTTAGAAAGTTAGCTCCAACAGCATAATTAGAAATTTCGATATCTCGCTCTTTGGCTCGCTGAACAATGTGTTCGATCAGTTCAGGCTGTTCGGTCAAATTATAGCTTAGCGGTACAATCTCGACATGAACAGCTCCATGATCTGCGGCAAAATCGATCACATCCACTACATTCATTGCGCCCGAACTTAATTGCCCGTGTAGACTATAGGTGCTCAGTCCAAGTTTCATAATCGTACCTCCTTGCCAAGCTTGGCAGATTCGTAGATAGCTGTAAGCATCCGCATCATCTGTACACCATCTTCAACAGGGCTTAGTGGTTGCTTACCTGTCTGAATACAGTCGATAAAATGCTTGATTTCATTATCAAAAGCTTGTTCAAATTGAAAATCTTTATGATCGGTCTGAGGTTCTATATTGAGAACTGTATTGTATTTTTCAGTGGTGATATGAACCGCAGGATCGACTTCAAAACCACCTTTAGTGCCATACAATTTGATCATGCCTTCATTTTGCTTGGCATGCAGGCTGAAGCTTACATCTACTATTAATGAAGCGCCATTGGTAAAGCGGATCATTGCATTTGCCATATCTTCAACATTGTTCTGAGTAGCATCGTAATCCGCAGCTTGATAACGGGATAGATGTTCTACATTGGCTCGATTACCGAGTTCGTAATACGTATTCCCACTCACCGATAACGGTTCAGGTCGCCCCATGAGATACCAGCAGAGATCGATGGCATGTACACCAATATCGATCAAAGGGCCTCCACCGGAACGTTCAATATCACTAAACCAACCGCCCGGATTCCCAAGACGACGAATATAAGAAGCTTTGGCATAATAAATAGTACCGAAGTCTCCTTGTTGACTAAATTGGTTCAACATCTGTGCATTAGCATCATAGCGACGTACAAATCCGACTTGTAGTAATTTGCCTGATGCCTTTACCGCAGCTTGTACTTGTTCTGCTTCTTCGACCGTACGACAAAGAGGCTTTTCGACCAGTACATGTTTGCCTGCTTGTAGAGCAGCGATACTAATTTCGGCATGACTGTTATTCCATGTACAGATACTGACAGCATCTATAGCCGGGTTATCCAGCAGATCCTGATAGTTTGTATAAGCGGTAGCGCCTTCATATTGTCTAGCGACTGTCTCTGCACGTTCTGCATTGAGATCACAGACACCGATAATCTGTACATCTGGATGCTTGTGATAAGGCTTTAAATGAAATTCTGAGATACTGCCTACACCGATTACACCGATTCCAATTTTGGCTGTCATAGATAGTCTCCTTTAGGTTGAAATAGTACGAAATATGTATTTCTCTGGTAAAAGATAATGCTTTGTTGAAATTATATAATGGATCGTCACAGTGGTCATGAAGCGGTGTGCGGTTTGTTTGTACTATTGTGCGATTTGAAATGATACAATAAAGAAAGAAAAGCAATGTGAATGTGCATTTTGCTGGTAAAGGAGTAGGGACATGAACTGGCCTGTAGATTTGCAAGAACCGATGAATATGCCTGATCCTTATTTTCCAATCAAAATGAATTTTTGCCATTCTTCAGAATACGGGCAGATTCTTTTCCCGCATCACTGGCATCCTCATATGGAGTTTCTTTATTTTGAAGAAGGCGAAGCGATTATAGAATGTAATTCGGTACCCATTCATGTACACGCAGGAGATATAATTGTGCTGAATAGTAACGATCTGCATCATGGAATGAGTCTATGTAATCATCTGGTTTATTATGCGCTTATTGCGGATCTGTCTTCATTACAAAGTCTTTCTCAAGATGCGGTAGAGACCAAATTTATTACACCGATGACGCAGAATCGTTTGCTTTTTCAAAGTTATATTACAGAAGATCCTGCACTTGATCAGTGTATGACCGAGATTATACATGAATTCAAAACACGTCATTTGGGGTATGAATTATCGATCAAATCCAATATGTATCGCTTGCTTGCGATGCTTGTACGTCAATATGTAATTGAAGATTCAAACTGGCAAAATCATCACAGTCGAATTAAGAATTTAGAACGATTTACACCCATTTTGCAACATATCGAACAGCATTATGCAGAGGAGATTCCTGTAGAACTATTGGCTCAAATGGCAGGATTAAGTCGTTTTCATTTTAGCCGTCTTTTTCACGAATTAACGAATCGGACAGTGACTGAATATATCAATCGTGTACGTATTAATCGAGCCGAATATTTATTGCTCAATAGCAGTATGACGGTAGCCGAGATCGCGATGGCTTCAGGATATAACGATATTTCTTATTTCAGTCGTACGTTTAAAAAATATCGCAACGGTTCACCTACTGAAATACGTGCATCATTTGCAAATGTGGAATAATACAATCTGAACATGAGGTGCATAGGATGATGAATATACAGAATTATTTTGCTGTGACTGCGGAGCAACAGGAATTGGTTCAATGGATCGGAGATATAGCAGATCAGTATGCAGATGGAGCAGTAGAAGCGGATGAACATAATCAGTTAAATACAGAATTGATTCAAGCGCTCAAAGATGCAGGATATCATACATATTCGGTTCCTACAGAGTATGGTGGGAAAAGCATTTCACTGACTGACTTTTTGCTCTGTCAGGAACGGATCGCACAGGTGGATGCACCGACAGCGATTGCGATAGGCTGGCATCATATTTCGATGTTTAATCTATCACAAAGTCGGGCTTGGGATGAAGAGGTTTTTGCTGATCTATGCCGTGATGTGGTTGAGCGTGGTGCTTTAATCAATCGAGCGGATTCGGAAGCGGCAACAGGCAGTCCTTCACGTGGAGGTAAGCCCCAGACCCAAGCGAATCGTTCAGGAGAAAGTTATGTATTGAATGGCAGAAAATCGTTTACGACGATGTCACCGATGCTTGATTATTTTCTGATCTCAGCCACGCTTGAACCGGATGGTAATGTAGCTGATTTTCTGATTCCACGTACTGTAGAAGGTGTATCGATAGATCCTGTCTGGGATATGGTAGGGATGCGAGGAACGGCTAGTCACAATCTAGTATTAGAAAACGTTATATTACCTGCTAAAGCTTGTGTGGGTATACGTCCGAATGTGAATCCCAATCAACCGCGTAAATGGGAATTAAGTGCATATATGATGAATATTCCAGCCAGTTATCTAGGAATAGCGATAGCAGCACGACAACATGCGCTTGATTTTGCATCGACGTATCAACCGAATAGTGTCAATGAGCCGATTATTCATTTACCTCATATCCAGCAGAAATTAGGGCAGTTAGAGCTTGAGCTCACCACAGCACGTCACTTTATGTATGCTGTAGCGAATCGTTGGGATAGAGAACAAGAGCATGCGGCATCAACTGGAAAAGAATCATTTTCGGATTACCAGAATTGGATTAGCCCTGATCTTGCAGCAGTCAAAACAGTAGCGATTCAAGCCGCTATCTCTGTAACCGATCAAGCAATGCGTATTGTCGGCGCTCATAGTCTAGCGATGAGTCATCCATTGCAACGATTATATCGCGATGTACGTTTTGGACTGCATAACCCGCCGATGGATGATGTAACGATCACTCAACTGGCACAACGAGCGATTCGAACACAACTTTAAAAAAATGGTTACCAAGTGAATAGTATCTACGTATGTTAAACAGGGAATTGAAATAATGTATACCAAATAAAGCGTAATTGCGAAAAGGACGAGATATTTTGTTAATTAACACACTGGCATGGATTGGCACATTGTTTATGGTATTGTCTGTTATATTAAGCAGTCGAGGATTTGGAGAAATTGGTGTTAGAAGGCGTAATGATGATGCTGAAATACAAGCATATATGGAGCGCAAAAGGAAAAGAATTCAGTGGGCGATTCGAAGTTTTGGCGTAGCTGTTGTGTTTTATATTTTGGTTTTTATTATTTACGCTGTAGGATAACGTAATAAAGATCATGTTGACATTGTCTGGAAAAACGTTATATGATGGTCACAATTCAGGCAGGAAGACCTGAATGTATTCTATACACCACAAAAATAAGGTAATACCCATACATGAAAAGGAGGTCGCGAGAAGATGAGTTATAATCCCAATTTGACGCTATTAGATCTATATACAGACGAACCACGTTATCAGAGTCAGCATCATTGGATACGTATTATAACGACTTATCATTCTGATCGGACCTCGCAAGATTTGTTTTCTTGCTGAATACATATGCTTATAGATTACCGCTTGTACCTTTTGCCAGCTCATACGTGGCAGATGGATCAAGTTGTGTCTTACCGTATAATGATTCCAGTGTAAATAGCACTGTCGAGACCGTAGACGAATAAGTCTGCGGTCTTTTTTTATGTAGAAATCGTAGCCAGACAACCACAAAGCTGAATTTGAAGGAGGGAATACATATGTATTTAACAATCAAAGCTACTGGAACACATGCAAGTATGATCTCGCATTTATTAGCCAAAAATCCAAACAATCTTTATGATCGTACCGAAAAAGGTGCAAGAATACGACTGGTGTATACGTCTTTCCAGCCGGAAGAAACCGAAGTGTTGTTATTTGTGACTCCTGATCCGATTGATTTGGTCAAAGGAAGCCCCGATCATTATGATATTACTCAATATATTAACGATCGTGAATTGGTAGTGAGTAGCTTATTTTGTAGTTATATACGTCCAGCATTAGGTACAGCACTTAACGGTAAGCCCAAAGCGGATTATATAGATTGGGTTGAACATCTTTTTACTTTACACATGAGTCTGGGTCCAGTCGCTTCCGATTTGCCTGATCATGTGATTGAATCGTTATTTCAACCGCTTGGTTATGAAGTGCAGATGGAGCGTGGTGAGATCGATTATTCATTTGATCTCAAAAATCGAAGTACTGTACGTCATATCCAGATTAGCGGGCAACAGACATTACAACACATGCTACGCCAATTATATATTTTGATTCCAGTTCTTGATAATTATAAACATTATTATATTAGTGATGATGAGATTGAGCGATTGCAACGTTACGGTGAAGGCTGGTTATCCACACATCCACAGCATGATCTCATTATCAAACGCAGTCTACGATTTGCTCCGTTAATTAAAGAATATGAGCAAAAAGTAGCAAAAAATGAAGATATAACCAATGTATCAACAGAATTGTCCACAAATCAAGCAGAAGCAAGTGAAATGAAGTCAGAACTATCTGAAGATCAGGACAAACAATATGATCCACATCAGACAGAACCTCCTGTGATTCGGTTGAATGAATTACGTTATCGGGCAATCGTCGAACAAGTTAGCCAATTGCCACAGCATAAGCAAATTGTTGATTTTGGTGCAGGTGAAGGGAAGTTGTCTGTTCGTCTTGGAGAGATCGAAGGGGTAGAGCAGATCTGGGCGGTAGAGCCTTCGATGCAGTCTCAATTACGAGCGATTGACCGATTTGCCAAATTAGAAGGACGTACTGATTATGTTATTCCGGTGGTAACTACAGGGTCTTTATTTTATCGTGATGAACGTTGGGTCGATCAAGATGTGATCATTTTATGTGAAGTGATCGAGCATATCAATGAAGTCCGATTGCCACAAGTCATCCACACGTTATTCACAGATTACCGTCCACAGACCTTAATTATGACGACACCGAATCGGGAATATAATGAAGTCTATCAGATGGGCAACGATGAGATTCGTCATACCGATCACCGATTTGAATGGACACGAGCAGAATTGGAGCAATATTGCACACAGTGGATTCAAGATAGACCGTATACATTTACCCTTTCAGGTATTGGGGAAAAACATGAACAGTATGGACAACCTACCCAAATGGTTGTATTTCATAGAATAGGAGGATAGCACCTATGAACACGCAAATGACAGAAGAACGTAGTGATTCATCTTCCAGCACGATTATGATTCCTCATGCTGGGATTGTGCTCTTAATGGGTGCATCCAACAGTGGGAAAAGTACATTAATTGAGCAACTCAAGCAACAACAATATATTGGAGAGCATGAAAGTCTGTCCTCTGATCAATTTAGGCAAATGGTTGGCGATACAGATTATATTGATTGGCGGCGACCTTCTCGTGAAGAAGGAGAAGTGATGTATCAGCAGTATAAACGCATTTCCGATCAAGCTTTTAAAGTGATGCAAGATCTATTAATCGCGCGCTGTCGCTTAAATAAATTAACGATTGTTGATGCTACACATTTACAACCTGAAGATCGAGCAGTCTATATTACGCTGGGCAAGCGATATCATGTACCTGTGATACTGATTGCACTGGATATTTCTGAACAGACATTGATGGAACGGGATCAACATCGTGAACATCCACGAGGGCGACAACGGGTCAAGCAACAAGCTCATCAATTCCGAAAAAGTATCAAAGGATTGCGAAGTGAAGGATTCAGCTCTGTATATATTATCAAAGAGCATAAATATGCAGATTCACAATGGAAACGGTCTGCTAACCATATGCTGATCGAACTGACAACAGGGATTGATATCATAGGCGATATTCATGGTTGTTATGATGAAATGATCGAATTGATCGAGCGCTTAGGATATATTGCCGATTCAGCAGGATTATATCGTCATCCGGAAGGACGCAAGTTAGTATCTGTTGGCGATATTATGAGCCGTGGACCGAAGTCGCTAGAGACAATGATATTTTGGCATAATCATTTGACCGCGAAGTTAGCATGGATGGTCGATAGTAATCATGGTTGGAAAATCGCTCGTTATTTGGAAGGTAGACAGGTAACAATGAGTCATGGAGATGAGCAGATTATTGAAGCATTCCAACAATATGAAGCGATTCATGGTATAGAGGATACAAAGATATTAAAAGAACAATTGAAAGACATGTTGTTATCCACACCTTCGCATCTAGTCTTTACACAACATGGAGTCCAACGATTAGTCGTTGCTCATGCCGGGATTCGAGATGATTTTATCGGTAAAGATTCCAAACGTATTGATGATTATTGCCGTTATGGTGATATCGATGGAACAGATGAAGCTGGCAAACCGATTCGTAAAGACTGGTTTGCCGATCATACATCAGGGGAATGGATTGTATGGGGACATGATCCTCGTCCACAGCCTACAACCGTCAATCAGACGATCAATATTGATCAAGGTGCTGTATTTGGTGGCATGCTAACAGGATATCGTTATCCTGAGCAGACTTTTATAAGTGTCAAAGCATATGCTGATTATGCACAAGACCCGAATAGTCCGCTAGTTCGCTGGGAAGAAGGACGATTTGCTCCGCCTTCGTTATCACGTTTAATTGACGGATATACCGTTCAGACTAAGGTTTATGGAGAAGTGAAAGTACGCAGTGAATTTGTCAAAACAGCTTTAGATACAATTTCACATTATACGATTCCGTTAGAAGAATTAATCTATATTCCACCAACGATGACACCACCTCCATTGGCGGCAGTCGCAGAGAATTATCTGGAACATCCAGCCGAAGCGATCGCTTATTATCGTGCGCAAGAAGTGAGTACGATGATCGCTGAGAAAAAGCATATGGGCAGTCGTGCGATTGTATTACTATTCCGTGATGAACAAGCGGCTATTCCTTATATAGGTAGACCTCTGCAGGGAACGATTTATACACGGACAGGCAGAGCATTTTTCCAGATGGAGTTAGAACGTGAAGTGTTATTAACTTTGCAACAGCAACTACAAGAAGCCGGTTATTTTGAAAAGTATCAGACCGATTTCGTTCTTATGGATACAGAGATTGTGCCATGGAATCTGAAAGCTCGTGAGTTGATTGCTTCTCAATATGGACATGTCTCTGAAGCGGCTACAATGGATCGAGATTATATCGTTAATCAATTACGCAAAGCTCAAAGTACTGGTGCTACAGTGAGTGACTGGATTGCTGAATGGACGGTCAAACAGCAAAATGCCACTATTTTCCGAGAAACATTCCAGCAGTATTGTTGGGATACCGACGGCATGGAAGGGATACGGATCGCTCCTTTTCATATTTTGGCACATAGTACAGGAGCTTTTATGGATCAGACACATGAGTGGCATATGAAGCATGCTGAAGAATTAGCTCAATGTAGTAACTGGTTTATGGCGACAGAGTATAAAATGATTACCGATGAGAATAGTGAACAAGACGTTATACAATGGTGGAAAGAATTAACAGAAGACGGACATGAAGGTATTGTAATCAAGCCAGAGAAGATGACAATGCATCATCGCAAACAGTTAATTCAACCAGCGATCAAAGTGCGAGGACAGAAATATCTGCATATGATCTATGGCATCGATTATTTGCATCCGAATAACTTAAGTCGTCTCAAACAACGTAAAACGCGTAAAAAAGAACGTCATGCTTTGATGGAATTTGCGCTAAGTATAGAATCGGTAGAGCGTTTTGTAAGGCGTGATCGTCTGGAGCAGATCCATGAATGTGTATTGGCTGCATTATCGTTAGAATCGGATGCAGTTGATCCACGATTATAGATGATTTTTGTAGTCATAAATTATAGATTGAAATCATCTCAAATGAACTATTTAAGGAGAGTGAATACAATGGCTTTTCAAGTGATAGAGGGTGTACGAGTCTGGGGTGAACCGGATGCAGGTGCACTGAGTCAGGCGGTAACCTGTGCGCAAACGGGTCAAGTTGTTCAAGCATTATTAATGGCGGATCATCATAAAGGATACAGTCAACCGATTGGTGGAGTGGTTGCTTATGATGGGCAAATCTCTCCATCGGGTGTAGGTTATGATATCGCCTGTGGTAATAAAGCTGTCCGTACCAATCTCATGGCGGCAGATGTCTTACCGAATATTAGCAACATTATGGATCACATCGCAAACACGATTTCTTTCGGAGTCGGACGTAACAATAAGAACAAAGTCGATCATGAACTGTTCGATGATCCCAATTGGGATGTGTACAAAACAGCAGGTGATCTTAAAACCCATAATCTATTAAAAGAATTAGCTCGTAATCAATTAGGTACGGTAGGCAGTGGTAATCATTATGTCGATCTATTTGTTGAACCGGTAACGGGAAAATTATGGATCGGGAATCACTTTGGAAGTCGTGGATTCGGTCACAAAACGGCTAGTGGATTTCTTAATTTAGCGGCAGGACGAGAGTTTCTAGCCAAAGCACCAGGTGAACATATGGATCAACCGCCTGTACTGCTAAATATGAATGATGAATTAGGAGATATGTATTACCGCGCGATGAAGCTTGCAGGGCGTTATGCGTATGCAGGTCGTGATTATGTGATTCAAGAAGTGCTGAATGTGTTGGGTGCAGAAGCTGATTTTGAAGTGCATAATCATCATAATTTCGCATGGAAAGAAGTGCATAACGATCAAGAAACGATTGTGATTCGTAAAGGTGCTACGCCTTCAGCGCCAGGTCAATTAGGATTTATCGGTGGAAGTATGGCGGATATCTCGGTGATTGTACGTGGTAAAGATAGTCTTGAAAATAAAGATTCCTTCTATAGTACAGTTCATGGAGCTGGGCGAGTCATGAGTCGTACACAAGCCGCAGGGAAAATGAACTGGAAAACACGTACACGTTCAGGTGGACAAATTAGCCGTGAACAGATGAAAGCCGCTGTCGATGATTTCGGTGTTGAATTGCGTGGAGCTGACACAGATGAAAGTCCGTTTGCTTACCGTCAATTGCAAACTGTACTGGATGCTCATCATGAGACATTAGATATTCTGCATGTACTTCGACCGATCGGTGTCTGTATGGCAGGTGCGAATGAATTTGATCCGTATAAAGATTAATCCCTAGCTTAACCATCATTAAGATATACCAAAAAGGACTTTTACTGCCATCAGAGCAGTAAAAGTCTTTTTTATTTCTTTGTATTACTTAATTACGTTATTTTTATATAGAAAATAAGTGTAAAATAGTCTAATATGTTCTTGTAAGTCGTTTATGAATGTAGCATAATATAACACATGGTTGTGATACTTAAAATTGACAAATTAAAAAAGAAAATCATATACTAAATAATGGACATTTTTACAATTAGTTAAATTTATTTTATACATTATTTATAATGAAAATTGAATATACATACAATATGATATGAAAGGAAGCGAAGTTGTTGATAAGAAAATCATTTTATATGTTATGGGGGACACAGACGGTCTCTAATATCGCAGATATTGTTTATTTACTGAGTCTGATTACACTGGTTTTTACCGCTACAGGTTCGCTTGTGACCACTATACTGATTCCTTTATTTCGCATGTTATCCAAAATTGTTAGTGGGTTGATTGCTCCATTGGTATTATCGAAATATCGTCTGACTTCTATATTAATAGGATCGCAATTCGGGCAGTTCGTATTATTTGCAAGTTTAATTTTTTATTTAAATAGTACAGTTACTCCTGCTTATGTGATTATTTTTCTTATTGTGTTTGGTATGTCTTTTCTAGATGGTTGGACAGATCCAGCACGCAATGCTTTGATTCCACGATTAGCTTATGATGAAGGATTAATGAAAGCAAATGGATTCATGTCGATTAGCGATCAGATTATCAAATGTGCAGGTTGGGCTTTGAGTGGTCTTATCGTGGCGATTATTGGTGCGATTCCAACGATGTGGATTGCAGCCGTTTGTTATTTGTTAGCGATGATCTTTACTGCTTTTATCCGAGATCCTTATGCTTCTCCACGTAAAGAACCTGCTGTGGTTGCTATTACAGATGAGGATACGCTTGTCACAGAAGTGGTCTCTGAATCGCCAGCACAACAGCCAGTTTCACGTTGGGAGCAATTATCGGAAGGTTGGAAAGTACTGGGACGCAATCGGCGTATTCGAATGTTAGCGATTATTGATAATATAGATACACTGGGCGGAGCAGCTTGGATCGGTGCATTTGTACTGGCTTTTGTGGTACAGGTGTTACATCAAGATGCACGCTGGTGGGGATTTATGAATGCTTCCTTTTTTGTAGGTTCGATTGCAGGTGGAATATTTGTAGTCGCCCGTGTAAAAAAACTACAAAAAAATGCTTTTCCAGTCATGTTAATTAGCTTGCTCGCGTATGTGATTATCACCTTATTTTTTGCATACAATGTAGTGCCGTGGATAGCCTTGATCTTGATTGGATTATCCGGCTTACCTGTACAGATTGCAGGCGTGATTCGCCGAACACTGATTCAGCAGAATCTAACTCCTACCGAAACGCCGAATGTGATGTCTGCATGGAGTGTACTTAGTAATCTGACTTTTGCGATAGCGATGTTATTGTTAAGCTGGTTTGCCGATACATTTGGGATGAGTAATATGTATTTACTTGCAGGCTTGTTAACGCTTGCTGCTATTGTTATGGGCTTTGTCAGTCGGGCTATTTTCCGCGAAGATTATGAAGGTTATGTACAAGATAAAAAGTTGGCGGCTTCAAAGTAGTAGATGATACAAAGTGCTGATTTGTGAAATGTTAACGCACATGATCAAAGCCTGTTCTTTTCCCATGGTTATACAGGGATAAAGAACAGGCTTTTTGATTGATTGTATATGATGAACATATATAGGATGCATTAGATAGTAGGGTTAAATACTAAACGCCTGAATACGCCATAAATCCACCATCTACAGGAACTGTTATTCCGGTTACAAATCCAGAAGCCTGCGAATCAGCAAGCCATAACAGTGTTCCTAGTAGATCATTGGGTTCGCCGAATCGACGCATCGGTGTATGAGCGATAATTTTCTCAGAACGTTCATTGTACGAACCATCTTCGTGTTTGAGCATTTTGGCATTCTGATCGGTTAAGAAAAATCCAGGTGCGATCGCATTAATTCGAATGCCTGCATCGGCAAAATGAACAGCTAACCATTGTGTAAAGTTATTGATTGCCGCTTTGGCAGCACTATAAGCAGGTACTTTGGTCATTGGAGAATAGGCACTCATAGATGAAATATTGATGACTGTGGCACCTTCACGGTGGATCATATTCCGTGAAAAAATTTGTGTAGGAATCAATGTACCAATCATATTCAGGTCGAATACATCACGGAATCCATTGAGTCCAATATCATAAAAAGTCTGCTTGGAGACATCATTCAGATGTTCTTCACGAAAAGCTTCTTCTGTTGTATTGGCATCGGGATGATTACCACCAGCACCATTAATCAGAATATCGCAAGCACCAAATTCAGCCATCACCGTAGCTTCGGCTAGAATCACGCTATCTTCTTTGGTCACATCACAGCCTACAGCAATCGCTTCACCACCTGCATCACGAATCTCGGCAGCCACCATTTCACCTTTGGCTAATGTACGATTTAAAATAGCGATTTTACAACCCTGTCGTCCTAATTCATAAGCCATCGAGCGGCACAATACACCTGCTCCACCTGTAATTACAACGACTTTACCTCGAAGATGAGAGTGAAGTGGAAGTGCATTTTCTTCGGTTTCTGTAGGTGGTTCACCTGCTGTTTTTTCAGCAGAACGGATCACTTCACGTAATGTTTTGTCTACCAGTGCATTCCCTGTTGAAGGGGCTTTGGGTGCGGTAGGAGGGACATCTGCTGCTAATAATGGATCTGCTTCTAATTCGGTTGTATGCTGATGTTGATGATCATCTTTTCCTGTAAAAGATTGGCTCAAAGTTATCCCTTCCTTTCACAATAGTGCTTTTTGGAGTGTGAGGATGTTCAAGTACGTTTATATTGAAATGAATCCCATAATCCCCATAGATACATAATACCCAAAGCACGGTCATACAACCCGTAACCCGGGCGACATTCTTCATTCCAGATATGTCTGCCATGATCTGGTCGACAATATCCAGTGAATCCTTCTTCGTGATACGCTTGTACAATGCCAGTTAGATTGACAGTTCCATCTTGTGTACGATGAGACGTTTCAGCGAAATCGCCATTTTCTTCGACTTTCACATTACGCAAATGGGTAAAAGGAATCCGATCGGCAAATTCATGTACCATAGCGACAATATCGTTGTCTGGATTCGCTCCTAATGAGCCACTGCACAAAGTGATCCCATGTGCTGGACTGTTATACATATTCAAAAAGCGTCTGATATTATCTTGGCTACGAATAATACGAGGTAGACCAAAAATCGACCATGGTGGATCATCGGGATGGATCGCCATTTGGATACCATTTGCTTCAGCAACCGGAATAATTTCATCTAAAAAGTACTGCAAATTGCTCCATAAATGATCTTCAGTGAATCCTTCATAAGCTTTGAATAATTCAGTTAAATGAGCTAACCGTTCAGGCTCCCAGCCGGGCATTGTTAATGCAGAATTGGCATTGATCTGAGCTACTAATTCCAACGGATCAATATGTTCGATTTTGCTTTTCTCATAAAAAAGAGAAGTAGAGCCGTCTGACGCAGGGCGGTGCAGATCGGTACGTAACCAATCGAAAATAGGCATGAAATTATAACAAATCACCTGAACACCAATTTCTGCTAGATGGATAATCGTCTGCTTATAATTGGCAATATACTGATCACGAGAAGGTAAGCCTAGCTTAATATCTTCATGAATGTTGACGCTCTCAACAACGTGCGTATGTAGACCGTAACGATCAGCAGTAGCTTGGATCTCATGGATTCGCTCTTGCGACCATACTTCGCCGACAGGTACATCATGCAGTGCCCAGACGATCCCTTCAACTCCGGGAATCTGCCGAATCTGCTCTAATGTGACCGTATCATTATGTTCTCCAAACCATCGGAATACCATTTTCACAACCATAACACCTCCATCATCCCAAATTATAAATAAGTATAACTATAACAATAAAGGAAGAATATTCATTACACAACAACGAACTTGCCCGCCAGTAGGAGAGCAAGTTCGATATTAGGCTTTACATTCGGAAGGCATCACCATTTGATTTTTGCGATAATGACTGGGCGATATGCCAGACCAGCGCTTAAATTGCCTGCTAAAATGAGCAATATCACGATAACCTAGAATCGAAGCAATATCTTGTATCGACATGCGTTGATCGGACAGTAATAATTTGGATTTGTGAAGGACTAGATTAGATAAGTAACTGCGCGGAGAAATCGCAAATACTTGATGGAAAATTCGATTGCAATGAGAAGGGCTGATCCCTAGTTCGGCTGCAATATCGTCAATCCCATAATGGGAATCAGACGTGGCTTCCAGCTGCACAATATTGCGATTGGCGATGCCTTGCAATCGAGCAGCAATCTGATGCGCCATTTCGACATGGGCATAACTTGCAGGCGCTAGACCAGCAGCTTCATTGGATATCGCTTCCCAGAGCACGCCAAACAATTCAAATACCGCAGCTTGCAGACGCATTCGACGGGTAATAATATGTTCATCGGTATGATCAATCGGCTGGGCAATTTTGAGCAAATGAGGGCGTAACGCTTGAGCCACTGCACTGGATTGTCTAAAAATCACTTGATTCAACCGTTCCAATAATGATAAAAACAACCGATCATCAATATCAAAATGGATACAAAAATACGTAAAAGACTGTCCATCAATCGTACGACTGGAATGAGAAGTACCGGGTGAAAGGATCATCAGATCGCCTTCTTGCTGAACATAACTTTGCGAGCCAACCGTCATGAGTTGTTGCCCTTGTAATACATAATTAATCTCATACTGTGGATGATCGTGAATCGGATATTGCCAATCTGTACTGACTGTACGCAAATGAATACCGAACAAATTCATTGTTGTCTGCACATCTGGAAAAATGGTCTCAGCTAGACTTTGTCCCCATTCGGGTGGAATAAAGGAAGTAGACATGGACAACCTCCAATCTCACTATAATGCTTGATTTGGGTAAATAGATGAGCGATTTGGAAATGGTCTTACAGAATATACTTTGATAGGATAAATCTGAACTATTAAGGTAATTACTGATAGCATACACGGATACCTATCAAAATGAAAGGGGTTACAAGAAATGAAAAAAAATTCATTTTATAATGTACAACATTCTCCGATTGGCGCATTTGCTAGCTTTACCTTAGGATTCAAAGGTGCTAAAGGAGGACTCGGGTTAGAACTGGGCAAACCAGCAGATGAGAATATCTATATCGGCTTACAATCGAGAGATGGCAAGCGGTATGAAGCGCTTCCTTTTTTTACTTCATTGAATGATGAAAGCTTTCGTTACGATGTAGAAAAGGAGAAACCGACCGACCAGACTTCTACAGAAATAGTCTATTATCAGGATGATGAGATTGAGCGTACATTAGATGTAGCTACAGATACATGGACAGCAGGTGATCTAACGTTCAAAATCTATTCTTCTGTTCGCCCTGTTCCTGATCCTGCACAGGCTAGTGAAGAAGAACTCAAATCAGCGATTGTGCCTGCTGTATTTGCCGAAATGACGATTGATAATACAGCAGGTGAAGTGAGTAGACGTGCCTTTTTCGGTTATGAAGGTAGCGATCCTTATCGTTCGATGCGGATTATCAAAAAAGAAGATGAATCGGTAGAGCAAATGCAATCCAATGCTTACGCAGGCGTTGGACAAGGCAGACAGACAGCCATCTTATGTGATGACCCCGATGTTACACCTGCACTTGGATTTGCTCTCGAAAAAATATTACAAGAAAAGTATGCAAACAATTTGTATTTTGGCTTGGGCATTGTAGGTGCGTTACTGATGGATGTTCCCGCAGGACAAACACGTACATTCCGTTTTGCGATCTGCTTTTATAAAGAAGGCATTGTCACCACAGGGATAGATACGTCTTACTATTACACTCGTTATTTCAAACGTATCGAAGAAGTCGGTACATATGCGTTAACTCATTGGGATGCCTTAACTCAAGCATGTGAAGATGCCAATACTTGGATTGGTAATCATCAAGCATTGAATCAAGATCAGCATTTTATGGTAGCACAGTCGATTCATAGTTATTATGGCAGTACGCAGTTGTTGCAGACTGAGGATCAGCAACCGCTTTGGATCGTGAATGAAGGAGAATATCGAATGATGAATACACTCGATCTTACAGCAGATCAATTGTATTACGAATTGATTATGAATCCGTGGACAGTGCGTAGTGAACTGGAACTGTTTGTAAATCGGTATAGTTATTATGATGAAGTTCGTTTTCCTAAAGATCAGACTAGATATCCAGGTGGGTTATCATTTACACATGATGTGGGCATCGCCAATCATTTTTCCCGTCCACAATATTCGGCTTATGAGCTAGCAGGAATTGATGATTGCTTTTCATATATGAGTCATGAAGAATTGGTAAACTGGCTCTGCTGTGCATTAACCTATATCGAGCAGACACAAGACCATGAATTTAAAGACAAATATATGAATATATTGCAAGATGGACTACAAAGTATGCTCAATCGTGATCATCCTGAAGCAGAACAGCGTAACGGTCTAATGGGACTGGATAGTCATCGTACAGAAGGTGGGGCTGAGATTACCACCTACGATAGTCTGGATGTGTCTCTGGGTCAATCTCGTAACAATATTTATCTAGCAGGTAAATGCTGGGCAGTCTATTTGGCACTAGAGAAATTATTTTCCCAAGAAGGACAGACCGAATACGCAGAACAAGCAGGAGCACAATCAGATCGCTGCGCAGCTACAGTAACTGCACAGTTGAACGATCAAGGATATATTCCGGCCGTTATTGGCGAAGGCAATGATTCGCAGATTATTCCTGCGATCGAAGGCTTGGTATTTCCTTACTTTACCGGTTGTTCTGAAGCACTGGAGCGTGATGGACGATTCGCTGATTACTTGAATGCTCTGCATACACATTTAAATACAGTACTGGTTAAAGGAATCTGTTTATTTGAAAATGGAGCTTGGAAATTATCATCCACAAGCAACAACTCGTGGTTAAGCAAAATCTATCTATCTCAATTTATCGCACGTGAAATTATGGGACTAACTTGGGATGAACAAGGGCAAACAGCCGATGCTGCTCATGTCGAATGGCTGACTCACCCTGAATATTCTTACTGGTGCTGGAGTGACCAGATTATATCGGGCATTGCTAGCGGTAGCAAATATTATCCACGCGGTGTCACGTCAATTCTCTGGTTATGGGAAAAAGGCGATGGTAAACTGCGTACACCTGAAGCCTTAGCCCACCCCATAGCATCAGTTCATGTATAGAAATTAAAGACTCACAAATTTCATTATCCATACAAAAAGGATTAAATCTTACACCTCTGCGTACCACCAACAGAGACAAGATTTAATCCTTTTCCATACACAAAATCGTTAGGTTCAACGGGTTCAACGGGTTCAACGGGTTCAACGGGTTCAACGGGTTCAACGGGTTCAACGGGTTCAACGGGTTCAACAGGTTCAACAGGTTCAACAGGTTCAACAGGTTCAACAGGTTCAACAGGTTTAATGGGTTTAACTGGTTTAATGAATTTAACGGACTTAACGGGTTTAACCAGCCTAAAAGATTTAATCTATTCAAGGAGTTTATCTCTAGGTTGTTCATCTTTCCTGCCCCATAACCACCCTTGCAGTAGCGAAAGGCATCCTGTTGTTCTGAAAGAGCGAAGCGATCGCCTTTGTGGATGAATCCCTACCGCATAGCGGTTAATCAAGGGATTCATCCACAACAAGCGACGACAAGAACAACAGTATGAACGCAGCGCTGTAACTCCTACCTCAACTATTCTTCTTTGAAAAAAGGCATAATCTCCATATCAAAAACAAATTCTTTTTCATGTAATTGATACTTTTCAGCAAGTTGAGGGCCACACGAATTCGAGCCAACACCGCTCATTTTGTAATCCAGATGGATAAACGTTTCCGGGCGACGCACCAGTTCATACGTGTGTGTTGCATGCATCAAGTCGGCTGTAGTGTAATGAGAGGCATTAAATGAGAACGGTTGGGAACCTTTGAAATGAAGCCCTGCACCCATCGCTTGTGTAGCACTCATCCAATGCGTTTCAAAGCGAGATCCATTTTCTTGAGGCATAATATAATTGTAAAAAAGGGCATCGACCGTTTTCTCATATTTACCAAAACGTGTACTATGATGCTTATCAATATAACTTTCATGCGGTCCACGTCCAAAATAATCTATATATTCGGTACCTGCTGGCATTGCAAACATTAGACCAAATCTCGGTAAAAATGGGCTGGTATCTAACACAGTCACTTTTACTTTCAATTCGATCTTTCCATCACTCTGAATCGTCCACCATGCTTGACCACGCAGCACAGGATATTTACTATACGGAGCAAGCGAGAAAGAAGTCGTAATGATCACCGATTGTTCTTCTGCACATGACCAGTGGCTGTTGTATACTTTGGTCGATATATGATCATATCCAATATCTAACCATTTTTCTTTGATATGCATATCGTTATCGATCGGTGCTCTCCAGATTGTAAATTCGGTAGGTTGTTGAAGTAAAGGAACCCCCGATTTGCTCCATTCTGTAAATTGTCCACGTTCCAGATCATAGACATAGCGGAAATCCAATCCTTCGATCACTAAGCGCCCCTGATGTTCAGTAGTCTGTAGTGGATATCGAAGTGAATCTAAAGAGTAACGCTCTGTTAAAATTTCGTCTATCGCTATAGCATCAGCAGGAATATAGAATTGAGTAAAAGCAATCTCATAACCAATTGGAGCCCATACTGTTTCTGTAGCCGTCCGTATAGAGAAGGTAAGATAACGAAGCGGATGATGATGTTGCAAAGCTAAAGTCGGCAAAGTAATTGTAGCTGAATCTTGTGGAGCAATAGTAGGCATCGACAATGTACCTTGCTCGATAAGTAGACCTTCATCTTCGATTTTCCAGTGTAATATCAAGTGAGATACATCGGTGAAATCGTATAGATTAGTAATGCTAAATTGATTCCCTATTGCAGTATCTGTTCTTCCTTCGACTGTAATTAAAGCTTCGATTCGTACAGGAGCCATGATTTCTTTCAATTCTAATAACCCGGAATGTGGCTTACGATCTGGTGAAACTAGACCATCGATACAGAAATTGCTATCATTCGGTTGATCTCCAAAATCTCCACCATACGCATAATAAGATTGACCTGTTGCACTAACTTGAGCTATTCCGTGATCAACCCATTCCCACACGCAACCACCCATTAATTTGGGATAAGCATAGATCGCGTCCCAGTATGACTTGAGATCACCCGGGCCGTTACCCATAGCATGACTGTATTCGCATAAAAATAAAGGTTTAGTAGTAGTATCATCATTCGCGTAAGCAATAATATCCGCAGGAGAAGAATACATACGACTTTCCACATCTAAGACACTTACATCTTCATGTCCTTTATAACCAGGAGCCGCACCTTCATAATGAACAAGGCGAGAAGGATCACGTTCTCTTGTCGATTGTGCCATCGCAATATGATTGATATCATAACCCGACTCATTTCCCATCGACCACATAATCACTGATGCAAAATTTTTGTCTCGTTCCACCAAGCGAACAGCACGTTCAACAAAAGCTTCTTGCCAGTCTGGATTGACAGATAGTTGATGAAAAGCACCTTCTGCAAAATCTTCAGGTATACCGATACCATGACACTCCAGATCCACTTCATCAATCACATAGAATCCGTATTCATCACAATATTCCATAAATTTAGGATCATTCGGATAATGAGAAGTACGAATCGTATTGATATTATGTTGCTTCATTAATTGCAGATCAGTCAGCATATGTTGTACAGGAATCGTCTGTCCAAGTTCTGGATGAGAATCATGACGATTAACACCTTTAAGCTTAATAGGCTTTTTATTAATCTGAAATACACCTTCAGGTGTCACTTCAATCTGACGCAGACCTACTGCAAATCGTAAAACTTCTCTGCCTGCTTTGAGATATAAGCTGTACAGCGCAGGAGATTCCGCATTCCAAAGAATTGGATGGGTGATCTCCATGTCTAAAGATCCCCTTTGATCCAATAAAGCGGTTGTCGTTAACAGTTCGGTGCCGTCAGGTGATAATAGAATCGCTTGAACTTCCAGATGTTCGTTCTCTTGTGATGATGTGGAGCAGTCCAATTGGATATTCAGTCTAGCTTGATGGTAGTGATCATGGTCATAATCCAAAGACTGCTCGATAAATATATCCCGAATATGCTGACGATCACGAGTAAGTAGATACACATCACGGAAGATGCCGTTATAACGCCACATATCCTGATCTTCCAGATAAGAACCTTCACACCATTTGAGAACCAACACAGCGATACGATTGATTCCTTCTTGCAAATAAGGGCTTACACAGAATTCAGCAGGGACACGACTGCCCTGACTGTAACCGACAAACTGTCCATTTACCCATAGATACAGACAAGATTGAACACCTTCAAATACAAGATACGATTCTCGATCTTGCCAACCATGCTGTAATCGTATTTCTTTGACATAAGCGCCAGCTGGATTCTGATCAGGAATAAATGGCGGATCACATGGAAATGGATAACTTAGATTCGTATAATGTTGTTGGTCATAGCCATTTGTCTGCCAGCAAGAAGGAACAAGCAAAGAGTCCCATGTCTGTACATCATATTCAGGCATAAAAAAAGCAGGTTCTACATCACGTACAGCATCATAATAACGGAATTGCCAGCCTCCATTTAGCGACTGATAAAAAGGAGATTTACCACGTTGACGTGTACGTGCGCTTGGCATATCTGCATATGGAATATAATACGCTCGGGCAGGCTCACGATTCACTTGCAATACATTCAGGTCTTTCCAATAGCTAGGAATGATCGTATTCATAGGGAAGATGGCTCCTTACTGGATTGAAGTGCGTACTGACTAACAAATTCAGCGAATAAACTATTTGCCCATGCAAACCACGGACGAGTAAATAGAGTAGGGTCGTCTTTATGAAATCCTTCATGCATAAATCCTGTACTTGCATGGGTAGTAGACAGCACATGAAGGATAGATTCTATTTCGCCAGGATCGGTAGAAGTTAATCCTTGCATACACAATGCGATATGCCAGATATAATCGGTCGGCGTATGTGGGCTACCGATTCCACTGGCTGCTGTACCTGTAAAATAATACGGATTGTGTTCGCTTAATACAAATGAACGTGTATTTTGATATACGATATCATCGACAGGGCGATAACCCAAATAAGGAATTGATAAAAGACTGGGCACATTCGCATCGTCCATTAGATTGTGATTGCCTTGACCATCTGTTTCATACGCATAGATTTTGCCATATTGAGGATGGATCACTGTTCCATAATTTTCGATACCAAAATTGATTTCTTCTTGTAAACGCAGTGCTTTAGAAGCGAGACGCTCATCATTGTAAAGCTCGATCGCTATTTCTGCCATATAACCAAGCACGACAGAAGCAAACATATTGGATGGAATCAGATAACCAAATGTACAAGCATCATCACTAGGGCGAAACCCTGACCATGTCATACCTGTATATGACGTAGGCATACCTTTGCCCTGATTACGAAGTGTATCGGAAGGAGGACAATCTTCACGCATAAATGTATAAGGAGAATGGTCATCATGGTATTGTTCACAACGCCAGAGATCTATAATACGATGCATCACGATGCGAAAAGATTCATCAAACAAGTCGGTACGACCTGTCATTTTCCAAAATAAATAACTGAGTTGAATCGGGTAACAGAGCGAATCAATCTCATACTTACGTTCCCATACCCATGCATTCAATTCAGTAAGATCGATATCGTAGCGATTATCATTATCTTCACAGTTAAAAGCATTCCCATATGGATCAATACCGATATAGAAAATCTGGCGACGAATCACACCTGCAATGATATCAGCTACTTTAGGATCCGTAGATGCCACAGGTAAGTAATGACGAACTTGAGCAGTAGAATCTCGTAACCACATGGCTGGAATATCTCCTGTAATCACAAATGTACTACCATCTTCTAATACCTGTAATGTTGTCTCATACGTATTGGCATAACAATTCCGGAACATCCCCTGAAGTTCAGGGAAATGTTCCAATTGTTGTTCAACGTGCTGAATATAATCATGCATAGCTGTCGTGAGTTGCAAAGGTTGAGAAGTCATAGGTTACACCTCTTGAAGAGAGATTAGGAATGTACGAATTTCATAAGGTGCAATGTCTATCGACAATGGAGAATGATGTTGTTCACCAATCGGTTGTTCCATCAGATTACATTCTTGCCAGCTAGTGATTTTTAGATCGCTAGTGATCTGAAGTGCTGAACGGATACCACCATATTCATGAACACGAAGTACAACCAGATCGTGATCTTCTGCTTTTTTGACTGCATCAATCATGACATGTGAAGCAGACAGAGTGAACATAGAGAATGAAGAAGGCTGTGTACTTAAGACGCGTGATGTACCTGAAGCGATCTGAAAAGGTTGATTTAATAACCATGCTTCTTGAACGGTATGCCCATCTAACCAATCTCCAGCATGAGGGTAAAGTGAATACGTAAACTCGTGTTGCCCGTAATCTGCTTGCGGATCAGGGTAGATCGCAGATTTGAGAAGCGACAGACGCATCACATTGTCTTTAATATCATATCCATATTTGCAATCGTTCAGCAGACTCACACCATAATTACGTTCAGACAAATCAGCCCATTGATGACCTACACTTTCAAATCGTGCCCAATCCCAGCTTGTATTCCAGTGAGTAGGACGCTTCACATTACCGAACTGGATATCATAGGTAGCTTCTGTAGAACGAATCTGTACAGGGAAAGCGACTTTGAGTAATTTTTGACGTTCTTTCCAATCGACATGTGTTTTGAAGTCGATTCGGCGACTATGAGCATACACGATTAATTGCTGTGTGATCACAGTCTCATCATACTGCCAGACAAATTCTACTATAGTCTGAAGCGTTCCTGTTTCCAGTAAACGTACAGAGATGAGATGATTGATTTCTTCCATTTTTTCTTGATAAAAAATATCGATATCCCATGAATCAAAGTTCATCGGTTTGTCTTCAAACAATTGCAATACATTGCCCCGAGCTTCTGGAGCAAGCACTTGACGTAAATTTTCCAAATCCATAATTTGAATCAGTTGTCCTTGTTCATTCCATTGCAGTTCATAATAAGGAGTCACTAATTTGCCTTCTTCATATAAGAAAGGTACAGAATCTACTGTTGTCGTATCGTCGGAATCAACAACAGGCTGATAGTGAATCGTACGTACTCCCATTGATGGAAGGAGAGGTGTGTGAACAATCCAGTGATCGCTTGCACGTTGCACTTGTAAAGGATGTTGCTGATCGTCTGTCCATGTGTACGCATCGGCTCCACATAATGCAAATGGAATCTGAACCGTAGACGAGACTGCCCATGAAGAACTATTGAATACAGTGATGGTGTGATCATCTGTTGTTGTTAATACTGTTGAAGCAGATGTCCATGCTTGTTCACCGATCTGCTGAGCTTCGGCATATTCTTTGGTGCTATCTTCATAGACTTCTGCAATCGAAGAGCCTGGAATAATATCATGGAATTGATTACGCAAAATGATTTTCCAGCCTTCATTTAATTCTTGCTGATTGTAGTTTGACCAGTCGGACTGAAGGACGCTACTCATCGTCTGTAGCCATTCAGTTTCCCGATAAAATAACTCTAATTTGCGATTCATTTTTTTGTTATATGCCTGACTGGTATACGTACCACGGTGATATTCCAGATACAATTCCCCATCCCATGTATGCACATAAAGATCCGTCTGATCGAACGACTGATGCAACTGTTCGAAATAATCGTCAGCCCGTCCAGTGGTTACATGAGGAACACCGGGTATACGATCCAATTGACGACGAAGTTCTAACATTTCACGATTTACGCCACCGCCGCCATCTCCATATCCATAGGATAAGAGTAAGTTCTGATTGACTTCTTTGTTCTGATAACTATTCCAGATGCCTTGAACAGTCTGAGCTTCAATCAACCCATTATACGTATAAAAGAAAGAATTACCGCCTTCCCAATCATCTGGTGTCGTAATAAAATGAGTCAGTACTTCTGAACCATCAATACCACGCCATTGGAATGTATCATGCGGCATCCGATTGACTTGATTCCAACTGATTTTGGTCGTCATAAATGTATCAAAACCTGATTTTTTCAAAATTTGTGGCAATGCCCAGCTGTAACCGAATACGTCGGGTAACCACAAATAACTACTGGATACACCAAATTCTTGTTCGAAAAAGCGCGTTCCGAATAAAAATTGTCGTACAAGCGATTCGCCAGAAGTTAAATTACAATCCGCTTCTACCCACATGCCACCGCCAGCTTCCCAGCGACCTTCGGCAATACGTGCTTTAATCTTTTCATAAATATCAGGATAATCTTGCTTAATATAGTCATACAATTGAGGTTGTGTCTGAAGAAAAATATAATCAGGATCATGTTCCATTAAGCGCAGTACAGTGGAGAAGGAGCGTGCTGCTTTTTCACGGGTATGTTTTAAGCGCCATAACCAAGCGACATCAATATGTGTATGTCCAAGAGCGGTCACAGTGACAGGATGAGTCTGCTTCATCGTATCTAATTGTTGATCTAACTGCTTAGCAGCAGCGTAGACTGATTCATAGAAAAGGTCTGAGCCAGGCTTCGACCAATTGATCAGCTGGAACGATTGATCCAGACATGTGGTCAAAGCAGAACGTTCATACACCGTTGCTGGTAGAATCGTGATCGCTTGTAAGATGGCTTTAGCAGTATAAAAAAAGGTATCCACTTGTTGATCCAACCATGCGATCTGTGAGCGTTTGAGTTGATGATTCATTTCACGAGGAATGCCACCACCTTCAAGCCCTGACCATAAGCGGAAATCAAGTCGTGCTTCACCAGAGTATCCCACGGGAAGAATCATCTCGATATGATTGCTATCTACACCTTGATAAGGCTGATTGTTCCAGTACGCTAATGATTCAAATCCACCATTGTTACCGCCTTCGGTGATACCAAAGTCGAACAGTCCAACTACAGTATGGTTACACCATGCCACAGGAACGTTAACAGAGGCAGAGAGCCATAGATAACGGTCTCTACCTTTCCAAAAATCGCCTGTACGCATCACTGTATTCGGATGATCTAGTGTTGCTGTTGGGGGGCGCATCCCATTTTCACCTGTGATATCTTCGATTGCGATGTATTCGGATACCTCGAAAGCCTCCCGATAACGGAGTGGTTCAAGTTGCTCAAGACGTTTTTTTAATTTATCTTCTGTGAAAAACATAGTGTGCCTCCCTTAATCAGACAATGACTTCCCAATCGTCTGCAATATGTCCAGCTTGTTTGGCGATAAAATCTTCGACTCCTGCTTGATCCGGTATCCCTGTATTGCCACCATAAGCCGATACTGAAAGGGCTCCGCACGCATTGCCATATTGCAGACATTCTCCTGTATCGTGTCCGGTTAATACACCATACATGTACCCCGCATTAAAACTATCTCCAGCACCTGTTGTATCGACTGCTGTAATCGTGTACGCAGAGCGGTAGACCATTTGATGATTCTGTACAGAAACGGCACCACGTGAGCCCATTTTAACAACCAAATGTTCAGCGTGTTGCGACATTTTGTTAATCGACTCACGAATTTCGCTACAACCTGTGTAATGTAATGCTTCCAGTTCATTAAGAAAGAAAATATCAACTTCACTCATAATTTCAAAAATACCGCTGTACCATTCACCGCTATCGTCCCAACCTACATCAAAAGAAATCGTAGCGCCAAAAGATTTAATCTTTTTGATCATTTGAATATACGCATCATGATTACGACTACCTTGATAACCGGTCAAATGCACATGCCGACCGTATCGCATACTGTTTTCATTCAAGTCTTCCATCCGAACTTCAGCATTAGAACCCATATAGGTGATAAAAGAACGATCTTGTTCAGGGTTAATCGCAATTGAAATTCCAGTGTTATTATGTTCACTTTGACGAATATAAGAGGTATCAATATTCAATTCACTGAACTCATCCAAAATAAAACGACCGTAATAATCACTTCCCAAAACGCCATTAAAAGCGACTTTGAGTCCCATTTTAGCGAGTGCCATCGAGAATAGAGCAGCACCACCGCCAATATGAATCAGCATATTTTTGACGAAAACTTCTTGACCTGGAAGTGGCATCTGATCACTGCCTGCCACAATCAGATCAATATTAGCATCACCGATAGAGACAACATCGTATTGTTTTTCGTTCAATGATAATCCCTCATTTATTTAAGGACATAGCGCATCCCGATTTGTGTACTCTATTTCTGTAGGGTAATGGTAATCGCCCATCGGTTGAGATATTGGAATTATCCTTTGACCGATCCGACCATAATCCCTTGGACAAAATACTTCTGAATAAACGGATAAACGGTAGCAATCGGCACAACAGAGATCATCACCATCGCCATTTTCATCGATTCGGTAGTGACCGAGTTACCGGCGCTCATCATCGCATTCATGGATAAGTTTTTACGCATCGCCTCAGCAGCAGTTAACATTTGTTGTAATATCGTCTGCAAAGGTCTTAATTTCTCATCTGTGACATAGAATGCGCCAGAGAACCAATCATTCCAGTGCATAACTCCATTAAAAAGACAGATCACGGATAAGACCGGCATACTAAGCGGAATATAGATACGGAATAACACTTGAAAATCATGAGCACCATCGATCTTTGCAGATTCTTCCATACTTTGATCAATCGATTGGAAAAAGGTACGAACCAGTATTAGATTCCATGCGCTATATAGGGTAGGGATAATGTATACCCAGATGGTATTGTTCAAGTTGAACATTTTCAAAACCATAAAGTAAGGAATAATACCGCCATTAAACAACATAGTGAAGACGATAAAAATACTAGCTATACCGACACCGGGTAGGTTTTTATTTTTAAGTGCAAAAGCCGCCATCGATGTAAGCAATACACTTAGAAAAGTTCCTATAATCGTACGAAATAAAGTGACTTCCATACCTTGCAATACCGCTGGATTTTTGAAGACTTCAATATAGTTAGAGACAGAGAAGACACGAGGCCAGAATGCAATACCACCGAGCGAAGCATCTTTACCGTCATTTAAAGAAAGCGCCAGAATATTAACAAGTGGCATCAGAATAACCAGACACAATACCACCAATAACATATAGTTGATCACAATAGCGATGCGCTCATTGAGCGGTGCGTTGCCTACTGCTTTATCCATCTGCATAACCTCCGCAGTTTTAATTTGATAGGGGATGCTTGAACATCACATCCCCTGAGCAGTTCAGTGGTACAACATGATCAGATCATTGAGGATACTTACGAATTGTTTTTAGAAAAAGGCATCAATATAGAACACGACAGAAGAAGGATCGGCATTGTATTTCTCTTGTAAATATTTCTCGTATTGTTCGACTCCAGCATCTTTGAGCTGTTGACGATAATCATCAAGTAGTTTTGTAGCTTCAGTCATATCTTTAGCGAAAAAGGCTTGTACAAGCACATCTTTGTACGAATCCAGTACCGGTTTGAGCGATGCTTCAATATCAGGAACTTCTGCTAAATAAGAAGCTGCGGTATAACCATCCCAGTATTTGTATTTCGGATTACCATAATTCATCAATTCAAAATACAGTTTGTAACGATCCGGTTGGGAATTCGCACTACGGATCAATTCACCGAAATCTTTGTTATTGTTCACATCGGTTTTGCCAAGTAGACTTCCCCAGAAATAAGGAATTGTATTGCGTTCTTCACCTGGATTATTTTTCATGACATCAAGTACTTTGTCTGTATAGATATATTGCCCTTTATCATTGACCTTGTAATCTTCGCCTTCAACGCCATAATTCCATAGCGTTTTACCTTCTTTACTGGCTAGGTAGTCCATGTATTGAATAATTTGTTCTGGATTTTTGGTAGTTGAAGGGATAGCGACCACTTGGCTACCTGATTTTTCTTTTTCATAAATAGCAGTTTCGCCTTTATAATTTTCCATTTGATCCATTGGTAAATATTTTGTTTTTTCAAACATCGTTAATGAATCAGGAGCGATATTCATATAGGAAGAGATGGCGTAAGAACCATTATTGTAAGCTTCTTCTGCACGAACACCATCCATATTGAAAGCTTCTTTGTCGAGTAGACCTTCTCTAAGCAATTTTTGTACAAATTCAATACTTTTTAGTGCGTAATCGGTTTCAGCTACATGTTTCACTTGTCCATTATCAACATCAAATTGTGTACCATTACCGAAATCGAAGTTTTTGAACAGTGTACTGGTGACTTGACCGCCCCATTTACGTGGGCCAATCACAGTGATTGGTTTACCATTATTATCTTTAAAGTTTCCAGCTTTGATTTTGATTGCTAGATTGTATAGATCATCTTGTGTTTTGATGGTAGAAGGATCAACATTTAATGCTTTTGCAATATCTGCGCGAAGCCATAATCCACCACGGTAGTGAATACGGTCAGCATCGGTTGTATTTTTAGCAGGGATATTCATATGAATAAAGTACACTTTGCCGCCAAACTCTGGGCGGAACATCACGTTTTCTTTAGTATCACGAGGTAAGAAATCTGGGTCGAGATAGTTTTTGAGCACTTTGGTATTTTTGAGGTAAGGGCTTAAGTCTGTGAATAGACCTTCACGAGCACCTTTGAGAAGTACATTCATTTCAGGGCGACCACCATGATCGAGATAAGCTTCAATCACATCAGGTAAATCTCCAGTCGCTAGTGCTACCGTTAATTCTTGTAGTCCATCTGCTGCACCACTGGATTGCCAGTTGATCGTCATGCCTGTTTTTTCTTTGATTTTGAGGGCTATCGGGTTCCCCACTTGATCATCAGGTAATTGTGCACCATCACCTTCAAGAAAAATACGTCCGGTCAAATCACGATTGGCGATAAATCCACCTTCACCGCTTTTGCGACCATCCGCAGCTACTTGGCTAGTCGCTTCACTACCACTACTGTCTGAAGAACAAGCAGACAACAACACAACCATGAACAATAAGAGACAAAGTGTAAGTGAAGTTTGGCGTTTGATCGTTTTCAATGAAATCACTCCAAATGGTTTATTGAATTACAGGGGAGTTACCGATTGAGTTAGGACTACCAGAGACTGGCTTCATTTTTACTAAAGCGTTTGACTAGATAGTTGGTTACCACAACGAGGATTAAGCCGACAAGACCTTGTAAAAGACCAACTGCTGCACCATATCCATATTGTCCTTGCATCATACCTACACGTAATACATAGGTGTCTAGAATATCGGAATAATCCGAGTTACCCGCAGTACGAAGCAAATAGTTTTGCTCATATCCTGTAGTTAACAGACTACCAATATCCAAAATAAACAGGATGGCAATGGTAGGACGAATAGAAGGGAGTGTAATATGCCAGATTTTACGCCATTTGCTTGCGCCATCCATTTCAGCGGCTTCATAAAGGGTAGGATCGATTCCAGCCATCGAAGCTAGATAGATAATAGAACCCCAACCGATATTTTTCCAGAGATACGTCAGAAACATAATGAGATAGAAATAATGACCATCCATCATGTAGAAAATACTACCGTCGCCACCGAGAGCAGCCATAAATTGATTGAAAATACCATCATCAGGAGCTAGAATTTTATTGGTAAATGCGGCAACAACCACCCAGGAGAGGAAGTAAGGTAGATAGGAGATCGTTTGGGTGATCGATTTGAAACGTTTGGAGCGAACTTCATTTAGCATTAAAGCAAGCAAGATCGGGAAAGGGAAATACACAATAATTTTGAGGAATCCAACAATAAACGTATTGAGAATTAGCTGTGTGGCATCCGGGTAAGAGAAGAATAATTTGAAGTAGCGAAGCCCTACCCACGGCCCACCGAACATCCCTGCATTGAATCGAAATTCTTTAAATGCCATCACCAGTCCTGCCATAGGAAGATAGGAGAAGATAACAAAAAAGATAAGACACGGTAGCAACATCAGGTACAAGTAGCGGTTAACAACAATCGTTTTCCATAGTCCTGCCGAAGATGCTTTTTTGCTCTTCGTTGATTTTTTCGGAACGGAATCAAGTTCGGCTTGCATGGCACTACTCCTTTCATACTGGCGAATACACATGTATAGCGAAATGATACGGGTAGATTAGAGCATTTTGATTAATGTATTTAAATAATTCAGACTGGATTCCAGACTATCCATCGGTGAACCTGGGCAATAATCCTGTTCGACAGCGTACCACTCGACCCCATTCTGTTCGCCCCATTGTAAAAGAGGAGCAAAATCGATGGTACCGCTACCTATTTCAGCGAAATAGCGCTGTTCATCGTTTGTCATATCTTTGAAATGTAAGATCGGCATACGGTGAGCATATTGACGAATAATAGTGAGCGGATCAAGATCAGCTTTTTTGACCCAATACGTATCAATCTCTGCATAGACAGGTGTCGCTTCATCATATTCAAGTAAATATTGCAGTGCATATTGACCTTCCATCATCGTATGAAATTCCCAATCATGATTATGAAATCCCACTCGATAACCTTTTGGCGATACAATAGCAGATACTTTGCGTAGCTCACGTCTCACATAGAGATAGCCTTCTTCATTTTTGTGCTCATCAGGTAGAGAGTGACAGATCATATCCGGTGTACCAAAAAGATCAGCTTCAATGATGACTTGATCAAGATCATTTTTCATTCGTTCTAAACCCACATGCATCCCGGCAGTGCGAAGACCTATTTCTTGCATAACAGCGGCGATCTCGGCAGGATCATTACCATGTAGCCCATCAATCTGGACGGCTGTCCAACCCATTTTGCGAAGTTCTTTGAGCGTGTAAATAAAGTCCTGTTTGAGTTCATTGCGTACTGTGAACAATTGAGCAGCTAATTTATGTTGGATCATGATCGTTCATCCCTTTCCAAATTAAGCCATTGTAGATCAGATTCGTTGATATCCAACGACAACACTGCAAAAGATTGAGCCAATTCATCCGAAGTACGAGGGCCGATGATGGCGGCAGTTGGAAATGGACGATGAAGAACAAAATAAAGTGCAATTTGCGTAGGGGTAACTTTTTTCTCATCTGCTAAGATGACAGCGCGACGATAACGTTCCCAATTCGGTTCGCTGTAATACACACGTACCATTTCTTCATTAGATCGATCTTCTGGAGAAAAAGCACCGGAGAAAAATCCGCCTGCTTGTGCTGACCAAGAGAGTAGTGGTAGCTGGTTGTTATCATGCCATAAAGCAGTATTTTCATCCGCCGATACGCAACCCGGCCAACGTGCTTCTAAAGCAATAGCAAGAGAAAGGTTAGGGCTGTTGAATGTGAATCCTTTTAACCCTTGTCGTTCTGCATAATCATTCGCTTGTTGAATTCGTTGATAACTCCAGTTCGAAGCACCAAATGTACGAATCCGACCTTGAGATAAATGTTCGTTAAGGATATTGATAATGGGTTCGACAGCAACCGATTCATCATCTCGATGTAACGCATACAGATCAATATAATCGGTACCTAACCGCTCAAGACTAATCAGTAGATCATGGGTGATCGATTCGGGATTGACTCTGGCAGTGGTCTCACCCTTGAGAGGATGAACACATTTGCTAAGTAATACCAATTGATCACGATTGTTGTTCTCTTTCATCCATTGTCCAATAATGACTTCGCTATTGGTGTATTGGTATGCCATATCAATAGTAGTACCGCCAGCAGCTACAAATTCATCCAAAATCCATGTACCATTCATTTTCGATAAATCACCTGTGCCTATAATCAAGGGTGAAACGGTTATTTCATCGACAATAATTGTTTTCAACTGAATTCCTCCTTTTATGGAATCGATACCATACGGATGTCTAAGCCATTTTATAAGAACAACTATAATGAGAAACAAGTGAGACAAACAACAATTTCTATAATATGGTATCGATTCCAGAAAGTTAAGAAATGTGATATCTGTTATCTGGAATCGATACCACATTGTGAACCTAACTTTGCATATACAATGAATGACTTGGGACTGAGAAAAGGAAGATAAAGCTGTTAAATTGATAAATAATGTGAGGTTAACTAACTTATGAAGTGTCTTAGAAGAAGATTTATGTTGAAATCGTTTTGATATGAGACATTATATTACGTATCTTTTACAAATAACAAGTACAAATTTGAAATGAATTTAATTTATTTTTTTACAACTATCTCTTATGACTAGCTCATGCTGTAAAACGATATCTGTTTTTTGTTGTGTTTTAGGACGTGTAATTAATTTGTGTAGACTTTCTAATGAAATCTGTCCCATTTCATAAATGGGTTGTTGCATCGATGTGATTGCTGGACGAACAATATTAGTGATTGTACTACCATCAAAGCCGATAATCGAAATATCATCAGGAACATGTAATCCTTGATCGAGTGCACAGTTCAAAGCACCTACAGCCATATCATCACTTGCTGCAAACACAACTGTGGGGCGATTTGGAAGTGCAAGTAGTTCTTTCATCAATGCTTGTCCGCTAGGAAGCTTATAATCACCAAACTTAATATAATCAGGATTGATAGCGATCTCATGTTTGATCAAAGCGTCACGAAATCCATTGTATCGACTCTGCCCTGAAGTAATATCCTGTAGATCACCACCCAGATAAGAAATAGCTGTGTGACCTGCATCAATTAAGTACTCTGTAGCATCAAAAGCCGCCTGATAATCATCGATCAATACAGACATAAACGTAGGATCAGGAGATTTTACACTGGAAAATAAAATCGGCATCGTTGCATTTTGCACAAACGACACAATATCATCATTTGTTTTTTCATGCATAATAATAATGCCTTCTACTCTCATTTCCTGAAAAATATACAGGTACTTGAGTTCTTTACTCAGGTTCTCTGCAATATTGCAGACGATCAAGTTATAACCATATTTACTTGCATTTTCTTCAATACTACTCAAAATGGTCGAGTAGAAGTTGGAGGTAAGATCGGGAACGATAACACCAATCGTATTTGTTTTTTGTTTTTTGAGACTACGAGCAATATGGCTAGGGGAATATTTGAGTTCTTCAATTGCTTCATTTACTCGTGCCAGTACATCTTCGCTAACATATTTCTCACCGTTCAATACTCTGGATACACTGGTGACGGATACGCCGGCTCTTTTTGCAACATCTTTGATTTTGACAGTCATATCGCCAACTCCCTCAACTGGAAAAAAAGTAAGAGTATTTGTATCAAAAAGTACAATCGCTCTTTACCATATATTGACGAATCCCTGCATTTTCGTCAATCATTCCCTGAAATTAGCGAAGAGATGGATAGCCAATCATTTTAACTTCCAGCTATTAAATGTTAAACTATATCTGTAAGTAAGCGCTATCATATCACGAAATTTTGCAGATTGCTAGAGGGAGGAAAAAATTTTATGTCGAATCATGTTGAGATTCCCAAAACGATGAAAGCAGCTGTTATGACAGAGCCAGGTCACATCATTATCGAAGAAATTCCGGTTCCTAGACCTCAGCCAGATGAAGTATTAATTCAAGTAATTGCTGTAGGCGTATGCGGATCAGATGTACATTATTATGAGCATGGACGTATAGGTCCTTACGTGGTTGAAAAGCCTATTATTTTGGGACATGAATGTGCAGGAATAGTAGTGAGTACAGGTGAAAAAGTGTCACGTTTTAACGTCGGAGATCGAGTCGCTATCGAACCGGGAGTAACGTGTGGACATTGTGAATATTGCAAAGAAGGACGTTATAATTTGTGTCCAGAGGTGCAATTTTTGGCGACACCGCCTGTTGATGGAGCATTTGTTCAATATATTGTGATGCGTCAGGACTTTGTTTTTCCTATTCCAGAAAATCTTTCTTTTGAAGAAGCCGCTATGAATGAACCTTTTTCAGTAGGAATTCATGCCGCTAGACGTTGTCATCTACAGCCCGGTTCTACAATAGCCATTATGGGAATGGGACCTGTTGGATTAATGGCTGTGGCTGCTGCCAAATGTTTTGGAGCTACACGTATTATCGTCACTGATCTAGAACCGGTACGACTAGAAGCTGCTCGCAAAATGGGTGCAACTGAAGTGATCAATGTCAGAGAAGAAGATGCTGTTGCCAAGATCAAAGAGTTAACGGGTGGCAGAGGCGTCGATGTCGCATGGGAAACAGCAGGAAATCCTAAAGCATTACAAAGTGCGTTATCATCTATTCGCCGTGGTGGGAAATTAGTGATTGTTGGATTGCCTCCACAAGATCAGATTCCTATTAATGTGCCTGCGATTGCGGATAATGAGATCGATATCTATGGTGTGTTCCGTTATGCCAATACATACCCGATGGGAATTGAATTTCTCTCTTCAGGTAAAGTGGATGCCAACATCATAATTACAGACAAATATCCATTATCTCAAACTCAAGAAGCCATGGAACGAGCGATCCATCACAAAAATGCCAGCCTCAAAATTATTGTTTATCCAAATGAGTGAATAATACTTCATAAAAATCGGTAGTGCCTATAGGTGCTACCGATTTTTTTGTCATTAGAAAAACTCTATAATTCTTCTGATAAAATAACTAGAATAGCCTCGTTATTAGCTCAATATTTGTTATAATTTAAACTATGATGACAATCTATAGTTCAAAGTCATAGAAAGGCTGTATGGCATGGCAAAATACCCGCAATGGTCTTATTCTCAATCTCGAGCAAATATGTTCGATGAATGTTTACGCAAATATTATTTTCACTACTATGCTGCTCATAATGGTTGGAGTGAAAAGCTGGGCTCAGAAGAACAAGTCCATGCTTATCGTTTAAAACAATTACGCAACTTCTATCTATTATTTGGTGATCTGGCTCATCGGATGTGTGAATCAGCACTTCGCCAATGGGAAGAATCACAAACGGCTCCAAGACAAGCATTTTTGTTAGAGCAAATGCGTAAATTATTGAATGAAGCATATATTCAATCTCAAGATGTAGAAGCTTGGTTGAATAATCCTAAATACCATACAATGCTTTCCGAAATATATTACGGTGACGATACATTGAATAGCCGAATAGCTACGATTAAGCAGCGGCAAGAAGAATGTATTCGTCATTTATACGATACGTTGACATGGAAAGAAGTTACACGGTCGGATATGAAGATTTTAGAAATTGAAAAATGGGATACGATGATATTATTCGATACTAAAGTCTATGTGAAAATGGATTTATTGTATCGTAAACCGGATGGTACCGTAGTGATTGTTGATTGGAAAACAGGACGTGAAGACGATTTCTCAGATCAACTGTATCTGTATGCTTCGTATGTAAAAGAAAAGTACAATATGCCACTGGAGAAAATCCAGATTCGTGTTGAATATCTGGTAACAGGCGAATATAAAGAATATCGGATTACTTCGGAAGATATTATTAAAGTGGAACAAAGTATTGGTCGATATATTGAAGAAATGAAGTCTTGTTTGGATGATGATTATTACAATCGTCCCAAGCCAGAATCCTTTTTTACACCGATGCCTTCACAGCGAAAGTGTAAAGACTGCAATTTTCGTGAAATTTGCGAATTTAGGGCGGTATGAATAGTGATGATTAAAGGAGGATGGGTTTGTGTTTAATGCTTCTACCCCAGAAGAATCTGTACTAGCCCATATGTATGCCAATACCCCCGAAGGTATTGCGATATTTTCTGCGCAAGGGCAATGCGTACAAGCCAATCCTGCATTATGCCGAATATTAAAATATGAAGAGTCCGAATTACGGAATCTTTTAACAATATGGAATGTAGCTGATGAATGGCTAACAGATCAAGTAAAACATAGCACCACCACAGAAAAAGTAGAACGTCGTTGGATGAACGCTGACCATGTCCCTGTGTGGTTATCTATACATGTTTCTTATGTATTCTCAGATCAGGAACAGCAGTTACAATACATGATGATGTACATTACAGTCGTGCAAGATCGGGAAGCCGAAGATTTATATTCGATGATTGTACGTAATTCTTCCAGTATTGTTTCTGTGAGTGGGGCCGATGGCAATATTCAATATGTCTCGCCTTCAGTCAAAAAGATTTTGGGATATGAACCGTCTGAAATGGTTTCTCGAATGAGAATGGAATACTACCATGAAGAAGACGCACAAGAAATGTACCAACCTGGAAGTATGTATGCAGATGACAGAACATTTATAAGACGTGTCAAACATAAAGATGGTCATTATATGTGGTTAGAAATTTTTACACAATTAATGCGAAATGATCAGGGTGAAGTAGAAAAAGTACTGGCTATCGCTCAAGATGTCACCAAGCAAAAGTCAGAAGAAGATATTATTGCTCATGCGCATCGGATGGCTTTACTGGGTGCATGGAATTGGGATCTACAAGGAAATACGATTCACTTTTCGAAAGATATTCGCCGAATCTATGCCAAAAGTATAAAAGCCGTTGAAGATAATCTTGATTCGTATCTGGCGGTTGTTCATCCCAAAGATGTAGAGCAAGTAAAGTATTGTATCGAAAAGGCTATTCACCAAAAAACAAGCGAAGAAATGCGCTACCGGATTCGGTTACCCGGCAATGTACAGAAAGTGATTCATGGATACTGGGAAGCGACGCTTGATAAAGAGACTCAGCAACCATTGCAGTTGATAGGACTGGCTCAAGATATTACAGAACATTACCTGATTAGCGAGCAATTGCGTGAAAGCGAACAGAAATACCGTATCATTACCGAGCATTCATTAGATATGATTTCCCGTCATGCTGATGATGAACACTCGACTTTTCTATATGTCTCTCCTGCTTGTCGATTGATTCTTGGCTATGAAGCAGAAGAATTGATCGGAGGCCCGGGGTATAGTCATATTCACAAAGAAGATTTACCGTTATTTGTTCATTTTCTTAAAGGTGTACGAGAGCAAAAAAATGAAAAAGAAACGGTTGTTTTTCGTTGCCGTCACAAAAAAGGACATTATGTCTGGTTAGAAACGACAAGCCGGTATGTGTACAGCCCAGAGGGAGATGCCTATGGATATACAGCAGTCTCCAGAGATATTACCGAACGCAAACATTTAGAAATGGTTCTTCAAGATAATGAACATCGCTACCGTTCTTTATTTGAAAATAATCCTTCCGGTGTATGTGCAGTTGATCTCAAAGGGCATTTTATCTCGGTAAATAGTAGTCTGGAAGAAATTACAGGGTATTCTCGGTATCACTTAATCGGGCAACCGATATTGTCTTTATTTGAAGAAAGTAGTATTAAGCGTGTCATCCATCATGCTAAATTAGCAAGACAAGGAATCCCGCAGACGTATGAATTAAATGTATATCGTCAAGATGGTTCACTATTTCCTGCCAACATTACCAATGTACCGATTGTAGCTCATGGGGAAGTTATCGGATTATACGGAATCGTGACTGAAATTACAGAATTAAAGCAATATATTCATCAGATTGAACGCTTAAGTAATGAGCATTCTCTTATTTTAAATGCAGTATCCGAAGGTATCTTTAGTATCAATAGCGAAGGCGAAGGAATGTTTATTAACCACGCTGGTGCAATGATGCTAGGGCTGGATATTGAAGATCATTTATCCGATTCTACACGTACGAATCAAATTCGTAACTGGGGTATTCAAGATGATGATGTGTTAGGTGAAGAATCTTCTATTATTCAAGCAATCCGCCAAGGTAAACCCAATCAAGAAGAAGAAACAGTCTTTTGGAAAAAAGATGGGTCTAGCTTTCTGGCTGCTTATCAGGTGACACCTGTTATAGATCATGGAGAACAACGGGGGGCAGTAATTGTATTCCGTGATATTACAGGGGAAAAAGAAATTATTCGAGCCAAAGAATCAGCAGAACGCGCAGATCGAGCGAAGTCTGAGTTTTTGTCTGTGATGAGTCATGAATTACGTACACCGATGAATGGCATTATTGGCATGAGTGGACTGCTTGCAGATACAGAATTGGATGAACAACAGCAAGGGTATCTGGATATTGTCTGCAACAGTAGCGAGACATTATTGCATTTGTTAAACGAAATTCTGGATTTCAGTAAAGTCGAAGCTGGGAAAATGACACTGAATACAGAGCCCTTTAATTTACGATCGATTTTGGATAATGTACAAGAATTATTTACATTTAAAGCACAAGATAAGCAGTTGGATTTGGTATTTGAGATGGATGAGTCGATACCACACTGGATGGTAGGAGATGCAGGTCGTATCCGACAAGTGCTTGTGAATCTGGTTGGAAATGCGATTAAATTTACAGAGACAGGTTCAGTTACTGTACATGTTCGTCCGTTAGAACGTGAAGAAGGACAGTCTGCGATTTGTGAAGAGTTATGGTTAGAATTCTCAGTTAAAGATACAGGAATCGGGATTCCCATTCATCAGCAATCCCAGTTATTTCAACCGTTCTCCCAATTGCATCCTGTGTTAAATCGGAAGTATGGAGGAACAGGCTTAGGATTATCTATTTGTAAAAAGCTAGTTGAGTTGATGGGTGGAAGTATCGATGTAACCAGTGACGAGAATAGGGGCGCTACATTCTACTTTGTATTGAAATTAGAAGTATCTGCTGAATTGAACGATCTCGCTGTTTTGCCTTTAGATATAGAATCACGCTCTAACCCGATTCGATTATTAGAAGATGTACAGGTCACTTCCGAATATTATCCTATGCGTATTCTAGTGGCAGAAGATTATGTGGCGAATCAGAGAGTATTACTTGCCATGCTAAGTAAATATGGTTATGAAGCTGATCTGGTAACCGATGGACAACAAGCGGTACAGCAAGCCACAGAATCCCATTATGATCTTATTTTTATGGATGTGCAGATGCCGAATATGAACGGAATAGAAGCGACTCAGCACATTCATAATTATTATACAGCTCAAGACATGCCGATCATTATTGGAGTTACTGCTTTTGCAAGAAAAGAAGATCGGGAACGTTGCCTGACAGCAGGAATGAATGATTTTATCAGTAAGCCGGTTATCACTGCGGATCTACAAAGAGTCTTATCTCAATGGAGTCAGCATATTCATCATCGTGTAGATTCATTTGCTGCTCGTTCTCAATCTTCTTTACAGTTTGAAAAAGATCATCAAGAATAAAAACAGGCACACTCAAGCTAATAAAAGAGCGTAATTCTCCTATAGATCAGGAGAATACGCTTTTTTGTTATTTCTTAAATCCGTTTATTCGTTTAAAGGATCAATTTGTACCATAGATTGCTTACCACTGACCTGAATCCCTGTTTTAGCTTTACCTGATGATTGAAGATCACGCAATAATTCTTCAATAATCGTTTTAGCTTTAGCCGATTCTTTACTACCTTGTGTTTTGACAACCAGTAATACAGCATTATGCGATTGTAGGATACGTTCAGCCTGATTCTTTTTCGTTTCATAATCGTGATCTTCGATATTAGCGGTTAAGCGAATTTCTTTGATTTTAACGGGTTTATCACTTTTTTTGGATTGTTGTTTATTTTGTTTAGCGGCACCTGCTGAGATCAATTGACAAGGAGGTGGGCTACTATAAAGAGAAGTACAGACAAGATCAACTTTTAGTTGTTTAGCCATTTGCAAAGCTTCAGCTGTAGGTACAATCCCCAGGTCTTCTCCGTTGATTCCTGTTAACTGCACTTCAATTGCTTTAATTTTTTCATTTTTAATCACTTTTTTATCCTCCAAAACCATATTTATTCGTCCTACTTAGTATACAATAGCATCATTTGATGACGATATTGAGGTTTTACAAATATAACTTTAACTGGGATAATGAAAAAGAAATATATTATCGAAAGGGGAACATTATGAAAAATAGAAAATGGGTTATCATGCCGCTAGTACTGCTCCTTGTCCTGTTGTCAGGTTGTCAGGCTGTAGGTAATCTAGACATCAATAGTGCCATGGTTGGTGATCTTAATGTAAAATCGATCGAAACCAAACAATCGCTTGCAGTTCAATTAACACCTGTTTCAACAGCGTCGGCAGAAGAGCGCAAAATAGCAACCGTTTTGAACGGAATGCAATTGAACATCAATCATGCCAAACTTCAAGAAAACGGAAATGTTTCGGTTGAAGGTGGTATCGCTTACAGCGGAATGACATTACCTTTCCAAATGTTTATGGATACGAAAGGAGTCACGATTGCGTTGTCTGGTGCGCAAAAGCCATTATACATACCTCTAACTACAGAAGAACAAATGGCTTTTTTACCTGCTAGTCTAACAATGAAACAAATTGAAGATCAAGCGAAAGAGTTGATTACCAAATCAGCTAGCTTATTTTTCAAACATGCTCCTAACCCATCCAATGTCACTGTTGATTCTGTGACTCAAGAAGTGTATGGAGAGTCTGTAGATTTGACTCATTTGCATATTGAACTTACCGGTGAAGAATTTATCGGATTGGTTAAGCCTTTCTTAACAAGTATCTCTACGGATGAAGCGGGCTGGCGTGATCTGTTAGCTACGTTGTATGACTTTATCACGTATGCGGAATCACAAATGAGTGATGAAGAAAAAGATTCTGTATCTTACTTCACTTTGGATCAGACAAAAGCTGAATTTGTTAACGAATCGTATGCTGAGGTTCAATCGTTTTTGAAAGATGTATTGTCTGAATATGATAAATATTTGAAAGAAGTCTCTGCTGAGCCTGAATTCAAAACGATTTTCGGTACAAATACACGTCTTACATTAGATCTTTATTTTGATAAAGATATGCATACCCGTAAGCAAATTGTAGACTTAACAGTCGCTTTGCCTAGTTCTGAGTATGTGCCTTACAGTATGTTTAATCTGCATACCGAAAATGAAAACTGGAATGTAGATGGAAATATTGTCGCTGATCCGATTGCAACACCTAATGGTGTTCTAGATGTCACTTCCAAAGATTTTACACCAGGTGCGTTATTGCGCAGCTTCGATACGACTTCACCTGTGTATTTGTTATTACATGATGTCGCAGGGATTGCTAACAAATCGATCTATATCGATAAAGATTCATCTTATTCTTCATACGATGTAGTGACTAAAGATCGTGTGTTACTAATGTCAGTTAAACAGTTAGCTGAAGAATTTGATGCTAAGTTCACATGGAACCCAACAACCAAAACAATCACACTGACTGATGATATTACTGGCGCTGTGACTACACTTCACTTGAATTCCAACAAAGCTGTAACTGATGGAACTACGAAAACAATGACACATAAAGTGGTCAAAATTAAAGGCGTTACTTATGTACCGGTACGTTCTGTAGCTGAGATTTTGGGAGCTAAAGTTACTTCTGAATCTTCTTATGTTGTTGTCGAACGTAAATAATAGTTACTCAATAAATAGTTATGAGAAGAAGGATATTCTACTTATGTAGAATATCCTTTTTTGGTCTTCTTATATGAGTCAAAAGAATCAAATCCCTATTTTTTCCAAAAAAAGTATTGCAAAAGTGTTCACACTGACTATAGAATAAAGCGTCAACATCTTAATAAGTTAATTAGTAAATAGTGGTTATTTGGTAGTAATATACAAACTACATAATATAATAATAGACGCCACAAGTACTATGTCTTATTTATTAGTTGTATTCTAAATGGGGTAAGAAAGGAGGAGTACAGATAAATTTGTATTCAATAACACTATTTTTTAATTACTTATTACCTAGTAAAATTTAACTATAAAAACTTTTTTTATGATAAATGTGTCAAAGTTTGGAAAAACGGTTATTAACCACTTATGAATATGTAACTTAATTAGATGTCCAACAGATCGTTTTTTGGGGGAAACAAAGAAGTAGATTCTAAACAATAATTGTACTCTATGCACAGCCCGCAGAACTGTGTACTACCAGTATTCTGAATAGATCATTTCTACGTCTAGCTATCCCACGTAAGACTAATATTTTAAAGGGGAGATTGAACAATGGGATTGCTTAAATTGAAAAAAACGGGTGCGGTATTACTTGGTGCATTATTGATGGGGACTGTATATCAAGGCGGAACGGCACATGCGCTAAATTACAGCAATGATGTAGTACCTGTATTAAGTTCAAATACTGGAACAAATGGTACAGCAAGTGCAAGTGCTGAAGAAGTTGGTCATGAAGCATGGAAAGCATTTGACGATAATTCTACTCCAGAAAGCACATGGAAAGCTCCTGCTGGTTCATCCTCTCAGTTGATTTATCAATTTAACACTAAAAAAGTAATCACTCAATATACAGTGCAAGCAGATACGTACGATACATCTGAAGCACCAAAAAAATGGCAGTTAGCAGGTAAGATCGGTAAGAACTGGCTTGTGCTAGACGAACAGTCGAATCAGACTCAGTGGCAACCAGGTCAGACCAAGTCGTATACGATTTCTAATGATACAGCTTATACAGCATACGCTCTATTTATTTCTTCCAACAACGGTGGATCATCTGTAGCCGTTAGCGAATTAGAATTATACGAATTTGGAGATAATGCGAATCTGGTACCTGCCGCTAACTCTATGGTATCTGTCGAAGGTGGAGCATATGCTTCAGTGAATGAAGATACAGCATGGAAAGCATTTGATCATAATACAGGATCAGATAGTTACTGGGAATCAGACAACGATAACTTTATAGATGCAACACTTCAATATACGTTTGATGCTCCTCAAGTTGTTAAAGGGTATTCATTAACACTGGCGAACAAATCGACTGCTCCTGTGTTTTGGACACTGGTAGGTAGTAACGATGGTGAACAGTGGGAAGAAATCTTGCATGATGTTAAATCTTCTTATCGCTGGGAAGTCGGTCAGAAAAAAATCTACGAAATAGACAATACCAAAGCTTACAAGACGTACAAAGTGATTTTTGATCGTAATTCAGGACCTTCTACAGTAGCTGTAAGTGAATTTGAATTATTCCAATAAATTAAATAACAATAGCATAGATGGTAAGCAAAAGAAGGGATTCGTTTTTAGAATCTCTTCTTTTTTGCATATCTTTGCATATCATAGGGACGATCAGAAGAGATTGCTATTGTATTTAGCATCACAAGTATGAGAGTATAGATGTGTTAAAAGCGCTATCATTTGATAGGAGGAACATAACAATGACTAAAGTAATGCCACTTGCTAAACGTGGAATTTCAAATAGCCGTCTTGCCTTAGGGTGTATGCCGTTTGGTGGAGGCTGGGATGCAGAACCTTTTACAGAGCAACATGTGAAAGAAGCGGAATCAGCCGTTGAAGCGGCTTTATCGATCGGAATTACGATGTTCGATCACGCTGATATCTATACTAAAGGGAAAGCAGAGCAAGTTTTTGGACGTGTACTGCAATCTAGACCTGATCTACGTGAACAAATCGTCATTCAATCTAAATGTGGTATTCAATTGGGTGAAGGCGATCTACCGGGTCGATTTAACTTTTCGAAAGAGCATATTCTTCATTCCGTAGATGGTAATTTGGAGCGCTTAGGCATTGATTATCTAGATGTATTGTTGTTACATCGTCCTGATCCATTGGTTGAACCGGAAGAAGTGGCAGAAGCTTTTGCCAAATTAAAATCTTCAGGTAAAGTACGTTATTTTGGTGTATCCAACATGAGCGCTTCTCAGATCAAATTTTTACAACAAGCGATTCCTGATTCCTTTGCAGTCAATCAATTGGAAATGAGTCTAAATCATCTTCATTTTGTGGATCATGTGGTGCATGTGAATCAACAAGCAGGTACAGAAGTGAACTTTGCTGAAGGATTAATGGAATACTGCCGGACAGAAGATATTCAATTGCAAGCTTGGAGTCCACTAGCACAAGGTAAATTCTCTGGCCGTGATATCAAAGATGAGCCTAAACATATTCAACAAACAGCTCAATTGGTACAACAAATGGCAGCAGACAAAGAAACAACAGCAGAAGCGATAGTATTAGGATGGTTAATGTATCATCCAGCTATGATTCAACCGATTATTGGTACATCTAATCCAGAACGCATCAAAGCTTGTGCAGATGCAGAACGTCAAGCAAGCCTGATGACACGGGATGAATGGTATACTTTATATGTAAGTGCACGCGGAACATTATTACCTTAAATTTGGTTCAATGATTATTAAGCGCAGTGATGATCTCCTTTACAGGCGGTCATTCCTGCGCTTATTTTTTTGCCAAAGATCAATCAGGAAATTGAGCTTTACCCGCTACGATATAAGGGCTAGATGTCGCTTCGCTAGGCAATGCTTGTAAGGTATCAGTTACGACTTTGCCACGGATATCGGTTATACGTACGTTTAGAGGTTGATTCCCCATTTGCTCACCGACAAAATGGTTGTAATCCGTTTTGGGTAAGCTGATCCATTGACCTGCTTTTTCATATTCAAATTTCATGACTGGGTATTTGTGATTGCGAACTTGAATAGCTGCCCACCACTGGCTACTTCCTTCTTTGATCCGATAGCTAAAGTTACCTGTAATTGGCGCTTTAACTACTTTCCATTGAATATCGATTTTGCCTTTAGACATATCTCCGATTGCTGCAAAGGCATTGTGTGATAAATCTAAAGCTCCGCTAGGTCCTTCAGGGTAAAGATCAGTCACATAGACGGTTGTTTTACCGAGTGGTCCTTGCACTTCTAAGTAAGCACCGGCTAATGCAGCTTTGACCCCACCATAATTCATTTGAGTAGGATTAAGGGCTGTAATGTAGGCAGTGGAAGGAATAGGGTCAAGTAAAACAGCTCCACCTGAATATCCTGATCCTGTGTAAGTGGCATATCCTTTATAGGTATCGTTCCATGCTGCTGAAGCTGGTAAAGCAAATACTAATAGACCGAGTACAATCAACAGACTGGCTGTGCTCCATTTGCGTGTTGTCCGTGGCACATTCATTTGTATTCCTCCTTAGAGTATCCTTGATACCTATAAAATATAATTTTAATAATAGATATCATTTACTTTATGAATAAATATACTATAAATTCCAGAAGGTTACAAATGATCCGACAAATAAAAATAAGGAAGTGCACGCTATAAATATATTGATTTTACATTTAAATGAATTATTCTTTATCCTTTTATGATAATTTAGTGTAGTACATAGAATTTTAACAAATGAAATGGGGAATATAGTGTATGGTGCAGTGGAAAAAGAAAATAAGTATAGGGGTATCTACAAGTGTATTGGTCACATCATTGTGGTCTGGAATATCTGTTGGTGGTTATAATGTCGCATCAGCAGCCGATCAAAGTGAACAGGTATCAGATACTGTAGTTCAACAACAAATCCATCCCAATGTAGTATTTACAAATGCTCTTCGTCAGACTGTGAGTCAAAATGTATATACAGTGATGCCGATTAACGAGGTGCGGACTCAATCTTTAGGAGATACTGTATCTACTCATGGAGTGATTACGTATCGAGAAGAAACGGGTAGCGGGTATAGCAACCTCTATCTTCAAGATGGAACAGCAGGTCTTGTGATACGTGGACAGAATTTACCGGGTACGGAAGGACAAGAAATCGAAGTTCGTGGTAAATTAACGGCTTATAGAGCGTTATTGCAAATCGAAGCGTCTGCTAGCGCAGTGAATATTACGAATGCATCGATTCAGTTACCTGCTCCGCAAACAGTGGTGGGTACTGATTTTGTAACAGGAAATACATATGAAGCTCAATTAATCAGTGTGCCTAATGTGACGATCGTTAGCAAAAGCGGTAGTAATTATACGGTAAAAGATGCTACAGGTACATTTATTATCTATACAGCTAATCCATGGTTAGAAGTAGGTGAAGTCTATACCCGTATTACAGGCGTGATGTCTCGCTACAATAATACATTTGAATTGATACCACGTTCTACAGCAGATATTGAAGGAGGGACACCTCCGGTTATTCAACCTCCGTTGCAATTACGTATTCATGATATTCAAGGTGCTGCTCAGCGATCTCCTTATGAAGGTAAAGAGGTACAGCAGGTTGAAGGTATCGTAACCATGGTCAAAGGCAAAACAAGCTTTTATCTACAAGAATTGGATGATCACGTTGATACAAATGAAGGCACTTCTGAAGGCATATTAGTCTATCGTTCCGCTCATGGGCTAAAAGTAGGCGATAAAGTGAGTGTAGATGGAAGTATTAAAGAGTATCAAGAATTAGGCTACGCAGATGCAGCTGATCTTACCACAACAGAAATTGTTGCATCCGCTATTCGTCTGCAAGCTTCTAATCAACCGTTACCTGCTCCGATCATTCTAGGTCAACAAGGACGAAGTATTCCAAATCAAATTGCTGCTAGCAACGGATTAACAGCATATGATCCGACGCAATATAGTATTGATTTTTATGAGAGTCTAGAAGGGATGCGGATTCAGTTAAATGATGCATCTATTATAGGGCCATATACGTATGAGATTCCTGTCACTGTAGATTTGAAATCTTCTCCGCTGGTAACGCCAGCAGGCGGACTTGTGATCGATAACAATCAATGGAATGCCAAACGATTGCTCATTAGTGCGAAGCCTACACAAACGGTGAGTACAGGTGATCAATTTGCTGGAGCCCTAAACGGAATTATGAGTTACAGTTATAGCAATTTTAAAGTATTACCTGAAGGAGCATTACCACCTGTGATCGATAATGGATTGCAACGTGAAGTGTCTACTCTTCAAAGTGGAAGTAAACAGTTAACGATCGCTTCTTTTAATGTAGAGAACTTTTGGAATAATCCCAAAGATCAAGAAAAAACAGCACGAATTGCAGATGATGTTGTCAACCATCTTCGTAATCCTGATATTCTGGGATTGATGGAAGTTCAAGATAATAATGGAGAGACCAATGATGGCACAACAGATGCGAGTCAGAGCTTTGGTGCATTGATCAAAGATATTCAGCTTGCAGGTGGACCGACCTATCAATATGCCAGTATATCTCCACAAGATCAGCAAGACGGTGGTGCACCCGGTGGGAATATTCGAGTAGGATTTTTGTATAATCCAGAACGAGTAAGCTTACCTGTAGCTTCAAATGGTGCAGGTAATTCAGTAACAGCTGCCACTTATACAGCTAATGGACTGAACTATAATCCAGTACGGATTGCGCCGAGCGATGAAGCTTTTGCCAGTTCACGCAAATCATTAGCCGCTCAATTTGTATTTAATGGAGAACAAGTCATTGTTATTGCGAATCATTTCAACTCTAAAGGTGGAGATCAGGCATTATATGGTAGTATTCAGCCACCTGTACGTAGTAGTGAAATTCAACGTGCCAAGCAAGCAAGTCTATTAAATCAATTTGTAAAGCAGACACTGGCTCAAAACAGTCAAGCTAATATTGTATTGTTAGGGGATTTTAATGATTTTCAATTTTCCAATACACTTGATGTGTTAAAAGGAAAAGAGTTAACCAACCTTGTAGATACATTACCTGCTAATGAACGTTACTCCTATGTATATGAAGGCAATTCGCAGACACTGGATCATATTCTAATGACTTCAAAGATCGCTAACCGTGCTCAATTAGACATTGTGCATATCAATTCTGATTTTATGGAAGCCGATGGACGAGTAAGTGATCATGATCCATTATTAGCTAGAATTGATTTTAGTAAAAAAGATTCAGACAAAGATGATAAAACAAGACCGGGATCCGATAACAGCAGTGGAAATAATAGCGGAGGATCAGGAACAACTAATCCTTCTACTGATAATCCTACTTTACCAACAATCCCGACTGCACCTGAATATGAAGGGCTATCTACTAATCGAGCCATAGCCAGCTGGAGCATGCCTACCACAGTGAATACAAACACTAATAATACTGTCGTAGCTTCTACAACATTAACAGCGACGATGCTCAATGATATGCTAAATCGTACCGATGGAGCCAATACATTACGTCTTTCGCTCAAAGGAGATCAAGCAGCTACTACGTATCAATTGCAGTGGGAAGCTGCTGTACAACAATCGTTAACCACTCAAACGACAATCGATCAGATTATCCTATCTACACCGATTGGTACGTATGAATTACCTGTCTCGATGATTGAGCAACAGACATTAGCTCCAAATGAGAAGTTTATTCTAGATCTATCTAATGCTAGTCCAGCAGTCAATCAAGCAAAACAAGCTGGTTATGATGTACGTACAGCTGTTGATTTTGACGGATATATTTTAGATAGGCAGAACAATAAACATTCTATGCAGTCATTTGATCAATATATCAAACGTTCGATCATCAGTTCCAATGTGAATGCCGCTAATCGTCTCGCTGTTGTGCGCGCCGAATCAGCTGTGAATGGAAACATTTCGTATACACCTGTTCCATTTACAATTGCTAATGGAGAAGTAACAATCTATAGCCGTAGCAATAGTACGTATCTGATTCTCAATCGAAGTGAGTCTTTATTAAAAGATATATCCGGTCACTGGGCACAAGCCGATATTCAATCATTTGTTGATCGGATGATTGTCACAGGCACAGGGCATAATCAGTTCGAACCTGCGCGTATGGTTACACGTGCTGAACTGGCGACATTATTAACTAGAACACTGGGTTTAGCCCAAATGAATACTTCTACTTCGCAAACTCCCTTTACTGATGTGAAGTCTACAGCTTGGTATTCTGATTCTGTAAATACAGCTGTTAAAGCAGGATTGATGTTGGGTGATTCTAAAGGTACGTTCCGTCCACAATCAGCAGTGACACGTGAAGAACTAGCTGTTATTTTGGAGAGAACCTTATCATTTATCAGTCAGAGTCCAGCGGAGTTGTCTTCAAATCCAGTCATTTCTTTTAAAGATAGAGATCAAGCTTCTTCATGGTCACGTTCTGCAATACAACGGATAAGTAATGAAGGTATTTTAAAAGGGAATCCATCCCAACAATTTCAGCCAAAGGAAAATCTAACACGTGCTGATAGCATTGTAGCGTTAAGTCGCATATTGCAGAAAATAAATAGAGATAAATAAAATTTAAATGATCCAAAATAGGGAACAAATGTTCCTTTTATGGGATAAATATACTAAATGATGACAGAAAAATAGGTTTTGTAACCAAAATGTAATATTTTATTTTTTACTTTTTTTGCAAATTTAATTAAAGAAAAAAATGAAAAAATCTGCATTCCTCGCAAAAGTGCGAATGCAGATTTTTTCGCGTTCTGACAAGGTTTTTCCATTATCTAATAGTCAAAATATAAAATATATAAATTAAGAATCACGTAAAACCTTATCGTATCAACATTATTTGATATTAGCTAATTATCTAAACTTTTTTTCAAAATTGGAAAATTTATCATGTAAATTCTTCTTTTTAAATATATAATGTACTTAGCTGATTATTGTTATTCAAAACGAATAACTTTTGGGTACATGTATGAAAGAGGTTTTGGAAGGCAGGGGAAACCGGATGATTGAAAGAAATGGTAACAAACTCATCTTTCTTCTCTGTGTGCCACGCAGTGGTAGCTCACTCGCAACAGTGATGCTACAAAATCACACGCGTATCTATGCTGCACAAGAAATGTGGTTTCTTATGAGTCTATATGATTTGAAGAAACCAGAGAAGCGAGCATACGGTGGAACAGCTATTCTAAATCAATTCTTTGACGGCGTTCTACCTGAAAGTGTGTATGATGAGGCATGTCGTAGCTTTGGAGCCAATGTGTATAACGGACTATTATCTACAAGTGAAGCAGATATGGTCGTAGATAAATCTCCACGCTACTATTATATTCTTGAATTTTTGGATCGTTTATTCCCGCAGTCCAAGCGGATCGGATTGTTCCGTAACCCGTTGGATGTAGCGGCTTCTTATAAAAAAGTAAATCAGCGTTCTGCACCCAATTTTAATTTGGCAGATCAGCTGAGTGACCCGTCGTTGAATATGAAGATGGTCGATATCACCGTCGGATTATTCCGTTATCAACAATATTTTGCTCAAAAGAACGAAAATGCTTTCTGGTTGAAGTATGAAGAAATGGCTGCGCACCCAGAAGAACAGATGCAGAACGTATGTCGCTTTCTAGATATTTCGTACGAAGAAGGAATCGAAAAATACGGCGATTATATGGATTCTGCCAAGTCGGAACTGTTCTATAGCATGGGTGTAGGTGATCCATATCTCAGTGAACACCGTACACCACATATGAAGTCTATCGGTAACTGGCGTACCATGCTAGACCGTCGGGAAGTGGAAGCTTACTGCCGTATCCTAGGTGCAAGACTATTTCGTGAGTTAGGGTACGAAGCAGAGCTTGAAGAAGCACAGCGTCTTACAGGCGTCGTGTTTGAGGAGGAGCCAGACATGAAGTGGATTGAAGCCAAAACGAAGCAGTTCGCCGAGGCTACCGGCTGTCGCTGGGAGCCAGAGTACAAGATGCAATCGGCTGTTCTACCTGAAACTTCACCAGAAGTTGCGAATGCGCTGTCTCAAGAATACAAAGATAAGGCTGAAGCAGATGAATTGCTAAGAATGCGAATGACGTTGCGATCTTTAGAAAAAAGAATGGAACAGCATTATGCAGAACGCGATCGTCTTCATCAGGAAAGTGAACGTCTTCGTAAAGAAGTCAAAGATATGAAGCAAAAAATGAATAGAATCAAATCGTTAATTCCATTTAATCGCTCATTAGGTCGTGTATTTAACGCTTATCTTGTTCGTAAAGGCGTCGAAAAATGAGTACGATTGTAGGTGTTTGGAATTTTCAACGTCAGAGTTCAGAAGCGTTAGCTCTACAAGGGCAACGATTAATGAATAATCTGCGAATGTATCCTTCAGATGCTTCAGCGGTTTGGCAAGATGAAGATATCTTCCTAGGTTGTCATGATCGGTGGATTACAGAAGAATCGGTGAATCAGACCGTTCCTTATCATGATCCTATCAGTGGCCTTGTGATCACCGCAGACGCCATTATTGATAATCGAGAAGAACTATTCGAAGCGTTGGGGATCAGCCGCGCAGAAGGTAGTACATTGTCCGATGTATTGCTAATTTTGAGAGCATATCAGAAATGGGAGGAACATACTCCTCAACATTTGGTTGGCGATTTTGCTTTTATGATCTGGGATACCAAAAAGCATCAGCTCTATGGTGCGCGAGACTGGTCAGGCAATCGAACTCTATATTATTATCACACCTCTTCTCAATTTGCATTTTCGACATTGATGGAGCCTTTATTTCAGACAGGTGATATTCAGAAAAAAATGAGTACTCCCTGGATGGCCGAATTTCTGACAATGGCTGGTATGACAGAATCTTTGGATATTAAAGGTACCGTATATGAAGACATTCTACAGTTGCCTCCTGCACACGCTATTATCCTCACAGAGCAGCATAGTCATATATTCCAATATGGTACGTTATTACCGGAGGAACCAATTCATCTTCGTTCAAACGGAGAATATGAAGAAGCTTTTCGTGATGTGTTCACCCAAGCTGTCAAATCTAAAGTTCGTACTCGTCTAGGAGTCGCCTCAACGTTAAGTGGAGGATTAGATTCCGGTGCTGTGGTGAGCTATGCAGCTAAGATTCTGGCAGAGCAAGGAAAGTCATTACAGACTTACAGTTATGTGCCTATTGCCGGTTTCGATGATTGGACTTCTTCGACCCTAGTGCCTGATGAACGTCCGTATATTGAGGAGACGTTAAAGTATATCGGTAATGTTCAAGGTAACTATCTTGATTTTGCCGATCGGAATCCTTTAACAGAAGTAGACTCATGGCTAGACTTTTTGGAGATGCCGTACAAATATTTTGAAAATTCGTTTTGGATTAGAGGGATATTTGAACAAGCGCAACAACAAGGAGCAGGCGTTCTACTGACAGGAGCTAGAGGGAACTTTACCATTTCGTGGGGACCTGCATTGGATTACTATGCAGTGCTACTCAAAAAATTTCAATGGACTAAATTGTATCGTGAACTGAAATTGTATGGTCACAAAACAGGTGTAGGACGTTCTCGTCTTTTGCCAATTATTCATAGTAAAGCTTTTCCGAAATGGAATCAGACTGCTGCTTCTAAAGATCGACCGAATCCATTAGTCTGGATCAATTCAGAACTAGCGCGTCAGACGGGTATGGTGGAACGTGTACAGCAACAAGAAGAATGGTTAGTTGGTCGTGAAGTTCAGAATGCGTTTGATATTCGATTAGAAAAATTTAAAAATCTAGCGATTGCAAATAAAAATGGAGCGATGACCTCCAAAATTTCTGAACACTATGGTGTCTGGGAACGTGATCCTACAAGCGATGCTCGTGTGGTTCGATTCTGCCTTTCGATTCCTGTTGGACAATATGTACAAGAGGGTATGGATCGCGCATTAATTAGACGTGCTACGGCTGGTGATTTGCCTGATAAAGTAAGACTGAATCAGAAAGTCAGAGGCATGCAACCCGCTGATTGGGTACAACGCATGCAACCTCAGTGGTCTTCCTTTACAGGAGAGCTTCGAGATTTGTGTAAAGACCCTAAAGTGGCAGCATGGATGAATACGACTACGATTATGAAAGCTTTAGAAAAAGTAGGCGAACATCCACAAGCCAATGCAGCAGCCCATCCGGCTACCCGTATGCTGATGAGAAGCCTTATTGTTGGGCGATTCATCCGCAACTTAGCATAGCAACGACTATTATTTTATAGAGGAGGTGAAAACATGAACAAAGAAAAAATGCAATGGCAGGCTCCAACATTGGAAGTTTTAGATGTTAACGAAACAATGGCAGGTATTGGTTGGAGACAAATTGACTGGGTATCTGAACAAGACGCTGATTTGTACAATCCTAGCTGAGGCATTTTTTAACTGCAATTCCACGATCAAAAGGAGGTTATATTAATGAACCAAGAGAAAATGAAATGGCAAGCTCCAGTATTGGAAGTTTTAGATGTCAATGAAACAATGGCAGGTATCGGTTACAAGCAAATTGACTGGGTATCTGAACAAGATGCTGATTTGTACAACCCTAGCTGAGCATTTAACATAATGATCGATCATTCTAATATAAGGAGGCTACTATAATGAAAGAACAAAAAATGCAATGGCAGACTCCAACATTAGAAGTTTTGGATGTTAATGAAACAATGGCAGGTATTGGTTACAAGCAAATTGACTGGGTATCTGAACAAGATGCTGATCTATATAACCCTAGCTGAGTATTTAAGGCTACCAAAGGGATAGACCAGCAAGCAGTAGTTCAGAAAGTCCTTATACGAGTTAGTATAGGGGCTTTCTGTTTTCATATATAAATTCTTTGTACATCATTCGGAGAAAGCAGAGTCATAGGCTCTATGGGAGGTAATGACCATTTTTACCGTAAATAAGACGATCAATAAAACAATCTATCAAGCGTTTGGATTACATTTTGATAGTGAAATTTTGCTACCGGAATTGTTACAACGCCAGGATACTCAAGAGGCTGATGTTAACATCGAAATTCAGGATTTATCTGAATGGCGATCTGTTGTGAATACACGCGAAAATAATTTTACGATGCAATCGATTGGCTTTATGTTTGAAATTCCAAATACAGCTTTGTTTTGTATTCAAGATGGCAAGCGGATCGGTATTCATCCGTTCCCTGATGCTGATATGGACAAGATTCGTCTGTATGTGTTGGGTACTTGTATGGGTGTATTGTTGTTACAACGAGGAATTTTACCATTACATGGCAGTGCAGTCGTAATTAATAATAAAGCATATGCGTTTGTCGGAGAATCAGGTGCAGGTAAATCTACACTTGCGTCTACATTTGTGCAATCTGGATTTCAATTGTTAAGTGATGATGTGATTGCTGTCAGTTATGAAAATGGAGAGCCTGTTGTCCATCCTGCTTATCCACAGCAAAAGTTATGGAAAGAAAGCTTGGATTTGTTTGGAATGTCAGAAGATCAATTTAAGCCACTTCATGATGAAGTTAGCAAATTTGCCATTCCAGTGACCAAGCATTTTCATAATAAGACTGTTCCATTAGCAGGTGTATTTGAATTAGTCAAAATGGACAGTGAATATGTAGCGATGCGTGAAATGAATCGTTTGGAAAGATTACATGCGATGATGTTGCACACGTACCGTGGAGCCTTGATTCCAAGACTGGGATTGAAGCAATGGCATTTTTCAAGTGCAGCTGCTCTAGCAGGAGAGTTATTTGCTTTACAAATTCTGCGCCCGACCACAGGTTTTACAGCACCAGAATTAATGAATCAGATTATGCGCAAAATTTATCAAGAAGAAATGCAGGGGGATACGATCTACTCTACAGAACATTTCAACTGAAAAGAACAATAAAGGAGAGAATAATGATGAACAAAAGCTTAATCGGATCCGATCAGGTTGTTGTACAAAATGAGCAATATATTGCTAGTGATATGAATGGCGAAACGGTCATGATGAATGTAGAGTCTGGCAAATATTATAATTTAGGGATGGTCGGTGGACGGATCTGGGAGCTTAGTTCTTCTCCGGTTTCATTGGAAAATATCGTCAACACACTGGTTGCTGAATATGATGTAACTTATGATGTTTGTCTGGAGCAAGTGAGTGAATTTGCTGGGCAAATGTTTAAAGAAGGATTAATCGAAGTAGTCGCTGAAAAGGACGGACTTCGTGTGGAGTAAGGTCGCCAAATTCCGTAATACCCCGATGCCGATGCGTAAATTAATGCTTGAAGCATGTGTATATTTAGCATGGGCAAGGTTCTTGAAAATGTTACCTTTTGCTAAAGTTTCTCCAACATTAGGTACTTACATGGAAGAGACTTCATACAATGACCTAAGCAGAGATCAGAAGTGGCAAGGGGTACAAGTCTCAAGAGCATTACATCGTGTAAGCGGACATGTATTCTGGGAAACGGAATGTATGGTGATGGGAATGGCAGCTATGAAAATGTTAGCCAGACGCAAAGTGCCAAGTACGTTGTATTTAGGAATGCGTCGTAATCCAGCAGGTAAAGTTGCTGCGCATGCATGGGTACGAAGTGGTGCTTTTTATGTCACAGGTGCTGAAGAAATTGAACAATATACGGTTGTGGGGAAATTTGCTAAAAACTAGCAAGCATCAACGGGATATGAATATATTTTGTGCTTTACAAAAGGGTGTATAATCACCAACTGCAAAATGATCTGAAAATCACTGAATGAACGCTATAGACTGAATGATTCAATCCAGATCAGTTTATATCCAAAGGAGTTCGGTATGAATATAGATTGGGATTTAGATGTACAGGATTTTCCTGTGGAATTAAAGTTATTGCTTGAATTGATAGACGTAGAAACAGATGCAGAAGCTCAAGCTATGATTGAATCTTCGGGTCGTCAGATCAACTGGCAAAGCTTTTACTCACTGACAAGGCATCACCGAGTATATCCAACGATTCACGAACGACTCAGCCATCATCCATTATCCGGTCTACCCAAAGGTATGGTACAACAATTGAGTGTAGACTATAGTCGTAATGCACTGATGATGTTGCAGTTAAGCGGTAAAATGAAACAAGTAAGTGAAGCTCTTGATAACAAAGGGATTTACGCTTTGCAATTAAAAGGCCCTGCACTTGCTGAAGCGCTGTATGGTAGTCTATCTCGCCGTACATCGAAAGATTTGGATATTTTAGTGCATCCAGATCATATTGAACAAGCGGAAGAAGTATTAGAGCAATTAGGATATACCAAAACACAAGAAGTATCGCGGATCGTTAGCGATTGGAAATGGCGTCAAAATCATGAGTCTTTCACTCATGCAGATACAGGTACAGAAGTTGAACTACACTGGCGTTTAAATGGAGATGCTGGAGCAGAACCGAGCTTTTATGAATTATGGAATCGTCGTCAAACATTAGAATTTGCAGGTACAGATGTTCATATGCTGAGCAATGAAGATTTGATGTTTTACCTTACGGCACATGGTGCCCGTCATGCATGGTTTCGATTACGCTGGTTAGCGGATATTGATCGCCTGGCACGTATGGAACTGGACTGGGACAAACTAACAGCTTTACTGCGTCGTTATAAATGCACACATTTAGTCGGTCAGGCGTTAATCTTGTCTGCTGCTATGCTTAATACACCGGTTTCTCGGGAAATGGCTTCATTGATGAGTACCGATCGTCCGCAAGATTTGGCACGTCGAGTGCTTATTTTTATCCGTGAAAAAGTCAGTCTGTGCCCTGAACCCGAAAGTGAAATACTCGCACAAATTTATCGTAATTATCTATTTTCTTTGCGTACGCCGGGACAGAAAGCTATTTTCTTAGCTCGTAAAATGGTGCCGGATACATGGGATACACAGACACTTCCTTTACCCAAATCGTTGCGTTTTCTGTATTACCCACTTCATCCTTTCTTATTATTACACCGCCGTATTCAAAGGCGGTCTGCTCTAGAACGGGAGGTGGGTCAGTGAATGCGATTCGTGCTTATATGAGACAACTGCATGACTTTGCAGGTAAGCGTCTCTATATCTATGTATTTCTTATGCTCATGATCAGTTGTCTGGATGGGTTAAGCATTTACTTGCTAGTGCCTTTATTGAGTCTGGTCGGATTATTCGGTACACAGGGATCGATGCCGATGGCATGGTTGTTTGAACCGTTACAACGTATTCCAGCCAGTATGACTTTATTTGTAGTACTCGGCATGTATAGTGTTCTGATGATTGTACAAGGATTAATCCAGCGTAGACAGGCAGTCATGGGAACCGAAATTCAGCAGGGATTCGTCAACAACTTGAGAATCCGTACCTACCGTTCGATACTGCGTGCGAACTGGACATTCTTTTTACGTAAACGCAAATCGGATCTAAGTCATGTACTGACTTCTGAATTAGCACGTGTCAGTCAAGGAACCAATTTAGTGATGCAATTATCAACTTCGCTGATTTTTATGGTGATTCAGATTGCTTTTGCTATGTTTCTGTCGGTACAAATGACGTTATTGGTGATCGTCGGTGGCGTACTATTGACGCTGTATTCTCGTAAATTTGTACGACGGGCCAAACGAATGGGCGATCGTACGACTTTTTTATCTCAAGAGTACTTTTCGGGAATGCAAGAGCATTTAAGCGGGATCAAAGATATCAAAAGCAATATGTTAGAAGCTTCGCATTTTGAATGGTTTCGAAGCATGTGCGGCAAGTTAGAGCAGAATGCGATTCAATTGGTACGCCTCAATTCAGGGACTCAATTTATTTATAAAATTATTTCGGTTGTGTTTATTATTTTATTTGTTGTGCTATCTGCGCAAGTGTTTAAATTACAACCAGAACGTTCAGTATTGATTATTTTGATCTTTGCTCGTCTATGGCCAAGGTTCGGAGGCATTCAATCTTCGCTAGAGTATATTGGAGCACTGGTGCCTGCTTTTCATGCGGTGACAGCATTACAACAAGAATGTGATCAAGCTGAAGAATCATACAAAGCGATTGCACCCGGTCAAGTCGAACGAGTTCAAATGACCAAAGGGCTTAGCTGTGAAGATGTATCTTTCCGGTATCAAGAAGATCAAGGCAATGCGCTTCATAACATCAATTTGTTTATTCCGATAGGCAAAATGACAGCGATTGTTGGACGTTCAGGAGCAGGGAAAAGTACATTGATTGATCTGTTAATGGGACTTATGGAGCCACAAGAAGGCAAAGTCACTGTAGATGGTGTAACTTTAACAGGTGAACGCCTACAGACATGGCGTAATTCGATAGGATACGTTTCACAAGAACCGTTCTTATTCCATAGCAGTATTCGTGAGAATCTATTACTGGTTGATCCACGTGCAAAAGAAGAACAGTTGTGGGAAGCCTTATCTTTTGCAGCTTGTGAAGATTTTGTACGTAAATTGCCTGAAGGATTAGATACGATCATTGGTGATCGAGGAGTACGTCTATCTGGAGGAGAACGTCAACGGATTGTGTTGGCACGCGCGATTCTACGTCAACCTGAAGTACTGATCTTGGATGAAGCGACCAGCTCACTCGATAGTGAGAATGAAGCGAAAATTCAAGCAGCGATTGAAAAGCTCAAAGGAAAAATGACGTTGATTGTGATTGCTCACCGTCTATCTACGATTCGTGATGCCGATCAAGTCGTTGTGCTAGATCAAGGACAGATTGTACAACAAGGTGAATTCGGTGCATTGTCTCGTGAAACCAAAGGGACATTCCATCAATTATTAGCAAAACAAACGGCTGTACAGAACGCTTAATATTCATCATTCCATGATTGGAACAGTGAATACAAAGTGACTGCACAGCCGTTTTTCTTTTATAGAGTCTGATCTGCTCGGCGCTCAAGTTCAGCAATAACTTTGGCAACACATTGTTCGACAGACTCATGTTCAGTGTCTATCGTCAATTCAGGTTGTTGCGGAGCTTCATAAGGAGCACTGACCCCTGTAAAGTTCGGAATCTCACCTGCACGAGCTTTTTTGTATAATCCTTTGGGATCACGTTCTTCGCAAGCTGATAACGAGCAGTCGATATAGACTTCGATAAAATCGCCTTCTTCAAATAAATCACGAACCATCTGACGGTCTTGCGCATGAGGAGAAATAAAAGCAGCAATGACAATAGAGCCTGCATCCATAAATAACTTGGCGACTTCACCAATGCGACGTAGATTTTCTTTGCGATCTTGTTCAGAAAATCCTAGATCACGATTGAGTCCATGACGGATATTATCGCCATCCAGTACATAACAAGCACGCTCATGTGCAAATAATTCTTTTTCTAGCGCAAAAGCGATTGTCGATTTCCCTGAACCGGAAAGCCCTGTTAACCAGATCACAACACTACGTTGTCCATACCGCTGTTCTCTTTCTTTACGTGTAATATTAGAAGACTGCCAGGTGATATTTCGTGAAGATTCCATCTTTATTTCGCCCCTTTGCTGACAATAGGTATTGATCCAATTATATCAGCAATTTGGCTAAATCTCTAAGTTGCTTTGTAGATATCAAGCATGAGCAAGGAGATATACGAATGAGATTGTCTTTATTTAATGCTGTACGATTTGACTCCAACCTGCATAATCATGCACAGCTACCCCTGCAAAAGAAGAATGAGTAGAAGCTTGAGCAGATACTTCACCTAGTGCTGTTGTGAGCGCTGTTGCTCCTTTTCCATAAAAGCTGACATGCTCACCTTCGGAAGAACGATTCGTTTCTACGCCAATATACATATCTTTACCTGCTGTATCAGCTTCACTTAATTGAGCTTGCGCCACATCATAGATAGCAGTTCCTGAATCTCGATAAGCCATAACGGTTAGCGAATCATATTGTTCAATCATCCACTGACTTAATGTCGAACGATCATCAGGGGTACGAAGGGTATACAACCAGAAAGGAATATCTGCACTGGATGATAGATGAAGCGATTGAGCAGTTGCTGTAATCATCTGTACACTACGTTGCCATTGCGCAATAATAGTGGCTTGTTCTTTGGCCCAATTTGGAAGCAAATAAGGTTCGATATCGATATGAATCCCACTAAATTGCTCTGTAGATGAAGAAGCATGTTGATAAGAGACAATCCATTGCAAAGCATCTTGCAATTGGTAACGATCCTGATCTAATGCCCAGGAGGGTGCACCATCCAGAGCTTCAACGGTAATATGCTGTGCAGAAGCAGCTGTAATAAAACGTTGATATTGCGATATATCCAGATCTCTATTGATTTGCAGGTAGATCTTAGTGATCTGTTGTGAAGAAGCAAACTGTAAAATATCTGCTGTTGAATCAACAATAAGTGCTGTATTCCATAGCCACGTTGCTTTTTGAAGCGATTGTGCATGAATCGATTTTATATCACAAACTCCTAGCCAAATAAACATTGTCAGACTGATTAGTCCTATTTTAGAGTAGAACAATATCTTAGTGTGCATGATCCATCGGACTCCTTCGATTCATACCGCATCAGGTATTCCTCGGTAACCGGCTGTCATGACATGTCCTACAATTCATGTGTTAGACCCTTTGGCTTTGCGTCTTTACTTTTCAGTAAATTTGCCTGATTAAATATGAAATTAGATAGTAAAGTATTATACAATCCAAAAAAGATTGTACACAATAGATATCGGAATCTAAAAGTTACTTATGAATAGCTAACCAAGTGAATCAATAAAAAAAGCCATTATCTTTGGATCAGATAATGGCTTTTGGGTACTCTTATTTTACTTTTTCAGGTTCCGGATAAGTTACGCCTTTTGTATCTACTGTTACTTTTTTCATTACAGCAGGAGTATTCGGTTTATCTTGTCCGTCTCTTGGTAGATTCACCACTTCATCTACGGCATCCATACCGCTGATCACTTTACCAAATGCAGCATATTCGCCATCCAATTGAGGAGAATCAGCAACCATAATAAAGAATTGAGAACCGCCCGAGTTAGGGTCGCCAGCACGTGCCATCGAAAGAATACCACGTGTATGTTTTAGATCATTTTGTACATTGTTGGATTTGAATTCACCAGCAATACTATATCCTGGTCCGCCTGTACCTGCACCATCAGGATCTCCACCTTGAATCATAAATTCAGGAATAACACGGTGGAACGTCAAACCATCATAGAATCCTGATTTGACCAAAGAAATAAAGTTGTTCACTGTATTTGGAGCTGCTTTAGGGAACAGTTCGATTTCAACTTTTTTACCGTTGTCCATTTCAATCGTAACGATTGGATCATTGGCTTGTTTGAAATCTGCTGAATTATCAGTTGCAGAAGCTTCTTCTGTTGTACCTGTTGTAGCTGAGCTATCTGTACCTGTCGATTCTGTAGTGGAACCGGCTTGATCGGTTGAAGTACTTGTTGAGCTACTTTCCGTTGTTGTACCTGAAATACCTGTTTGTCCAGTAGTAGAACTGCTTGTCCCGTTGTTACCACAGCCTGCAATAATCAAAAATAACGCTGTGAAGATAAGCAAAAAGGCTACATTTTTACGTGATTGACGCAACATCTGACGATTCATCTCCTTTGGGGTTATCGATTGTAATTTTGAATCCTTTTTAATCAGCAATCATTAGTATAAAACGTCTACAGAACAACATACAAGTTTGTATCAGAGTCATCCATTGAATATTAATGCCTGATCATCCTATTTATCTTATAAATGATGAGACAAAGCGATAACTGCTGTAATCGTAAATACATTGACTAAAGTCGATACTAATACCGTTTGAGCAGCAAAGTCAGGTTCATTCCGATACTCTTCCGCCAGGATCGATGTATTCACCCCTGTAGGCATCGCAGAAGCAATCAAAAGCGCTTGTGCAGGTATGCCATGAATATCCAGTACATAGATCAGGAGAAGCCCGATAGCCGGTCCTGCGAATAAGCGTAATGCCATACTCAGATAAATATCTTTACGATAGAGACGTAATGGGTACTTCACTATCTGCGCGCCAAGAGTGATCAAGGCGATTGCTACCATGGATTGTTGTGCATAGGTTAATGGTTGAGACAGAATCACAGGCAAAGGAATAGCAAAAGCATGCATAAGTAGGCCCAATAACAACGCATACGGCACAGGCATTTTCAGAAATCCGATAATGACCGTTCGGTAATTACCATTTAACTTGGAACCTTGAATTGAAATCACACCATACGTAAATGTGAGTAGACTTTGCAAAGACATAATCAAAGCCTGCATCGAAGCAGCCAGTGGATCACCTTTGAACACTAGATCATTGATAGGCAATCCATAGTTGCCCGAATTATCGAGCATAATGCTGTTGTTAAAAGCGGCTTTTTTGCCTTTTGTATATCCCATGATTTTGGATGTTGCTGATCCCAAAAGATACAGAATCAACACATACAGTGCGTAAAAAAAGATAACACTTCCAAGTAATTGAGCAGACATATCGGAATGATACAGACTCATAAAAACAGCCGCAGGTGTAATACAGTAAAAGTTGATTTTGGCGAGTGTATACAGATCCAACTGAAAAACACGCTGTAATATGGACCCGACCGCAATCAGAACAAAAATCGGTAGAACCACACTGTACAAAATCGTAAAAATCAATCTCTCCACTTCTTTCTCTAGGCATTCATTTTGGATCTTTTCATTTATGAAAGATCATCATTGTTTTTAGGTTTTGGATCGTTTAGCGGATGATCATCCTTGTTGCCTTCAGTATGTTGTTGATCTGTACCGTGATGCTCGGCAGGATTCGATATTTCTTGCTGTTGTAATGGAGGTTGTCCATTCGTATCCCGACGTTTGTAGAATAGACGCGATAATCCGAGTCCAACCACACCTAATATAATAAACAGAATCGCACGTACACCAATCGAAATATCAGGAAGATCGATAAAAATAATTTTGAGTAATGTGAAAAAGATAAACAGTATTCCGATAATCCGCAGTTTGGATTTCTGAACAACCATCCCGATCACGATAATCAGAATCGCATAGATAATCCATGCACTGGAAAGGCTAAGATGACGAACATCTGCATTTTGCGACATTGAAGCGACCTGTACCAGTTGGCTGATATAGACCAATCCTAATATCGCTTCTGCCCACATCAAGATATAACGTTTGCGATACAGTGAACCATAGTTCTTATCATCTGAACGTACAAATTTGCCGATAATACGATAGATCACAGCAATCGTAATCAGTAAAATTAACCAGTTGAATGTATGTGCAGACCAGAATCGTTCAATCGGAACAAGGAACGTTGCCAAAAAGGCATAAGCATATACAATACAAGCTAGCACCAATTGCAATTTGTTACGGAATCGAAGAGCGAGTAAGAACGCAAGTGTACCTTCTACCAAAATCACAGCCATACGAGCCGGGAAATTGGGAATCATATTTAATAATAAGAACCAGCCAAAGATTGCCATTGCAGGATAAGCGATTCCGACAGGAGTACGCTTTTGAATACCTGAAGCATACAAAATGCTGTACATGAGCGATAGAATAGCAATCATCCAGCGAGCGCCTGTCTCACTGCCATCCAGATAATAAATCGTAAGCCAGCCACCGACAAAGGCGAAGCTGGTAAATAGAACACCGAGTTGCATGCTAGTATTGCGTTGTTTCCAGAGTACAGAAATCGCTAAAATCACAGCATGCTGAACCAAAACGGCTACTACATTTTGCACAGAGAAGCCATACCAGATCATACTCAATCCAAGCGTAATATGTAGTAATGCAAATGCCAGGATATAACTGACCCGGAATGAATATTTCATAGCTACAACTAACATGACCGCTGAGAAAATCGTTTCAAATCCAGCGAATATCCATAGATTCGGATGAGTAGGTGCAATTAAGACGGGTGCAAGATAACCTGCAACCAATGTAATCCCAACAATCGATTGTGATCGTTGACTAAGAGCAATATAGACAGCAAAAACGAGTGCGCCTATATAAAGTAAAAACGCAAAAATAAACGGAAGCAGATCATATAATAGATACGATGCGACAATAGACAAAATCAGAATAGCGATTGAGCCGCCTAATAAGACTTTGCCAAGTGCGGGTCGTTCTTTGCTGACCTCACGTTCTCCTAACCAGTACAGCACAGCCGCTACAAGTACGCCTAAAATGCAACGAATCGGTTCAGACAAATAGCCTGCTTTGACGACAGCAATAAATCCCCATACAATCCCGAGAATAAGGACAACGATAAACACACGTGGTAACCATACACGCGCAATCAGATGTTCCCAGTCTTTGGGTGGCTTAGGAACAGGTGGCGTATAAGGCGGTTGCTGTGCTTGTGCAGATGGACGTTGTGCACCTGCATACTGCCCCTGTTGTGGTCTCACGCCATAATTTGCATTAGGTGGTGGTGCATTCACGTGAGCGCCTTGCCAGTGAGGTTCTGGCGGAGGCGGAGTGAAAGGTGAACCAGATGGTGGAGCTGTTCGCTGGGGAGGAACAGGTGGACGAGGTGCTGAAGCCTGTCTGCGCTGCATTTCAAATTGCTTCAATTCAGCAACTTCATGCTCAAGCCTGCGTATACGCTGTTCCAGTTGTTCCACTTTATCGTTATGTTCCACAGTGATAGAGCCTCCTTTAGGAATGATTTGATTCACAAATTATACCATAAGGAGTAAAGGTTGAAGATGGATTTAAAGATCGTAAAGCGATATATTTAAGATAGCAACTTAATATAGTAAGGGTGTGACCTTTTGAATAAATGGTTAAATACGATTTTGCTGTTAATCGCATCTGCTGTTTTGACGCGGTTGATTCCATTTTCCTCGTTATTTCGTAATTTGAATACGATGATTCATGAATTCGGGCATGCCATGATTACGTTGATTACATCCGGTCAAGTAAGTGGTATAGAACTCAATGCAGACCATAGTGGAGTGACTTATACCACGATAAGTTCAACCTGGAGTGGACTTCCGATCGGATTGGCAGGATATATGGGTTCTTCGATTTTTGTGATTGTTTTATTTTACCTGTATCACAAACGCAAGCAAAAAGCAGGCATATTGCTAACGGGTATGATTGGACTCATTATGCTGATCTTGTATGTGCATCAGGGGTTCGGCCTATACTGGTTAATCGGATTTGTGATTGTAAGTGGTGTGATGATGATTGCACCGGAATGGTTACGTAATGGGTATTATTTAGTGATTTTATTTTTGACCCTAGAAGAATCCGTATTATCTTCGATTACGATTCTTTGGCTTAGTATTACCAGCCCTTCGGGAGCAGGAGATGCAGCAGGATTAGCCCAACAATTTGGGATTCCAGCTGTGATATGGGGTGTGATCTTTACTGGCTTTTCATTGTGGTGTGCACACCGATCTCTTCAGTTGTTCTGGCGTAAACGAAAACCACCGGTATACCGAGCAGGAGGAGCAAGACGATGAATACACCTCTACAGCGTAATCGTCCATGGGCAATGCATGGTGCAAGTATACAGATTGATCCGTTATTTCCGTATTATGCGAACCGTTCGCCAGATAGTATAGCAGATGAATTGGCACTTGCCGGATACCGAACGGTTCATTATTTTGTTGTTAATGAACAGCAGGTTGATGTGTTATTAGTAGAAGCTTTACAACGGCGAGAAATCGCTGTCTGGGCATTGGTGCTAGGCAACGGTACATTCAGTGTTGAACTTGCTCCTGAAGCATGGTCATCCTGGCGTATGGAATTGATCAAGCCGATCAATGATGGATTTGAGCGTTTTTCTCATTTTTCAACCGATTATATTCAATGGAAAAAAGAAGTGATTGCTTATTTAGTCGAAAATGTTCCTTTTGATGGCATTGAGATTGCCGAACCTTATTTTCCAGAATGGAATGGGATTGAGCGTGGAGTCTATGGAGATGTAGGACCGCTTGCACAGCAAGCTTTTAAAGATAAATATGGTATGGACATGCCGAACTTTACCCATTCTTCATCAGCCAATTATTATACAAAGATTCCTTATATTTACGAACGCTGGGTAGAGATGCGTGTAGAAGCAGTCAATGGATTAATCCATGAAATTATTAATGGCGAACATGGAGCAAGAGATGTGCGCCCGGATATCAAAGTCGCTACATGGTCACTGGCTGTACGTGATGCAGAAGCAACAAAGAAACTACGTGAATGGCAAGGGTTGGATGCACTAGCGATGATCGATTTAGTGAAGCCAGATATGCATATGCTACAGACCCACTGGCCGGATTGGATGAAGCGAGGTCTACCGTCTAATTATATACGAGATTATGAAAGTATCGCTGCACCTATACGAGCTTTATATCCCAAATTACCACTCGGGATTCAAGCCGATATCGGCTCCAAATCCAGTATGATCAAAGGAAGACGCTGGATTGATGAGATGGAACATCATGCGTATTCACTTGGATATCAGAACTGGACCGCTTATGAATACCATATTGGTGGGTATATGTATGCAGAGCCTCCGTTACCTTCATCAGGTCTACGTATAGCGCCTGATGAAGTGATGATCATTTACAATAAGCGCATTGATCCTCATTCGATCGGTACAGTAACGTTATATCCAGCCACAGGATTGGGTAAATCTTATGAGTTGAAAGTCAGTCAATCAGCTGTAGATGGTAATCGCTTATTTTTGCGTTTTAATCGAACGTTACCGAATACTTCTTTTCAATTAGAAGTGAAAGATGTAAGTGATACACCAGATCTATGGCTACTCAAAGGTAAAAAGGCGAATCGTACACCGCGCAAAACCAAAGTGTTTATCGTACAGGAAGAGTAAGTGGGAAAAGAGGAATCAACATGGTTTTGACCACCATTGAATGGTTGATTATTGTAGCGGTTGTCGTTGTTGTCATTTTATTTGTAATTAAGCGTCCTACCCGTGTAGTAAGCTTTGAAGAGTCTCCATTATACAAATGGAATCGTGTGGATCTAAGCGGTATTGTGGTTGCAGGCGATGGATCACCGTACTACCTGCTGACCAAGCGGGGAAGAAGTAATAATGTGGTTGTGTATTTTTCAGGTGGAGGGATTAGCTGGGATCGCAATACAGCCTCCAAGCCATTTGGGCTACGTACATTGTTGCATAATCGAGAATTAGGTTATTATTTTGCCAATATTCCTTTTTACAAAACTGACTTATTAGGCGGTATGCTCGATAATCATCGTGAAGATAATCCTTTTTACGATTGGACGATTGTCTATATTCCTTATGCCACAGGAGACTTCCATATTGGTAACAATAAAGTGAAGTACAAAGGAAAAGGTAAAATTCATTTTACTGCTCATTACAGTGGCAGACCGAATACGTTAAAAGGATTAGATTGGTTATTCGATCATATGACAGAGCCGGACAAATTATTTATCGCAGGAGCCAGTGCAGGCGGTTTTGGATCAGCCTTCTGGGCACCTCATATTGCTGAACAGTATCCTAATGCTCAGATTTATCATTATGCAGATGGTTCGTATTTATCCTCTCATCAGTGGCATCATATTATGGATGAGGTCTGGCAATCCAAGTTCGAACAACATTTCGGTTATCCGATTGAAGAAGATATTATTGCTGCTGCTTTTCGTTATAATGCACAGAAATTGCCAGCCAATACGATTTTGCTACAATCGAATACGTTATATGATAAAGTATTACCTTCTTATGAAGCAGTGCTGAATCAACAGACGATTGGACTGGTGAGTGGGGACGACACGATGACTCAAAGTTGGTCTCAAGGTATGCTCGATTCAGCGGGTCAATTGGATCAAGAATTAGAAAATTATTATTACTTTGTAACCGACTATGGAGTGGGCACCAAAAAGCGAAGTACTCCGCATACGTTATCTCCATCACGTGTTTTCTATACCGCAGAAGAGAGTGGTGTGAAGTTAAGCCGTTGGTTGGGAGATATTATTAACAAAGATAAACGATATTCGGTAGGTAAAGAATTCGTCGAATCACCTATGGGCAAATAAAATAAAGAGCGCTGAACATCATGTTCAACGCTTTTTTTATGATCAATAGATGTCAAAACGGGTAAACTAACAATAACCCTAAACCCTATACTCTGGAGAAAATAAGGATGTGAACCGATGCTACATTCATTAACCGCAATAGAACATTACCGAGAACTTGGATATCCGACGGTAGAACAGCCACAGCTCTGGTTAACATATTTGGTATCCGCAGAAGAACGTATTGTGAATCTGGAACGTGTAACGACTTTACAAGAATTAAGCCATGCGAATCCGGTGCTTGATTATGTAGAGCGTACTTTACGTATATTAGATCAATTACGAGTATCGTTCTGGCAAAAAGAACTGATCGAAGAAGTACTGATCTGGTCGGAAACAGCCAAAGGTGGAACAGTACGTGAGCGGATACGCTGGCAAGAACAAGGGATTAATTTATTTGTACATAATGAAGGCTCAGCAGAACTGTATCTGCATGCTTCAGCCGATCCAGAGCAAGAACGGACACAACTGGTAGCTACATTGATTCGTACGCATGGACTGATAGGTCAATGTCTGCGTGGAGAAGTACCTTTTGCAGAAAATCTTCCGCTTACCGATCAAGTCAGTCATGGTATCTTGTCTCCTGAAGAAATGAAAAGCACATTGCTTGTTTTGAATCGCTGTATTATAGAAGCTGTATCTCCAGAGTTATGGCAAAAGGTACAAGACGATGTGCTTTCTTTAATTCAACCGATCGTGTATGACCAGCAACCGGTAGGGTGGACAACAGAAGATCGTATCCTGCGTTTGCGTACTGCCAGTATCAACAAAGGGGAAAATACTGCCGAAAGTCTGCATCAGTTGAATACTGATTTTCCGGTAGTATCCTCTTTTGAACGTCTTCACGATCAGACATTCTGGTATGTAGAAGCGGCGTTGCAAGACTTTTCATTTGAAGAGTTTGCCAAAATATTCACATGGATCAGTCGGATGATTCCTGAAGGGGTACGACATATTAGTTTTGAACGACTAATGAATACGATGTATTACGATTATAAAGGGATCAAAAAAGTGAATGTCTACAAAAAGCGAATCATCGAAAAAGTACTTGGTGATTGGTCATGGGATCAGTTGTCTTCCGGTAAATGGGTACAAGATAGTCCGCATTTGGAGTATGAATGTGTACAAGAACCTCATATTGCGGATACTGTCTTTTTTAACTTTGTTTTTTCACCAGCGGCAGAGAAATTAATCGAATTCTGTATCGAAGCAGAGAAATCTCCATTATATGAAAAAGCAGTATTGTTATTATTCGATCTATTTGGATTACGGCGGGATGCGTATGATCGTTTTCATAATGAAGAAAGTTATCTGGAAATGATGAATCAGACCGTCGATTACAAACGAATCTTACTTCAGTATATTGTCGGTCAGACGATTATTGATATCGGCCCGGGTGGCGGTGTGATGCTAGACTTGATCGAAGAAGAATGGTCGGATAAGCGAGCAATCGGAATAGATATTTCTGAAAATGTGATCGAAGCGTTACAGCGCAAAAAGCAGTTAGAAGGTCGTTCGTGGGAAGTGAAAAAGGGCGATGCGCTAGCGTTACGAGATATCGTCGAACCGGGAAGTGTAGATAGTGTATTATTTTCGTCGATTCTACATGAGTTATATTCGTATATTCCATTTCAGGGCAAAAAGTTCAATCTGGAAACGGTAGCAGCAGCACTATCCAGTGCGTACGATGTGTTATCCACAGGTGGACGGATTATTATTCGAGATGGCATTATGACAGAACCGACAGGGCAGAAGCGACGTATTCAATTTTTACAAGAAGATGGTCTACCGACATTACAACGATATGCTCAAGATTTTGCCGGTCGTTCGATTCAGTTTGAAGTGATCGGAGAACAAGAAGTATTGATGCCTGTGAACGATGCGATGGAATTTCTATATACGTACACATGGGGAGAAGAAGCATATGTACATGAAGTACAGGAACAATTCGGCTACTTAACACCATCTGAATATCGTGCATTTATCGAACAGACTTTAGGAACATCGGCAAATATAGTTCATGCAGAATCTTTTTTACAAGCAGGATATACCGAAGCTTTGCAAGATAAAGTCAAAATGATGGATGAATGGGGCGAATCGGTTCCTTTACCGGATAGTACTTGTATTATCGTTATTGAGAAGACGTAAGTAGAATATGTAGAGAATAGAATAACATTTAATATAAAATAAAAAGAACCTTTCCTAAGATGAATAAGGAAAGGTTCTTTTTATTTAATCACATTCTATTCGATTTCAGGCTTGTCTTTATCTTTCTCATGACGTGGTAACTCGTTATCGTGAGGAAGTTCATTATCGATCACTCTTTTTTGAATCTCGTCTGGAGCAGAATCGGGAAAAGAGTCTTCTTTGAACAATCCAAATTCATCATCATTATCGCGTTCAGTGACCAAGTTTTTCTTTTCTTTGTCCTGATCTTTATCATGAGTACTCATATCTATTCCTCCTTATTAACGTCCAAAACGATCGGGTTCGTCTTCACCTGTTGATCCGTTTAATATATCGGTTCCATGCGCATCTTGATCTTCCAAAGGTACAGCGGCTGGATCAACAGGCGTCTCACCATCTAATACATCTGCATCTGGAATATCAGGGAATTCATCATCCAGTGTTACATCTTCCAAATCGGTCAATGGATCACTATTTAGATCATTACCTGTATCAATCGGTGTCTCTGCCACATCTAGATCGATACTGTATGGAGTCACATCATGTTCATTTTCAAGTTCTGCATTTGCTTCACGTACAGCTACATCTTCACCTGTGATTGGTTGAATACCTTCTTCATCACGTGCAGTAGGATTGATAATATCAAGATCATTTTCAGGAATCGTACGTAATTCATCCTCTATATCGGAAGTGACTGGTTCTGTTGTCCGGTATCTGTTATATTCTTGTGCCGCAGCATCTCTATTATCGTCAAATGGTTTGTTCATTATCATTCATCTCCCTTAGGTTATAAGTACATCTATTTTGATTTCGTTAATCATGGATTTGGCTTACATGTACTTTACCCGAATTTATAATATTGCAATCGCTCTCTTATAAATTGGTATCACTTTGTTTATTTGTAGATCATGAATTTGGATATTGGGTTAAACAAGAGTAGAATGTAAGATATTTGACTTGTCTACTGGAAAGGGCGTGCAGACATACGTGGTAGCTATCGAAGACTTTTCATGGAAACGAAATTTAGTTGTACTGTGGTTAGGTGTATTTTTTTGTAGTACAGCGTATTCGATCTCGATCCCATTTTTACCTATTTTTCTAAAAGCAGATTTGGGCGTGACAAGCAATTTGGAAATATGGTCAGGGGTCGCATTCGGCATTACCTTTTTAGCCAGTGCTTTGATTTCACCGTTTTGGGGATCATTATCGGATAAATATGGACGGAAACCGATGTTGATTCGTTCAGGCTTTAGTCTAGCGGCTTTATATTTGATTAATTATTTTGTGACCGATCCGTATTTATTTCTAGTGGTGCGTATTTTTCAAGGGTTGCTTGCTGGATTCGTTCCTGCATCGATCGCTCTTGTTGGAACAAATACACCAGAGAACAAAACCGGTTATGCGCTTGGTGTGATGGCAACATCAGGAGCGACAGGAACGATCATAGGTCCACTGATCGGTGGAGTCGTCAGTTACTATTTTGGTAATCGAAATACATTTTTATTTTCAGCAGGTATTGTATTGATTGCAGCTCTTATCGCTACATTCTGGGCGAAAGAACATAACTTTAATCGTTCTGCTAAGCGTTCTCATGTACGTGATGATCTCAAGCAAGCCGCTGGTAATCCGATATTTGTCGCTTTGCTCACTCTTGCAGGGATTAGCACCTTCTCGATTATGATTTTGGAACCGTTGATTACTATCTATGTGCAAAGTATAGGCGTATCCAGCAATAATGCTTCTTTAAGTTCAGGAATCGTCTTCTCTGCGGTAGGTGTAGCCACATTAATTATGGCTCCACGCTGGGGCAAAATAGGTGGTAAAATAGGATATGGAAAAATTTTATTTATTGGTTTATTAGGAAGTGGGATTGGTAATCTTCTGCAATTTTTCTTTACGAATATTTGGGGATTTGGTATATTGCGATTTGCATATGGTTTATTTTATGCGGCAGTCTTACCTTCGATCAACGCTATGATTGTCAAAGTCACACCGTCTGATTTTCGCGGTAGAGCTTTTGGCTTAAATCAATCCGCTTCCCAGATCGCAACGATGGCAGGGCCCATTATCGGTGGTCTACTTGGACATTGGATCGATATTCGCTGGGTATTTGTAATCAATGGACTGATGTTGTTGGTCTGTGCGATTTTTGTCAAACGGCGCAGTTGGAAGATTCCTGTTCTTGAAAAGTCATCTCATTCAAATTAAACATGTAATACAAATACGGAGGTCTGTATGGCAAAGTCAAAATATTATGTAGTCTGGGAAGGGCATCGTCCGGGGATATACAGCTCTTGGGCAGATTGTCAGCAAAATACCAATGGATACAAAGATGCAAAATATAAATCGTATGAAACGTTAGCTGAAGCTGAAAAAGTATATGCAGAAGGATGGAAAAAGCATTGGGGACAAGGAAAAAGTAGTTCCTCTTCCAGTTCTTCCAGTAGCGGGAATAGCTATAGCAAACGCACTTCGTCTTCCTCTACGATTTCCAAAGATCAAATAGAGTATGACAGCATCTCAGTAGATGTAGGCACACGTGGCAATCCAGGGCCTGTAGAGTATCAAGGGGTCGATACACAGACAGGCAAAGTGATCTTTAGTTGCGGTCCAATCGCCAAAGGAACCAATAATTTGGGTGAATTTCTAGCGATTGTGCATGCGCTGGCGTATCTTCACCGTCAAGGAAGTAACCGAACGATCTATAGTGATTCTGCCAATGCTCTAAAATGGGTGAAACAGAAAAAAGCAGTTTCAACATTGGTTCGTGATGCTTCTACAGCTGAAATCTGGGATCTGGTCGATCGTGCTGAACAATGGCTACGGACACACAAGTATGAAAATAAAATTCTAAAATGGGAAACGAAAAGTTGGGGCGAAATCAAAGCCGATTATGGTCGCAAATAATGATCATCCCGGGGATATTGCTATTTTAAAATACAAAAAGAAACCTGTTTTCACTATTTACGTGAGAACAGGTTTCTTTTAATAAGTGACATTTTAATTTATATAAAATATCACATTATTCTTTATCTTTGGGCTCATGGTTAAGATGAGCAGCATCAGATTCAGGATCTTCGGGGTCAGTGCTAGGATGCGGACCTGCATCTTCTTCATCAGCAAGTTCTCCAAAAAGAGGTGTATCCATCTTTTCAGGTAAAATCACTGCTTTTTTAGCATCTTCAGGTAATTCATCATCGATGTTAGTTTGTGAATCTTCATCATTTAAAAGAGTGTTGCGTGTTTTCCAAAATACGTCGTCGTAATGTTCTTTGTCTGTCATTATTAATTCCCTCCAATACGTCCGTATATGAGTAGTGCTTACCCTAGTCTGCCTATAACCAAACGATAAATGCTTATTTTTATGAATAGTATTGTCTTTTTTTGTTATTTATTGATAAGGTATCTAGTATAGTTCATGTTTCCGAAAGCGTAATCACCACTTCATAAAATAAAGCTTAAACAAATGAAAAAACAGTCGATATAACAGGCTTTTTGCCATGTTTTGTAGACCTTTTCTGGTTATGAAATTAATGGTATCTCTGAAGTGAGAGAGCAAGTATAATACATAGAGGTGGGTATATTTTCCAAGAAATACGTATTCGATAGTTTATTTATAATGAGGTGCTGAAATGAAGATTCTGTCCAAAGCCTTAATAGGGGTTTTAATCGCAGTTATAGTAGTCGTACTGGCGTTATCTTTATTTTCAACTCAAAGTGAAAAACGAACAGGTCAGTCTATTAATTACTGGCAAATCAAATGGCAATCTCAAAATACACTCACATCCAAACCATGGGAAAGTGAACAAGATAGCTCATGGATCTCTTCCGAAATTATGAAAGATGGCAAACCGGTTAATAGTTCCTCAGCATGGATTCGTATACCATTGCCTGAACTTACATGGAACACAGCAGGTGTATTGATTCCTGAATTAAATGGTAAACATATTATCGTCTATTTGGATAAAGATAAGATTTTTGAATCTAAGCGAAGTTATGCGTATGAACAAAATCAATTGTTGCTTCCACTGATGAAGCAAGATTCTTATAAGATGCTGTATATCTGGGTTGAGTCCGCTCGTGAGCAGATTAGTCTCAAGCAAGGGATTATGGTCGGCGATTATCAGGATATGTTAATCCAGTATGTTAGTTCGGATCTGATTGATGTGGTACTGGGCAGTGCTTGTATCTTTATATCGTTGGTCATGGTGATCTGTTCTGTATTCTTGCGCCGCGATCAATTACGCATGTGGCTTAGTCTAGCAGCCATCATTCTTTCTTTGGGCATATTAGTGGTAACTTACTCGCCATTTTTGTTTACTTTTTATCCAACGTATTATAAATTGTATTCGGTTTTACTGGATTTAAGCTTATTTATATTATTGCCTGCATTACTTTATTTCTTTGAATGTGTATTTGGTAGTGGATACAAAGGGATTATCACCAAAATGAAAAAGATACAATATGCGTATTCTTTTATCTGTGTGATGGCAATGGTTTTTAATATTTTGACCAGTGAACGCTATTTCTCTATTTATTACTTTATTTCTGTCAAAATATTAGGCATTTTACTGATTGTGCAATTGTTAATTTTGATGGTAGTCGCAATCACTTATGCTTTCCGTAAAAATAAAGATGCGATTTTGTTTGCTTCTGGATTTTCTATTTTTGCTTTGATTAGCGGTGGAGAATTAACATGGTTTTATATTCAAGGAGGCGCCTATAGTGTGACCCTGTGGAAATGGGGAGTTATGATTTTTGTGATATCGTTGATCTCTGTAATGGCAAGACGATTTGCACAAAATCATCAACAAATGGTGCTTTACTCTAGCCGATTAGAACTATTCAATAACGAATTACAACGCTCAGAGAAAATGGATATTATTAGCGAACTGGCTGCTTCTGTCGCCCATGAGGTACGTAATCCATTACAAGTCACACGAGGATTTTTGCAATTATTACAGATGAATACCGATGATAAAGGCCGTGAACATTTAAAAATCGCTTTAGAAGAACTGGATCGGGCATCAGCGATTATTACAGATTTTCTTACCTTTGCGAAGCCTGAATTTGATAAAATAAACACACTGAATTTATCGCAAGAATTCCAACATATCGAAGGGATTATGCGACCACTGGCTACATTAGCAGGCGGAACGATCAGTATCAATATACCGGAAGATATTGAGATTCGAGGGAACTCGTCCAAGTTTAAGCAAGCGTTGATTAATATCGTCAAAAACAGTATTGAAGCTTTACCGGAAGAAGGCAAAATTCATATTTGGGCAGAACAGCAAGATCAAGAAATTGAAATTCATATTCAAGATAACGGAAGTGGAATGACAGAAGAAGAGTTAAAACGATTAGGAGAACCTTACTTTTCGAATAAAACCAAAGGAACAGGCTTGGGGCTTATGGTGACTTTCCGGATTATAGAAGCGCTCGGGGGAGTGTTAGAGTTTAAAAGTCAAAAGAATATAGGAACAGAGGCTGTTATTCATCTTCCAGCAGCGAACCCGCAAGATTAAGGGGTTCGCTGTTAGAAGAGTTTAACAGTTTTTTTGTGTGAAATAGCCTATGTGTTTTAAGTATAAAAGAACATACAAGTATCAAAGAGGAATATTACCAACCAGCATCAACTTTCACTTTAGCATCAGCCATCATAGATGAAGGCTTCGGAGGAATGACCAAATAGAACTCATCGCTTTTTTCTTCAACCGTTTTCAGTTGCACATGATCCGGGAAAGAAATACCTAATACATCTTTTAATGCTGTTTTTGGATCGGTTTTTAACATCTCCATAAAACTAGGGTCTTCCCATGCCTTTTGAATAACCTGTGCTTGAAAAATAGCTTGGCTGGACATATTAATCTTCCTCCCTCAAATGGTTATAATTACCTAATAAGTGTATCATGTCTAATTCTAAAAATCTATGAAGATGTCAGGTCTTTTTGGATATAGTACAGTAGGCTACCCTGTAAAAGGGTATTTCGAGCGTCATTTACCGAAGATGCTGCTTGGTATAGTTGTGTAATTAAATAGTTGCGAAAGGCGATTAAAGACTCTGAACCAAAGGATGAAGGGTCCTCGGTAAAAGAAGATTCAGCATACTGAGCATACCGCTGAAGCACATCTTGATCATAAATTGCTTGCTGCACTTGAGTAGGAGTCACTTTATCTGTAAATAAAGCTTGTTTCTGTTCAACAGCCTCATGACGAATAAAAGCAAGCAGACAATTATAATTGCGTTCGACCATATCTTCTTCCCAATCCGTAAGATCATCATTCATTTGCAGAACGATAAGTGCTTGATCCAGTTGATGTAATAGATCAGGTAACATATCCATACGATCCGACTGAAGCAACATAGCAATAAGCGAAATTTTGAGCGGACTGACTTTACCAGCAATCATTTCAGGTTGTTGGAACAAATAATCTGACTCTGCTTCATTGTAGACAGCGCTTGCCCATTGTGCTAAAAATTGCTTGTAATATGACCAGAATAAAGAATGATCCCCTAGATTTTCGCCACAGATACTAACAAACTCATTCCAAAATAACTGACTGAGCGGGATAAGATCATGTAATTGATCAGCAGGTAGATTGGGCGTATCCATCAGATCATCTTGAATAAAAAAATGAAGCATACAAAATATATTGGCTACGCCCATACGATGAGATAATTCAGGCAATGATTGAAGGGAAGATACAGATCTGGAGACAGGTACAGTCGTAGAATGTAGATTTGAAGCTGGATACGCTTGAAGAGTGTCTGCAATCCAGAAAGGTAACAAATAGCAGACATAATTTTTGGTGCTGTGTTTTTGACGAATATCGAATTTGGCTAAATAGGTTAATCCTAATTCATTTAATGGCTTTGGAAAATGGGCTACTTTTTGCTTCGCTTCCTCAAAAACAGCATCTAATTGAAGTTCAAATGGTTGTAACCAAAGCATTAGCGTCCGCTCCTCAAATTCGTTTAGATCCCAAATACTTTTCATTATAGGTAGTATACGACATGATTTGAATATATTGGATGATTATTTGCTATTATATCGAACTTTGTACATGTTGACTAACAAATTCCTTTTTTATTTATGTATGATATTGTCGAAAATCATGCCAATAGACTATGCAAATAGACGGATTCAATCATTTCAAAAAATAAATAAATACAGAATAGATACAAAAATCAAACACAGCTCGTCTTTCTTATAGCTGCAGCGGAAAGGAGCATGCAAAACATGGACATTCCGGAACCGGAACAATTTCAACAGATATTTTATGAACATTATCCGATCGTCAAACGCAAGCTTTATGCTTTACTACGGGATGAAGCGATAGCAGACGATCTGGCACAAGAAGTCTTTCTACGTTTATATCGCAATCCACCCGATGACCCTCAAGCGATAGGGGCATGGTTACACCGCGTATTAACACGGATTGCTTATGATTATATGGATAAAAAGGCTAGAGAACGCCGACTGCAAAATAAACAAGAACAATACTATGATCTTCAACATTCTCCACCTTCTGGTGAAGATGTGGTCATTCAACAAATGGAACAAGCGGAAGTACAAGAATGGTTAGAACAATTACCGCTACGAGATCGACAAGCTTTACTGATGAAATACTCGGGTTACAGTTACGCAGAGATTGCGGAAGAGCTTCAACTCAAACCACTGCTTGTCGGTACACTACTACATCGAGCGACCAATAAATTACGTAAAAAGATGTTACGGTCTACGTAAATCAATCACAAAAGGAGGAATAGACGTGAGCAAATTTCCGCATGAACCGAGTGTCATTCAGCCTACAGAACCCACAGATTCATCTCATGCGACGGATGAAGCCTGGAAAAAACTACAACGTCGCCTTGTCACGGAGACACCACATCCGAAATGGCAACAATGGGCAAATGAACCGCAATTATTTCAAATAGATGATCCATCACAACCACAACAATCTCAAAGGAGTGTAAATACTATGAAAAAACCGAATGAAGAACAATCTCATATTTCGTCAACAGAACCAACAGTTAAGCGTCGCCGTAAAATGAGTTCTGCTCGCAAAAGATGGACTACAGGTGTTGCTGCTTGTGTGATTGCTGGAGCAGTCATATCCACTCCATTTGGAAATAATGCAATGGCTGCACTGTTAGATCAATTCCGTGTACAGACATTAACGACTGTAGATGACCAGCAATTGTCTGATATGTTTGATCAATACAGAAGCAAAGGTGACTTAGGAGAAAGTGAAAATCGTTTTGGAACATTCACTTCAACATATGGCAAAGTAGAGGGAGACTTTAATCCTTCAAAAGCAGCTACGCTATTAAATTACACATTAATCAAAGAAGCTTCTAAAAATGATGAAAGCACGGCTTACGTACGAAGCTCAAGAACAGAGACATTAAATATGAATGTTGATGAGATTAACAAAGCGATCCAAAGTCTAGGAGGTACAGATTTGTTACCTCAATCGTTGAACAATACTCCGATTACAATGCATTTTCCAGAGACTATTGAATACACTATGACTACAGAAGATCGATTTGCAATGTTAACTCAAACTAAAGTTCCAACTGTACAATTTGATGCTTCTGTTTCAACAGAGGAAGTGTTTAAAGCTATTGCTAATTTACCTTTCTTACCGCAATCCCTTAAAGATGGATTGCAAAGTGATAAAATTATTGATGGTTCATTGCCATTACCTGTAGTATCAGATGGCACAAATGAACGTGTAACCATAGCAGGAGTACCTGTTTTAGTTACAACATACAATTATCATGATGATACAACAGCAGCTTATGGTGCAACATGGATTCACAATGGAGAATTATTTACGTTTGAATTGAATAGTGCAGACAAATCTAACACCAAAGAAACATTTACAAAAGAAATTGAGAAGTTGATCCAATCATGAATACAGTAGCGATCGATATTCAGCAATTAACCAAAGAATATGATAATGGTCGAGGTTGTCGCAATGTAACGATTAGTGTGGGAAAAGGGGAAGCCTTTGGCTTCCTCGGTCCCAATGGTGCAGGCAAAAGTACGTTGGTCAAAATGCTAGTTGGATTAACAGCACCGACTTCAGGAAGAGCTACATTATTTGGAGAACCGATTGGTTCTTTAGCCGCTAAGCAACATGTCGGTTATTTGCCTGAGCTGTATCGTTACCAAGAATGGTTAACCGGTGAAGAAGTGGTTCGATTGCATAGTCGTCTGTGTGGTATGGATCAGAGTACGATTAAGCCACGGATTAAGCAATTGTTAGATCAAGTCGGTATCGGTAAGCGTGGAATAGACAGAGTCAAACATTACTCTAAAGGGATGCAACAACGCCTAGGTATGGCTTGCGCATTAGTCAATGATCCACCTATTTTATTTCTCGATGAACCTTCTTCTGCATTAGATCCGATAGGTCGCTCAGAGGTACGTGAACTGCTTAAAAATTTAAAAAATGAAGGTAAAACGATCTTTTTAAATTCACATTTATTAGAAGAAGTAGAAAGTATATGTGAACGCATCGCCTTACTGAATAATGGACAGATTTTGCGTCATGGACAAGTCAGTCAGGTGTTATACACACAGACCAAATGGCGTTTTAAAGTTGGCGGATTCACACCGGAGATTCTACCGTGGTTAAGCGAGACGAGCGGTATTGCGATAAAGCGATATATGAATCCATCTATAACATCGGCTACTTCGGTATTGCCTGTAGGACAAGAGACTGTTTGGTTAGAAGCAACGATAGATAATGAAGAACAGATTGGTTGGTTGAATACATTGATAGTAAATCAAGGGATGACCTTATACAATGTAGAACCAGTGAAAGAACGATTAGAAGAGTGGTTTATGGATGCTGTATCCGGTCTAAGTCACAGGGGGGAGCAATAATGACAACAGTGATTGGTATGACCTGGAAAGAATTAATGCGCAAAAAAGTGGTAATGATGACACTGATTATGACTGTGTTATTTATTATTGTTTTTTCATTTATTGCCCGAATTCTCGGGGAATCATCGGGTATAGATCCCAGTCAACAGTTAGTGATGCAGTTTATAAATGGAGCTTCTATTTTGACGTTAGGTTTCTTTTTTGGAAGTTTTATTTTAGCTTTTTTAATTATTTTTAGTTCTTTTTCTTCGATATCTGGGGAAGCTGAGATTAGCATGATGCAATCGATGTTAACCCGTCCAATTCAGCGTTGGAAATGGTATTTGGGACGCTGGCTCGGATACACTTTATTTGGCATCGTGTATGCTTTAGTTTTGTATATTGCTATCGTTGCTGTTGCAAACACCTATGCGACTGTACCGCAAAGTCTTGTTTTACATATACAATCGTTTTTATTATTTGCGCTTACCGTACCTCTACTAGTTACTGTGACTTTACTGGGCGCTACATTATTTTCAGCACTTGGAAATGGTGTATTTATGACGATGTTATATGGAGCAGGTTGGTTAGGGGGTATGGTGGAAAAATTATCTGCTGGAGCTGATATGAAGCCCGAAATGGCTCGTTCTCTGTACAATATTACAGGAATGATTTCATTGGTGATGCCAGCAGACGCCATCCAACGCAAAATGTTAGCTGTAATGTTAAATGTAGATCAATTAGCAGGGATGTTTAATATTGATCAGCAGATGCGTGGTGGTATGGGGATTGGACAAGCACCGTCTGCTACATTTATTTTTTATGCTGGTATTTATACGGTTATTTTATTCTTCTGGGGAATGCGTCGCTTTTACAAAAAAGACTTTTGAATGGTCAAGCAGCAGACGCTCTATTTTATAAAATCTATAGAACGTTCTTCAATACGCAAATACGCTTATTGAAAGAACGTTTTTATTTTGGAAATGATACATACGATAGAATATGGTAAAATGTTCAAGATCAAGTGTGTAAGCAAAGCAAGGAGATGAACGCATAATGAAACATCAATTTGTACTGGATGCGAATTGGTATGGCGGACGGAACAGTGAAGGTACGATTGAGTCAGGCAATCTCAAAACTGCGATTTCTATCCCCCAACCTATGGGTGGACCGGGTACAGGAACCAATCCGGATGAGATGCTTTTGGGTGCAGCAGCAACCTGTTATATTATTACACTTGCAGCGATGCTTGAACGTTCGAGTATTACGGTTGCACAGTTAACGATGAAATCTGAAGGTATTGTAGATGTAACCAATAATATCTTTACGTATGAACAGATTATTCATCGCCCGGAAATTGTACTCCACACAGAGTCAGCCGATCAGGTAGAGAAAGCGACTGTACTGGCACATAAAGCAGAGCAATCGTGTATGATCTCACGCGCTATTGCAGGCAATGTAACGATTACAACGCAACCCCTGATTAGTATTGCTGATTAACACAACACTCCAAACTTTGATGAAAGAAGGTTATTGCACATGGGAACGAAATTACCTTTATCTCCATTAGTGAAATTACTCGATATGAACGAACACCGTGAAGGCGGTTGGTACAAAGAAATGTGGAAAGCTTCTTTTGAAATTCCAAAAGATATTTTGCCTGAACAATATTCAGGGCCACGTTTCTCAGCAACATCGATCTATTTTATCCTGCACGGCGATGAAATCTCGGATTGGCATGTTGTGCATTCAGACGAATTGTGGTTGATTCACTCCGGTAGTCCACTTGAATTAACATTAGGTGGTAAAGGCGATCAACCCGTAGAAGGCAAGAAAATGATTCTGGGTATGGATATTGAAGTCGGGCAGACACCACAAGTGTTAATTCCAGCAGGAGAATGGCAAATGGCACGTCCATTAGGCAATGATCCTGTATTTGTATCTTGCGTGGTAGCACCAGGATTCCATTATGATGATTTCAAATTAATTCAACGCTAGGACGATCTATCTATGCAGTGGTATACGTTTGGACAAATGATAGCTATGATTCGTTTGGGGCAAAAAGCAAGTACAATAGACGAAGTACGTATCATTAGGCGTACAACAAAAGGCATCATTTGGGTCAATGGTAGACAACAAGGACAATGTATTGCGATCCAAGACTATTTATTTACAGATTTATGGCGTATTTACGATGATGAAGATAGTGTCATCTCTTTATCTGAGCGTCAGCAGTACGAACAACAGGAATACCATATGCTTGAAAATCAGTATATGGAATGGTGGGCTGAACGCAAACAGCAAAAAGATCAGTCTTAACCATAAAATATAGATTGGGTTCTATCCACAAAGGTCCTGAATAGCATTAATAGTGCTTACAGGACCTTTATTTATGGATTTATTTAGTTCACTCAGTTACAATAAATAAAGGTATCTTTTCCATAAATTAATAGTATAGTTTTGTGAAAATTAGGTGTAGTCCTATGCTGTTCATGGTATGATACTAAAAAAAGAATCGAAATTTGTCGATATTCGGACATTTAAGATTTTAATATGGCTAAAAGGCATGGAGTAAGTGCTGATATAGATGGGGGTTAATTTGCTAAAATGAAACAACGTAAGAGCCTGTTACCCAAACCTTTTCCGGTGACTGTATATATTTTGGCTGTTATGACAGTTGTCTTGATTATTGTGAATACTACCTATTACGTAACAACGCGAAAAGCATTAATTTCGGTTCAGGAACAAAATATGCGTGCAATCACAGATCAAATTAGATCGTCTATCAAGTTATCTCAAAGTGGCGAAGCTTTTGTAGAGGATTTGATCGGGGAGAACTTGAGAATGGCAGCGCAGGCTGCACAATCTAAAATTGGGACAGACATGAACAATATTACCAATAAGCAATTGGCTGAAGTGAGTAAACAAGTGGGTGTGGATCGAATTACACTCTTAGCTCCTTCTGGTAATAATATTGTACCTGTACGATCTTCTGATCCTAGTGAACTAGCTGTCAAAGAAGAATGGCGAGCCGATTGGCTCAAAGCGGTTCAAGAATTGCTGGCTGGCAAAATACCTACGGTTGAGATCGGGCAGAAGCTTCCTGATTATTGGGGAGCACCGATGATCTCCAAAGTAGATAATGCGAACTCGGCGGGTGAGAAGTGGGGCTATTATTATGATGGATCTACTAATTATGTTATTAACGTCTATACCAATGACAAATCGGTCCGGCAATATCAGGAAAATACAGGTGTAGAAGCGATTATTCGTGAAATATTGAATGGAGAGCGCAGTCGACAGACATTGGGGATCGCTATTTTTAATCCACCTATCTTTCTCGATCAAGCCAATCAATTCAATTCGCGCGGTGTCATCTGGTATTCAGACAATGAGACATTATATAACGATTATTCGTATAAGAGTGCAACCGACAAAACAAATATTAAGCAAGTTAATAAATCAGGAAATACGATATCGATTACCGACGAATTTGATAATGTTCCGGTGCTCAAAACCTTTATTCCCGTGGAGCTGACGTACCCGGCGATTATCACCGTAGTGTCTGATCTGACTGAAGTACAACAGACACTGAATGAGCAATTAATCAGGTTAACCCTGACTATTTCTGCTTGTTCGGTTGCGATTATTGCTTTGGTATTAGGATTGATTACGATTCTGAATCGTCGTACAGAAGCAGCGGCACAAAGTGTACAAAACGTCTATTTGGAAAATATAGATGCGCTATTTAACTCGATCAAAGAACAACGTCATGATTTCAATAATCATGTGAATACGATTCAATTATTGGTCAAAATGAAAAAGTACGATGATCTATCTACGTATACAGCTGAATTGGTCGGCGAATCAATCGCCATGAATCAGATTATCAATATTAATCTACCGGCATTATCGGCATTGATTCAAGCGAAGACGACACAAGCCTATGATCGTCGTATTAAGTTCGAATACGATATCAGTAATCTCAAATCGGTACAATTTGGAACAGTGAAGTCCACCGAATTGGTCAAAATTGTGAGTAATTTGATCGATAATGCTTTTGATGCTGTAAGTGAAACAGACCGTCCTGAGAAAATGGTTAAAGTGACCGGACGTGTTCGTGGAGAACAACTAACATTTACAGTCGGAAATAATGGCAATCCGATTCCCGAAAAATTAAAACAGCAAATCTTTGAAGCAGGGTTCAGTACGAAGCCGCTTAACCGCAAAAATTCAGGGTTAGGTCTAGCGATTGTGCAGAAAATTCTAGCCAAACATCGTGGTATTATTCGGGTTGAGAGTGATGAAGAATGGACAGAATTCTCTGTTCGTTTGCCCCTTTAATAGGGACTTATCCTGTGCTTGAAATGATGAAGTTGAACACCGTTTTCGGCATGAAATAGTGATGGCATTGTGCTGCATCACTACCATGGTATAACTAAAAAACCGCTACGTTCTCTGAGTATAGAGAGCATAGCGGTTTTAGTTTGTTTAGGAGTCTTGAGGTAATGTGGATGAAGGTCTGGTGGCATGAGAAGGGATAGCCGGTTTGCTTTTTTTGCCAGCTGATCCGGTTAACCATTGCCCTCCCGGTAATCGTGACAGAAAGCTCGTTAACACTATCGCTGTAGGAGCGACAACCATAAAAGTCAGTATCGTCATGATTAGATTCAGCCCGGGCATTGTAATCTGACGTGTAAAATAAGACACGCCCATCAGAATCAGTGCATGAGATAAATAACCTCCGAACGAGTAACGACCACACCACTGTAAAAAGCGTACGATCACGCCTTTTCGTTCCACCAGTATTAACGCTAATCCATACATCAACAACATATGACTGACTACAGCTATAAAAGTAGTCGGTTTAAGATACGTAGAAACATTAAGATTGATAGCTACAGGATCAAAACGTAACAGATCGTAGCCTAACCAGATATACATGATTCCAAAAGCAAGAGCTGTCCATGGCAATATTTTGAGCATAAGGGCTCTCCAGCGCTGAATCGCTGAACCACAGATCCCACCAAGTACAAAATAAAAAAAGTAAAATATAAATTCACTGGTACGATGTTCTAAAACGATTTTCCAAATGCCTTCAACTGTCCATGTAGGCATAGCATAATAGCATAACCACATGATCCATCCGTACACGATTCCGATCACCACTAACATTATGATAATACGCCGTTGTTGCTGTTGTGACGAACGATGAGCGAGTACATGAGTTCCAAATTGCTTACCTAGCCAGCGGAACAACGGAAATAGCAGATAAAATTGAAAGATCATAATAACAAACCACAGATGATATCCATTGGTCGGAGCAAATAACTGCCCTACAATATCTTGTACACTGTCTGCTCGTAACAATGGAACTTTGAATATCCATTGCATTACAATCCAGTAAATAATTGTCCATACAACAAATGGAATATAGATATCACCAATGCGCCGAAGGATCACCGAACGATAAGGTCGTCCATCTCCATATTGATAAAATAAAATCGCACCTGCTAAAAATACAAACGTTAATGTACCAAACCGTGTAAAATGATAAAGCATACCTAGCATGATAGAATCGGCTTGGATAATGCCACTTCGATAAATATATTCACCAATCGAATGTTGCATCACCACCGCCAAAAAGGCAAAACCACGTAGCAATGCCCACTCATTGATCCGTTCTTTAGACATGTATTCACCCCAATTATCCCTAACAATTCTTTACACTAATAAAGCATTATATCAGACATTTGTTAATAGAAGATGAATTATATTGCTCATCTACTTATCAATCATCAATATATGTTTTTATTGTAAATTACATACAAACTATCATTTTTCACTATGATCAATATGGAGGATTACCCGAAAATAGAAATTTCATCTATTCCAAAAAGGTTATGTCTATAGACCTATTTTCCAAATATGGAATTGACAATTTCAAAATATACCGAGTATGATGGCTATATTATAAACAGGAAGGAGGTTGAGGAACATGATCTTACGTAAAGATATGAATATGCAGAATACCTATCAACCGGGTCAGCAGTATGATCTAGGGTTAACACAGGATGAACGTCATATTAATCGCTGCTTGAAAACTTCATACTCTTGCTTCATGTTCATCAATCTCTTACGGACGACATAAACTGCAATACGGAAATCATTAAGCGTAGTCTATATTGAACCAGTTACTTATACGCATATTGTGTATATTCAATGCTAACTAGCTACCTATTTCCTTATTCAATCAGTGCCCCTAATCTCAATAGGCATCTAATTAAATATGCAGGGTTTATTCGATCGCAAATAGTGCCGTTACACCTATTTGCCTATAAACCACCAGCCGCAGACCGTTACAGAGGTCGCGGTTTTTTTGTGTCATAAACATCCATAAAGTTTATAAAAAGGATTTAAATAACATCTAAAACATAAAGTTAAGATATGACACCATTCAGCTATCATCCATAACAGTTAACCCAATAACCATTTATATATGTATATCTAAAATCTATTAAATAGACAAAACCATAAAAGAAAAAATAAAACCATTTCCAACGCTCAACCGTCTTATTTATAAACGATAAAAATATCCAACATCTCAAAATAAACTGAACTTTTTCAATGTATAGAACCAATACCAAATTTAGACTATTACTAAATTCTATCATCAACCCAATCATAACCAAGAAATACTAACAAATAATCAACTATTCTTAAAAGCAGCTATCTCCCCCAAAAGGAGAAAATAAATAACGCTCTAACTCAATCGTTTCTACACAAGCGGAAAAGTACCATCTAGCACAGGGCGAAAGAAATAGAATGGATTCTGAAAGAGCGCAGCACTCGTCTTTGAGATGGAATCCAGGCTGCTTGCAGTCTCATCAAGGGATTCCATTTCACCCGTGACGACAAGAACCATTCTATTTCTGTAGCGGTCTTCATCACCAACCGCCAAATGTAAGTGAATTTTCACCCATCCCCTTCATATGAAAGGAGTGATCGATCATGTCCGTAACTCAAGCCATGACTTCTATCATTCAGACTGAATTAAAACGTATTGAACAAGAACAACAAGTTCGTATTTTATATGCTTGTGAATCCGGTAGCCGTGCATGGGGGTTCCCTTCTCAAGATAGCGATTATGATGTGCGCTTTATTTATGTGCATCCTCCAGAATGGTATTTGTCGATTTTCAACAGGCGAGACGTTATCGAATATCCAATCAGTGAGCAGTTAGATATCAACGGTTGGGACTTGCGCAAAGCACTGAATCTGTTCCGCAAATCCAATCCACCATTGATGGAATGGTTGCATTCTCCTATTCAATATGCTGAAAATGGTTCACTTGCTGAGCGAATTCGAAACGTTTCGCCGACTCATTTTTCTCCTCGGTCTTGCATGTATCATTACCTGCATATGGCAAAAGGGAACTTCCGTGGGTATTTGCAAGGGGATACCGTTAAGATCAAAAAATACTTTTATGTATTGCGTCCGATCTTAGCTTGCTTATGGATAGATCAAAAAGGAACGATGCCACCTGTAAGCTTTGATGAGTTGATTGAAGAGATGTTGCCACCGGGGCAATTACGTAGTGATATTGATCAGTTATTGACTCGCAAAAAAGCAGGCGAAGAGCTTAATCTAGAGCAACAAATTCCATCGATCCAGTATTTTTTAACCGATATGATCGATATTTTAGAACAACAGGTCGTGCACATGTCGACTTCGGAACAATTACAAGATGATCTACTGGATCAGTTGTTCCGCGAAGCATTGCAATATGCCTATCCAAACGAAGTTTCGCTTTTGTAAGCAGACTCGTTTACAATAATAAAGAAGCCCCTTTAGAACTAGAGGGGCTGACTTGAAAGAGGTTTTACCGATTATGAGTACTCCAATATCATCTTCTTATATTCATGAAGTGAAGCTTCCTGCGGGAAGTGTACATGTTTACGCCAATCCAGAATTATTTGCAGGATTGGACTATAAAGTATTTAATATGGCCAATAACAATTTACAAATCCCGGGTATTCAGTATATGGGGTATACACCTGATGTTCATGTAGGCATCGGCACCTGTATTGGCACAACCGCGGTCTGGGATGCGAGTGCTGGTTATGTATCGCCTTCGATTGTAGGAAGCGATATAGGCTGCGGGATGCGTGTGCATTTGACCAACCTGCATCGTAATGATCTACAAGACGTGAAATTGCGTCGTAAATTAGTCAAAACCATCGAAAAGTATCTGCCGATGGAATCACAACAGCGTGGACATTTTGCAGATTTGAGATTGGAACATGTGGTACGTAAAGGGTTACACGGTCTACCTAACAAATATATACCTGACAGTTATACACCGAAGAAATCCACATCACTGACGCATGTAGAAGAAAGTCGTTTTTCTTTTAATGAAGAAGTGTTAAATGGTGTGCGTGATCAGACATGGGGTAGAGCGCATCGTCAACTGGGTACACTTGGTGGTGGCAATCACTTTGCAGAGATTCAAGCGCTTGAGATTGATGAAGAACATCGCCATATTGCTGAAGCATGGGGCATGAGTGATGGACAAATCGTTGTCATGATTCATTCAGGCTCTCGTTCATGGGGAGGAAGTATCAGTCAGGAAAGCAATCAAGTAATGCTGTCGCAGATGCAACGCTTGGGACTAGGGACTGCTGATCCTAGACTGGCTTTTCTACCGTTAGCTCATCCAGAAGGTCAGTATTACGTCAATATGATGTATTCTGCGCTTAATTATGCGACAGTGAATCGTCATCTGATCGCTTACAGTATCCGTGAAGCATTCCGTGATGTATTTGGTAATGGATGTGAGATGCGTACATTGTATGATCTGATGCACAATTACGCTTGGGCAGAAGAACGGGATGAAGGAGCTGTATTTATCCATCGTAAAGGCGCCACTCGTGCACTGCCAGCTGGTCATGCTGGTAATCCGAAGCCATATCTAGCAACAGGGCATCCAGCATTGATTCCCGGCTCGATGGGAACCTCATCGTATATTATGGTGGGTCAACCCGGTGGATATGACAACTATTATTCGATCTGTCATGGAGCAGGACGAGCCCGCTCTCGCTCAGCCACCAAAAAATTAGTGACTGTCGATCAATTTGCTAGTTCACTCAAAGTAGGAACAGCCGATGAGATCGTCGTCAATCAGCGTTCACTGGAATCGATATTAGATGAATCACCACAAGCCTATAAAGATGTCGATCAAATTATTGAAAGTGTCACAGGAGCAGGACTTGCTTCTGTCGTGGCAAAATGTAAGCCGCTTGCGGCAATCAAGGGGGCCAAATGAATGGATTCACTTTTTCAGACAAGTCATACAAATGTAGAACCGATTGAAAGTGAAAACACTCCTGAAGCGATTGTAATTTATACAACCGATGAACAAAAATTACCTACCGAATATGCAGATTATGCACGGGTCATTAAAGGCATCGAAGAATCGTTAACATCGCGTTATGGAGTGACTTATAAATTATATTCAAGCAGTGATCCGAATACCGAATATTGGGAGTTGCTTGATGAAGATTTACGTCATAGCAGTACTGATGTAGAACATGTGATTCGTATTTACGATCGTTTGGAAGAACGTACTTTTGTCTATGATGGAGATCGTACAGAGCCAGATTATTGTGTACATCCATCTGTAATGAATAATGTATTTGCGTATGCGCAAGCAGGCGTAGCATTAGCACGTATGCCTGTATTTCGTCCACATGGTGTGAGTAGTGAAGATCTTGTTTTCGCCACAAGTGATGAATCATTATTGAAATTTCTAGGTGATGTCCGTGTGCGTCAACGTGAACAAAGTTTGCGCCGTGTGACAGTGTTTACAGATACACGTCATGGCATTAATCGCCAAATGGAGCCGGTGAGTCGTGCGGTTTCTCGTGATGATGTGATTATGGCTCCAGAGATCAAACAAGATATTTATCGTTCGCTAGATCGCTTTTTTGCAGAAGATCGTTCCTTTTACAAAACATATGATATTCCGTATAAACGTGGTATTTTACTATACGGGCATCCGGGTAATGGTAAAACAACCCTTGTGAAATCAATCGCTGGTAGCGTGCCGGGACCTGTAGCATACTGGCAGATTACCGAGTATACAAGCAGTGAATCGATCGAAGAAGTGTTCGATGCCGCTGTTCGGATGACACCGATGGTACTGGTGATCGAAGATATCGACTCGATGCCCAAAGACGCACGTTCGTTCTTCTTAAATACACTGGATGGAGCTACTTCCAAAGAAGGCGTATTTCTGATTGGAACAACCAATTATCCTGAAAAAATCGATCCAGGTTTGATGAATCGTGCAGGACGATTTGATCGTGCTTATGAGATTGTGCTACCTGATGAGAAATTGCGTTCTGAATTTTTCTATCGCAAACGTCTGCATGAATTTGCAGGAGAAGAGATTGTACAGGAAACAGCCAAATTAACCGAAGGATTTACCTTTGCTCAACTGGGCGAATTATATATCTCAGCAGCATTACACTGGCATGAAGATGGTCAATTGGATATGAAAGAATTGATTCAAGGGCTACGTGGAGAGCTAGATAAGAGTCGTAAAGGTGTCTGGCTTCAAAACAGTGAAGGTCGGGTCGGCTTTCATTTCTAATAGTGTTGAACAGGTAATTCCAGCATCCGTAAATATAGTGTGATCCAGAGGATTGGAAAAGTATGTAACTATACTTTTCTGATCCTTTTTTTGTGCGTTGGTGAATATGGACGATCAGACAGATAAGGATATTTGGTATTCGTTTTTCATATCCACAAGCGGGTAAAAATTTAATTTGACCTCTATAAAAACACGTTTTTAAGATTGTGGATAACTCATTTTCTTTTTGCACTTTCATCGAGTTTATTTGACCGTTTACTGAAAAATAAAGATAAGATATCATTTTCGCTATTCTTATATGTAATTATTGAATTAAATAATCTATTTCTTATTAGATCGAATATGAAAATAGAACCATAAAATACATCGTTAATCGTATATGGAATAAACATACATAGAAATATATAATTGGATACATCGCAAAAGAGTAATATGGGATCAGCGATAGAAAGGAGACGATAAGTAGCGAAATGGTATAGAACAAAGTTCAGCAGACAGGGTATAACTGCAACACTATACATCATTCAGGAGGGTATACAATGACCAAAAGAAGTAAAAAATCTTTCGCAGGTATGACGATGTCCGTACTCAGTGTCATCATGTTATCCACATTGTTATTTCCAGGATTCACAATGAGTTATACACATGCAGCATCGACTGGTGGTTATGCAACAACAACAGGATCGAACGAAGCCGCTGTTACAGTAACTACACTTGCTGAATTGAAAAATGCGTTTAACGCAGGTAAACATCATATTGTGATTAAAGGCAATATTTATGGTGGAGCCAAACCATTAACACTGACGTTTGCTACAACCAATTGGAATAATACCACGATTGAAGGCGCAAGCGGTGGTGGTGCAGTATTGCAAAATATTCAGTTGAAATTTAGTGGGGAAAATCTTCCGGCAGGAACCAATATTGAAAATGTAGTCATCAAAAATATTACGTTTTATGGGAATATCAAAGATTTACAAAATTTGAGCGGAGCAGATACACAGCCTGGCGGGATTGGTACTAACTATTTGGGCGTCTCTTTCCGTCGCACGAGTAATATTTTAGTCGATCATGTCACTATGTATAATATCAGTGATGATCTATTTGTGATCTCACAGGGTTCAGATTACGCTACCTTGTCGAACAGTCACTTTTATTTTACAGACAGCTGGTTGAATATGAATCCGAATCCGATCTGGAACTGGGTAGGAAGCAATCAAGATCTGGCTTCTGAACGTTTAGCACTGATTATCGGTTCGAACAAAAATGATTCCTATACTTACGGTGGTGGCAAATTACATGTGACTATGCATCATAACTGGTTCGGGCCGAATATGAAAGGACGCCCGTTGTTACGTGGATATGTGCATATGTATGATAACTATTTTGATAACAGTACAACACCATCGGGCAACAATGCACAAGGTTATTCACAGCAACAATACAATGCAGCACAGATCGGTAGTGGCGGCAATATTTTTTCGGAAAATAACTATTTCTACAAAACGAATAACAGTAATCAGATCGGTCTAGATAGCAACGGAGATGCTTATAAATTCTATGAACGCAATAATGTGTATAATGCAGTCACAGGCACATCAGCTACTGGAGCAGCCTTCCCGGGTGGCACTTCATTCCCGTATAGTTATTCACTAGATCCAGCAGCTAATGTACCAAATATCGTTCAAGCGAATGCAGGTCCTAAATAATAAATATGTATTTCAAAGAGAATGATTGTCAAAAAACAAAGAGTCTGCTAGAATAAACAAAAACGAATGTAAGCGTATTCATAAAGACTGAAATTACAACGTTGTAATTAAAAGGTGAAAGAGATATACAAGATAAAAGAGAGTCATTATATTTATACATGATAAATTGATAATCCTTTTATATTTTGTTCATAACTCTTATCTTTTATACTAAAATTACAACGTTGTAATTAAGTTGATTATGAGAAATTATAATGGTTGAAGTAGTGAAAGGGAGTGGTATATAGTGGGTAAAAAATCAATCTCACTGATGAAATTGATCAAGCGTGATAAGTACTTATTGATTATGTTTGCACCTGTTTTTGTGTACTATGTGATCTTTATGTATATTCCTATGCCCGGTGTACTGATTGCTTTCAAAAACTTTACACCAGGACATGGCATTTTCGGTGGAGATTGGGTAGGGCTACAGTGGTTTGCTCAATTTGTACATTCGATCTACTTCTGGCGGTTGTTACGCAATACCTTTTTACTCGCTTTTTTACCTCTACTGTTTGGATTTGGTATTCCTATTTTGTTCGCTGTATGTATCGTCGAGATCAAAAATCAAGTCTTCAAACGATTCGCACAAACGATTACGTATTTACCTCATTTTATATCCACAGTTGTCGTTGCAGGTATGTTAATTAATTTTTTATCCCCAGCTGATGGAATTGTGAATACATTGTTAGCAAGATTCGGTATGGAAAAAGTTAATTTTATGATGGAAGCGGGTTGGTTTCGAACGATTTTTACCAGTTCTGAAATCTGGCAAAGTTTTGGATTCAGTTCCATTATCTATATCGCTGCGATTATGAGTATTGATCCTGAAATGTATGATTCGGGTAAGATTGATGGCGTTAGTAAATTTCAAGAATTGTGGCATCTGACGTTACCTAGTATTAAGCCTACGATTGTTATTTTGTTGCTGTTATCTCTGGGTGGCATTATGAGTGTAGGTTTTGAAAAAGTATATTTATTGTACAACGGTGCAACGTATGAGACGGCAGATGTATTATCCACCTATGTGTATCGAATGGGAATAGAAGGACAGAATTATGGATTTGCCACAGCGGTAGGTTTGTTTAATTCAATTATTACTTTTGTACTTGTATTCACAGTGAACCGGATCACAAGACGTATGACCAATATGTCTCTCTGGTAGATTTTGATACAGGTTAGCCACCAGATAGACAAAAGGAGACGCCCATGAAAAAGTCTATGCTCGACAGTCCACATCGTCCGTATGTGAATATCAACAGCAACACCTTTACGACTAGAAAATCATTAAGTGATCGCACCTTTTACGGGTTGATTTACTTGATGACGATTGTCGCAATTATTGTGACTTTGTATCCGTTCTTGTATGTGCTGAGTATTTCATTTAGTTCGGTCGAAGCGATAGATCAACAGAAAGTGATTTTATTTCCAGTAGGGTTCACGTTATCGGGCTACAAAATGGTATTGCAGTACCAAGAGTTATGGGTGTCGTTTTATAATACGCTCTGGTATACGGTTGTAGGTACGGTGCTGAATATTTTGTTTACCTGTTTGGCGGCTTTTCCTTTATCCAGACCTCGATTCTTTTTACGCCGCAAATTGAACTTCTTTATCGCTTTTACAATGTACTTTTCCGGTGGATTGATCCCAGTCTATATGTTGATTACTTCATTAGGGCTCTACAATACACGCTGGGCAATGGTGCTACCTGTACTGGTGATCACGTTCAATGTCATGATTTGCCGATCTGCTTTTGAAGGCATACCGAATGAAATATTTGAGAGCGCTAACATTGATGGAGCGAACGATATTACGATGTTATTCAAATTAGCGATTCCGATCATTAAGCCTACACTGGCAGTATTGACGCTATATTATGCAGTCTATCACTGGAACAACTTTTTCTCGGCTCTGTTATATCTGGGCAAACAGGACTTACAACCGTTACAGATGTTTTTGCGCAGAGTATTAATTATGGCTTCACCTGAAGTGATGCAGAAAATGGGCGGATCTATGTCTACTAGTGCATTAGCAGTATCGACATTGCAAGTACGTTATGTGTCTATCGTGGTCAGTATTTTGCCTATTGTAACGATCTATCCATTTATTCAACGTTATTTTGTTAAAGGGATTACATTGGGTGCAGTCAAAGGATAAATAGATGAGCAATGTGTTATGAAGTGGAATGCACTACAGATGGATGATCATAAAGGGGGCAAGAAGGATGAAGGCTAAAAAAGTAGGCAAATTAGTACTGGTGACTGTATTAGCAGCAGGGATAGCAGGTTGTAATAGCGCAGGGAATGGAGCACAGACCAGTGCCCCAATGGAAGCAGAACCGAACTTTACATATACAGGGAAAGGACCTGTTACAGCGATAAAGGATGCAGAGTTATCGATACTTGCCACCAATGCGTGGACAACCAATGTCGATCTAGCACATGCCCAAATCGTACAAAAAATTACTGATAATGCTGGTATCAAAGCCAATTGGGATCTTATTCCGCCTCAAAACTATGCTGATGCAGTAAATCCAAGACTTGCCGCAGGTGTAGACTTGCCTGATATTATTTATATGCCTGATCAAGATCAATTGATGAAATATATCAATAGTGGTATTGTGATTCCGATTGATGAATTGTACGAAAAATATGGTGTGAATTTGAAAAAAATCTATGACCAATCACCAGATGTCAAAGCAAGTCTAACTACACCAAGTGGGAAAATGTATTATGTTCCGCAGCAGACGCTCACTAAAAACTATATGCCTGTGTTTATGGTGAATGAACGATGGCTCCAAACATTAGGGTTACAAGAACCGACTACACTGGATGAATTTACCGAGATGTTGCGCCAATTTAAAGCAAAAGATCCGAATGGAAATGGCAAAGCAGATGAAATTCCAATGTCGATGGAACCTAAGTTTTTAGAAATGGCATTTGGTCCTGTATTTGGATTAGATTTGTCGAACCAATTTTATGCGGATGATCAAGGAAAAGTGCATTTTAGTTATAATGAACCTGCTTACAAGCAATACTTAACCTACCTTAATAGTCTATACAAAGAAGGATTGTTAGGGGTCGATTATGCAAGTACAACCAGCGATCAGGTGACTTCAAGAATTTCGCAGAATGTAACAGGAGCTACGTTTAATTTTAGCTGGTATATGTCGATGGTCTATAGCCCATTATTCAAAGATTACAATCCGAAAGAGCCGATCTTCAAAGGTATTCTTCCGCTTAAAGGACCCAACGGAGATCAATTTTATGTCGGACGCACACCGGTAAGTGGTATTTTCGGTATTTCAAGAGATAGTAAAAATCCTGCGTTAGCATTTAAATTTCTAGATTATGCAGTTAGTGAAGAAGCACAAACGTATTATACCTGGGGAATCAAAGACGATACGTATACAGAAAAAGATGGCAAAAAACAATTTACAACCAAAGGACAAGACAATGACTATATTCAGAAGCTAGGCATAGGTCCTGTCAATTTACCTAATATTCAATCGGCTGAATCCGCAGATGCGTTAGTGCCTGCATGGCATTCTGAATTAGATAAAAAGTTAGAATCGTATATTCATCCTCCGTTCCCGTTTGTCTATGCTTTACCGGAAGAAGCAAGTACAGATAGTATGTCGATGCCTGATATTACGACTTATGTTGAAGAAATGAATTTCAAATTTGTTAGTGGTAGTCTAGGATTGGATCAATTCGATGATTATATCAATACGCTCAAAAGTATGAATATCGATCAAGTGATTGCTAACAAACAAGCTCAATACGATCGTTATCTAGCTGCTCAGAAAAAGTAACCCATGCTTATTGTGCGCTATCGACTTAGAAAATGGTTCCTCAACCCTATATAATAGAATAGTCATCCATCGTTTAAGAAAAAGAAGGTGTTATATGATTACGATCAAAGACATTGCGAAGCTAGCGGGCGTTAGCTATAGCACGGTGTCCAAAGCATTAAATCATGATCCACGAATCAAACCAGCTACACGTGAGAAAGTACTGGCTGTAGCTGAAAAACATCATTATCGCAAAAATATTATGGCACAACAGCTATCTTCAGGCAGAAGCAATATTATCGGATTCGTACTGGACGAACTGAACAATCCACTGTTTGCTAATATATCGGGTAATCTACATGCCGAATTGAAAAAGTTAGGATATCAGATGATTCTGGTAGTCGCCGATGAAGGCATGGACGTTTTAGATCATTTACGAGTAGATGGATGTATTTTTTGGGATTATGAAATGACTGATCGAGCCGCATTCTGGCAACGATTTGCTAATATTCAGATTCCTTGTTTTGTACTAGGAACAGATGATTCGCCTAATTCTCCATATATCAAAATTGATCGTAAAGAAGGCATTTACAAAGCAGTAGAGCATCTCAAAAACAACGGTCATACACAGATTGGATTTATCGGCAATTCTCAACCGATCAAGCTAGAGGGATATCGTGAAGCTCTACAGCGTACAGGATTGGAATGGAATGAAGATTATATTTTACCTGCATATTCTTCATGGGAAGATGGTTATTTTGCTATCCGCAATTATGAATGGACTGCACATGCACCGACTGCTTTTATCGGATTGAATAATATGGTGACACGTGGAGCTTTACGAGCTTTATTGGAAGCAGGGTACAAAGTGCCTTCCGATATTTCGTTAATCGGTTATGATGATCTGCCGGATATGCAATATGCAGAAGTGGCTTTGACTACGATTGGACCGCCATTAGATGAACTCGCTATTCAAGCTGCTGAATTGATTGTTGCTTTGATTCGGGGAGAACAGGTGCAATATCCTGTAGTAATCCAACCGCAATTATATCATCGTCAATCGGTTGCTTTATACCAAGCCACTTAAGTGAGGAGGGTACACTGTGCAGTATATTCCAGCTTCATTATTGGAAATAACAGTATCGTTAGATGGAAGTGGTGATTATACTAGCATCCAGAGTGCTATTGATGCGATACCACCTGATCGAGAATATCCGACGACTATTTATATTCAAGCAGGCATCTATAATGAGAAACTTCATATTGAAAAGCCTTATGTTCGATTGATTGGGGATTCTGATCAACCTACTGTTATTACGTATAATGATTATGCACGCAAAACTTTTCCTGATGGATCGTTGTATCACACCTTTTATTCGTATACCGTATTTGTAGGTAGTGATGATTTTAGTGCAGAACATGTAACTTTTATCAATACTGCTGGTGCAGGGGAGCAAGTAGGGCAAGCATTAGCGGTGTATGTGGATAGTGATCGAGCTGTTTTTCGTCATTGTCGATTTATTGGACAGCAAGATACGTTGTTCACCGGGCCGTTACCGCCTCAACCGATAGATCGTGGTACCTTTGGAGGACCTCGTGAAGGAGCGCCTCGCCGTAAGCAACGTCAATATTATAAGCACTGTTATATAGAAGGAAATGTCGATTTTATTTTTGGATCAGCAACAGCTGTGTTTGAGCAGTGTGAGATTTTTGCTAGAAAGCGAGCGCTTCTGTCTCAAGTCTCTGCTAATCCAGAAGCTACAGAGCAGTCATCTATTCATGGATGGTTAACAGCGGCTTCTACGCCGGAAGATGTAAAGTATGGATATGTATTTATCGATTGTCAGTTAACAAGCGATGCACCAGCACATAGCTTTTATTTGGGAAGACCGTGGCGCAATTATGCCAAAGTAGCATTTGTACGATGTGATATAGGTGGGCATATTCATCCTGAAGGTTGGCATAACTGGAATAAGACTGAAGCCGAATCTTCTGTCATCTATAAAGAATATGGTAATCAAGGTGCAGGAGCTTCTAGAGAGCAAAGAGTATCTTGGAGTTCGCTATTAGATCGAACCGAAGTAGAAGAATATACAGTAGCATGTATTTTAGCAGGAAAAGATAGCTGGCTACCCGAAGCAGGATCATGAGTCTGTGTAAACAGTAATCGTTTAAAAACATACGAAAAATTATTTTATAGATACGTAAAGTCTTGAACATCATTGTTCAGGGCTTTTTTTATATTTGATTTTAAGTCAAAAATCAGTGAAAACCCTTGTGTAACAGTCTTAACCATATTAAAGTAATATAAAAGTTTGAGAACGGATTTGGCGGAATAAGAGATTAGTTTGTTATAAAATGATTGTTTATTCCGCATATTACCTAAAAAAGGTTTGACAAAAGGCGACAAATTTCTTAGGATTAGTGAAAACATACGTTAAATTTGGATGGAATGGGGAATAAAAAAGAATGAAGAAGCGTTTAATGTTCGTAATTACTATGGTTATGGTGTTCGCATTATTAGCAGCATGTAGTTCTGGTGGGTCTAATTCCGAACAATCAGCGTCCAACGGTAGCAGTGCTGAAGGCACAGGTAAAAAGATGAAAATTGCTCTTGTTCTTCCTGAAGAAATAGGGGTTAACCAGTTTTTTGTTCAAATGGATGAAGGTTTCCAAAAAGCAGGAAAAGAGTTTGGTGTAGAGACTAAAACCATCCAATCTTCTGACCCTACTGCTTTTGAACAAAATATGCGTGCAACTGTAGCAGAAGATTATGATCTGATCATTACAGCGACTTTCCAAGCAGAAGATGTGTTGAAACAAGTAGCTGAAGAAAATCCTGACAAATCATTTGCTATCATTGATACAAGTGTAGATCTTCCTAACGTACGTAGCGTAGGATTCCGTGAATATGAAGCTTCTTATCTATTAGGAGCAGCAGCAGGACTAGCAACAAAAACAAATGTAGTAGGTATGGTAGCAGCGCAAGATGTTCCATTGCTTAAAAAATATAGTGAAGGTTTCAAAGAAGGATTGGCTTCTGTAAATCCGAAAGCCAAATTCTTAATCGGTTATGTAGGTAGCTTTAACGATCCAGCCAAAGCCAAAGAATTAGCATTAGTACAATACGGTCAAGGCGCTGACTTTGTAGCTGGCGCATCAGCAACAAGTGATTTAGGTGTATTTGAAGCCGCAAAAGAGAAAAACTTATACACATCCGGTCAAGATACTGACCGTACGGTTGAAGATCCAGACCATGTGGTATTGTCTCAATTAAAAGGAACAGATGCAGTCGCTTACGAAACCGTAAAAGATTTCGTCGATGGTAACTTTAAATTTGGTTCTACTGCTTATGGATTGAAAGAAAAAGGTGTAGGTCTTACTTTTGTCACAACAGACAGTACATCGAAGCTGAGTCCTTTTATCGGTGAAGATGTGATCACTAAAGTTAAAAAAATCAGTGATGATATTATCGCAGGTAAGATCGTTGTTAAAGATCCGTTAGCACAAAAATAGTAGATATGATAAGCACGGCAAGTTGATCTAACCGGCTGCTATACCGAGCAGCCGGTTTTGTTGTTATCTGAGGTACTTTGTAATCTGGAATGGAGGTTTACACCGATGACGTTGTTATTAGAAATGAAAAATATAACTAAAAAATACGGCGATTTTACCGCTAATCACAATATCAATTTCGATGTCCGTAAAGGTGAAATTCATGCCCTCGTGGGTGAAAATGGTGCAGGTAAAACCACCTTAATGCGTATGTTATACGGTATGGAAGAACCGACTTCTGGTAGCATTATGATCAATGGTAAAGAAGTTCATTTTCATGATCCATCTGAAGCGATTCGGCAAGGGATTGGCATGGTACATCAGCATTTTATGTTATTTCCAAGTTTTACACTGGCTGAAAATATCGTGATCGGTGGAGAACCAAAGCGTAGTGGATTATTCGACCGCAAAGCGGCGGCAGATAAAGTGAATGAACTCGGACAAATGTATGGTATGCCTGTTGATCCGTGGCGCAAAGCAGGAGATTGTCCTCTTGGTGTGCAACAACGAACTGAAATTTTGAAAGTATTATATCAAGGCGCAGATGTGATTATTCTGGATGAACCTACAGGTGTACTGACGCCTAGTGAAGTGAAAGAATTATTACAGTCGATTAAACGTCTGGCTGCGCAAGGGAAAAGCTTTATTCTAATTACTCACAAACTACATGAAGTCATGGAAGCAGCAGACCGGATTACAGTGCTACGTGATGGTGTGATCACCGGACATATGGAATCCAATACGACCGATGAAGAGCAGATTTCTCGTCTTATGGTTGGACGTGATCTGATTCCAATGAGCAGAGTAGCGAATGAACCGGGTGCATCGGTGATGCATGTGCAAAATGTAACACTTGCTGGAGCCAAAGGCTCTAAGCCCTTACTAGATAATGTCACGCTAACTGTACGTCAAGGTGAAATTGTAGGGATTGCAGGCATTTCAGGTAACGGACAATCTGAATTGTTGCAGGTTATATCAGGGCTTGTTCAGCCAGATAGCGGAATTGTAGAGCTTAATGGGAAAGATGTCACCGGAGATTCAGTGCGGGCGATCAGAGAGCAAGGCATGGCTCATATTCCAGAAGATCGGTATATGTGGGGAGCTTCGCGTGAAGCAACTGTACTGGATAATGGCTTAATGGGGCATCAACATCAGTACAAAAAAGGCGGTCTTATTCAAAGCCATAAACTTCGTAAAGTAGTTAGTGGATGGGTAGAACGTTTTGCAATCAAAACAGGATCACTGGATACTCAAGCTCAATTTCTATCCGGTGGTAATCTACAGAAGTTAATTGCCGCCCGTGAATTTGCCCAAAATAAACCGTTTTTGATTGCAGCGGAACCCACTCGTGGGGTTGATGTAGGCGCAATGGAGACGATCCATGGTGAACTGCTTGCCAAGTGCAAAGCAGGCGATGGTATTTTGTTAGTCTCTTCCGAGTTAACCGAGATTCTTAAATTATCTGATCGTGTGCTGGTGATGTATGAAGGTGCGATTGCAGGCGAATTATCTGCCGCAGAAGCCACCGAAGAGCAGATCAGTCTATTAATGGCAGGAGGGAAGCGCCAACTATGACCAGACTCAAACGAAATCTATTTGCGCTTCTACAACCGATTATCGCTGTGATTATCGGTTTGCTTGCAGGAGCGATAGCCATAGTCTTACTAGGCGATTCCGTAATTGATACTTATGCTGAAATGTGGAATGGTGCGTTCGGAAGTTTTTACTTTTTAACCAATACATTAACCCGGGCAACACCGATTATTTTAACAGGATTGGGTGTTGCGCTTGCTTTTCGAGCGGGATTTTTCAATATGGGTTCTACCGGACAGATGGTACTGGGTGGACTCGCCGCAGCGATTACCGCTCTATATCTACCCGGACCGGGTTGGATGGTATTGGTGGTATCTCTCGTTGTAGGGATGGCAATCGGTGGATTATGGTCACTATTTGCAGGTTATATGGATGCCAAATTCGGTATTAACTTGTTGATCTCTACCTTGTTATTGAACTATATCGCTTCATTATTTGCTGGCTATATGGTCGCTTTTCCGTTGAAAGATCAAAGTGGTTCAGCAGCAATGGCGCAGACACCTATGATTGATAAAAGTGTCTGGTTACCCAAATTATTTTCCGGTATGAGTCTACATGCTGGCTTTATTCTAGCGATAGTAGCAGCAATAGCATTGTACATCTTTATACAAAAAAGTGTATCCGGTTATGAGATTCGGATGCTTGGAAACAATCCTTTTTTTGCGGCTTATGGTGGAGTGAAAAGAGGGCGGATGATGGTCGTAGCGATGTTAACCAGTGGAGCACTGGCTGGACTAGCAGGCGCAGGCGAAGTACTCGGTACCCAGCATCGCTATCTAGATGGTGCACTTGCTTCCGCAGATTATGGATGGAGCGGAATTATGGCGACACTGTTAGCTTCTTCTAATCCGTTAGGAACAGCGGTAGCAGGTATCTTACTGGCGGCATTACAGACAGGTGCGATGGGTGTAGAACGTAATACCAATGTACCTTTAGAAGTAGCTAGCGTTATTCAAGCGGTATTGACGCTATTTGTATCGGCTCGGTTTGGCTATGCGTTCCTCAAACGCAGAAAGGAGAAGAAATAATGGATCAGTTATTCGATGTGTCTCTATTTAATTCCATGTTGCGTATTGTGACGCCAATTCTTCTCGCTGCTCTGGGTGGAGCCATCTGTGCTCGGGTTGGACTGTTTAATGTAGGTTTGGAAGGTCTGGTACTGGTTGGAGCCTTTTCTGCAATACTAGGTAATCATTTGCTTGGCAATGTGTGGTTGGCTATTATTTTTGCGATTTTATGTGTCATGTTATTCTCGCTGATCTTTGCTTATATCAGTATTAATCTGAGGGCAAATGTAATTGTGGTCGGGATCTCGATGAACTTTTTAGCCGCAGGATTAACAACATTCTGTCTACGAGCGATCTTCGATGTGAAAGGCGCTTATTACGATAAAAATATGATGGGCTTGCCGAAATGGGATATTCCGGTGATCAAAGACATTCCGGTATTAGGTGGCATTATATCCGGTCATTCACCACTTGTATATTTAGCTTTTTTTGCCGCTATTCTTATGCAAATTTATCTATTCAAAACGGTTAGTGGATTCCGCTTACGTGCCGCAGGTGAAAATCCTGTTGCTGCTCAAAGTCTGGGTATTCCTGTGCGTCGTATTCAATATGGAGCCGTATTAATGTCAGGTGTATTATGCGGTCTAGCTGGAGCGCAATTATCGCTTGGACAGGTAACTATGTTTACAGAAGGCATGACTGCAGGACGTGGATTTATCGCGTTGGTGGCGACGATGTTAGGTCAATCCAATCCAATTGGTGTAGTTGCATCAAGTCTACTGTTTGGCTTTATGGATGCATTTAGTATTCGTCTACAAGGTTTTGCTTTACCTGCTCAATTTACACAAATGTTACCGTATATTGTGACACTGGTCGCGATGTTCTTTTTCAAAGATCGTAGTTATCTCAAAGATGCTCAACGAGCCAACGGAAGCTCGCGTTAATTTGAAATGAAAAGGAGAGAATAGTTTGAAAAATAAAGCAGAACGGATCAAAAATGCTAAAGTTCCTTTTTCCAAAAATCTATTAGCAGAACAAGCCGATCGCTTGCCACCCGGACAGTTTTTAACAGACACGTTTCCGATTCTTCATGAAGGTGATGTACCGAATGTGGATACAGACACATGGCAGTTGAAAATATTTGGCGAAGTGGAGCAAGAACAGATATTGTCTTATGCTGATTTGCAAGCTTTGCCCAAGTCACAGATGACGAGCGATATTCATTGTGTGACCCGTTGGTCGAAATTTGATACGCTGTGGGAAGGGGTACGTTTTCGTGATCTGTTAGACGTATTGCAAGTCAAGCCAGAAGCAAAATATGTTATGGTACATGGCGGTAACGATTACGAGACCAATGTTCCACTGGCTGACCTATTGTCTGAACATGTATTGCTAGCGTATCATTATGATCATAAGCCACTGACACCCAAGCATGGATATCCTGTGCGTCTAGTGGTACCGCATTTGTATTTTTGGAAAAGCGCCAAATGGATAACAGGACTTGAATTTATGAAAGAAGACCGCCCCGGATTCTGGGAGCAAAACGGTTTTCATAATGAAGCTGATCCGTTTGCCGAACAACGTTTCTCTGGTGAAGCTTTGCCGATACCGGAAGATGAATGGACAAAAAAGGAGTTTGATTAATTCAATGTTAATGCCTATTTTGCAAATCAATAGTGAAGATGTACCTGAATACGCCATTGTCTGTGGTGATCCTAAGCGTGCTGCTCATATCGCTTCATTGTTAGACAATACACGGGAATTAGCATTTAGTCGTGAATATCGTAGTTTTGTCGGTACACGTGATGGGATCGAACTTGCTGTTGTAAGTCATGGTGTAGGTTCTCCTGGAGCAGCGGTTTGTTTTGAAGAATTGATTCGTGCGGGTGTCAAAACCATTATTCGTGTAGGGACAGCAGGTTCATATTCTGCGGATCATCCAGCAGGTAGCTTGATTGTCAGTACAGCGGCAGTCCGTACAGACGGCTTAACTCGTCAGCTCGTTCCTGAAGCGTTCCCGGCTGTAGCAGATAGCGAGGTTACCGAAGCGCTATATCAAGCGGCACGTCAAAGTGAGGGCATTGTACAAAAGGGAATTACAGTTACACTGGATGTCTTTTTCAACGGAGTCGAAGAATTTCCACATAAAAAGTATAAACAAGCAGGCGCTTTAGCTGTTGAAATGGAAATTTCAGCACTATACATTATCGCCTCACTACGTGGTATTCGTGCAGGAGCAATTGTAGCTCTAGATGGTTATGCCGATGCCGATCTAGCTGAAGAATATGATCCTAATACAGATACAGTTGCAAATGCTGTTCAACGTGAAATTGAAGCAGCGATTCAAGCAACCGTACAATTAGCAAAACGTGCATAAATGATGAATGATTATTCGTAGAATATGTCAATATAGTATGAAGAAAACCTGTATCTCGTATAACGAGTGCAGGTTTTTTTGGTATTATTTAGGGTTAAATTGTCAATCGTTGTACATACGCTAACAATTAGATTGACAAAACATTTAACCATCCCTATTCTTATTAAATGAATATGATAATCATTATCATGTTTGATAGATAAGAGAGAAAAGGGGTTTTATTATTGAAGTCATTTTATTCTAAAAAATCAGTTACACCGATCATGATCGTATTGGTTGCTATTCTTCTGGTCGTAGCTGGATGCAGTAGCAATCAGAACAGTACAACTGCAACGGATAACAAAGCGGTTCCCAAATCAATCACCATGTCATGGCCTCGTGATATCGGAACAATGAATCCGCATACATATAATCCTTCTCAATTATTCGCCCAATCCATGCTGTATGAGCCGTTGGTCAGCTATCAATCCAATGGGAAGCTAACACCGGCATTAGCGAAGTCGTGGGATATTTCCAAAGACGGTAAAGTCTATACATTTCATTTGCGTCCAAATGTGAAGTTCTCAGACGGGACTCCGTTTAATGCTGACATCGTAAAGAAAAACTTTGATGCAGTTTTAAAGCATAAAGATACACATAGCTGGTTAGGAATTGTAGGTGTGATTGACCAGACAGAAGTGGTGGATGACCATACGTTCCGCTTAACATTAACTGAACCTTATTATCCTGTACTGCAAGATTTATCGGTTGTACGTCCATTCCGTTTCTTAGGTGCAGCTGGATTCCCTGATAACGGTGATACTGCTGAAGGCATCAAAGAACCTGTTGGAACAGGACCGTGGTTACTTTCAGAATATAAGCAAGATGAATATGCTGTGTTTAAGCAGAATCCGAATTACTGGGGAACGCTTCCTGACGTCCAACAAGTTACTATCAAAATCATTCCTGATGCAGAGACACGGGTCGCTGCTTTTGAAAAAGGTGATCTTGATCTGATCTATGGTGAAGGTGTAATCAGTCTGGATGCATTCAATCAACTTCGTGAAAATCAAGAGTATACCACTCAGTTATCTGAACCTGTAGGTACACGTAGTCTATTGTTAAATTCATCTAATCCCAAATTGGCGGATATTAGAGTACGAACGGCGCTTAATCAAGGATTCAATAAAAAAGATATGGTCGAAGGCATCACTTCTGGTTTAGAAGAACCTGCGGATTCGATATTGTCCAAAAACTATCCGTATACCAATATTGATCTCAAACCGGTCACATATAATGTAGCGTCATCTCAAGCTTTACTGGATGAAGCTGGTTGGAAATTGCCAGCAGGTGGAACCGTACGTGAGAAAAACGGGGAACTCCTAGAATTTGAATTGATTTATGACAAAACAGACCCTATTCAAAAAGCGATGGCAGAAACGATTCAAGCGGAATGGGGAGCATTAGGCGCTAAAGTCAATCTTTCCGGTCTAGAACTGACGGTACAGATCAAGCGCTTAAAAGCGAACGATTTTGATTTGTATTTCTGGTATAACTATGGTGCACCTTATGATCCTCATTCATTTATTAATGTAGTAGCAAGTCCCGGGTTTGGTATTTCGGAGACGCTTAGTGCTGTACCGAATAAAAAAGAATTGGATCAGCAGATTCGTGCCACATTATCTTCAACAGATGAGACCAAGCGTCAAGAATTGTATCGTTCGATTTTGACAACATTACAAGAACAATCAGCGATCGTACCTATTTCGTATATTAAGAAAACAGCAGTTTATCATAAAAATATTGCCCAATTCGTATTCCCGGCTAACCGTGATGAGAATCCATTCTCTGGGATTACATTGAATGCCCAATGATTGGTTATATCGGTAGACGAATCGTCGCTATTGTACCGATCGTTTTTATCGCTACACTGATTACATTTGCTTTAATTCATATTTCGCCTATTGATCCAGCCGAAGCTTATTTGACAGCCGCTCATATCTATCCGACAGATGAATTGTTACAGCAGAAAAGGCATGAATTTGGACTGGATCGTCCGTTACTTGTGCAATATGTCCATACCTTAGGGAATATCGCTACCCTTGATTTTGGCAAATCATATCTAACCAATCAACCTGTCTGGAATGAAGTGGTCTCCAAGCTTCCTGCTACTGCTGAATTAGCCTTTTGGAGTATGTTATTTTCAGCATTAGTCAGTATTCCACTAGGAGTATTAGCCGCTGTCTACAAAAACAGTTGGATCGATATGTTAAGTCGTATTATTGCTTATCTCGGTGCTTCGATTCCGCAATTCTGGCTAGGTTATCTATTGATCTTCTTCTTCGCGGTAAAGTTAGACTGGTTACCTGTAGAGGGACGTGGGGATTGGAGAAATCTAGTATTGCCAACAATGACATTATCTATGGTGCTAATCGCAGTATACACAAGGCTGTTACGTGCAAGTATGCTCGATCAGCTTCAAGAAACATATGTACAATATGCACGAATGAGAGGACTGCGAGAACGAGTCATTATGTTAAAACATGTTCTCAAAATGGCAATCATGCCTCTGATTAGCGGAATGGGCATCAATTTAGGCAAGTTGTTAACTGGAACCATTATTGTAGAGCAGGTATTTTCATGGCCTGGATTCGGTCGTTACTTTGTAGAAGCGATCTTTAATCGGGATATTCCGGTTATTCAATGTTATATCTTTTTTGCCGCTTGTTTGTTTATTCTATGCAATTTGTTGGTGGATCTAGTGCAATTGTATATGGACCCGCGAATTTCATTGAAAGGACGGGCGAAACGTTGATCAAAAGATGGAAAGCTATATTTTTAGGGCAAAAGGCGATTATGATCTGCTCTATACTGATTATTATTTTTTTTGGAGCTGCATTGTTAGCGCCATGGATTGCTCCTCATGATCCGATAAAAGTAAATTTGTTGCAAAAGCTCAAAGACCCTTCAGCAGAACATCTGCTAGGTACCGATCATCTAGGAAGAGATACCTTATCTAGACTGTTGTACGGTGCACGTATCTCTCTTGGATTTGCAACGGTGATCTTCATATCTTCTTTAGGCATTGGCCTTATTATAGGCGCATTGGCTGGTTATATGGGTGGTTGGATCGACAGTATATTGATGCGTCTGTGTGAAGGAATTATGGCTTTTCCCAATCTGGTACTTGTGCTCGGAGTGGTGGGAATCTTCGGCCCCGGACTGATGCAAGTATTGCTGGCACTGATGTTAGTACAATGGGTATATTATGCAAGGGTTTGCCGAAATATGGTCGTTAGTTTGAAGCAACAAAACTTTATAACCGCCGCACGTATTAGTGGATCTTCTTCATGGAAAATCATTTACAAACACATTATTCCTAATATACAGCGACCTATTATTGTGATCGGTACATTGGAAATGGGCTGGGCGATTATGGATATCTCTGCTCTTTCTTTTCTAGGGCTGGGTATACAACCTCCTCATGCAGAATGGGGCGCTATGATTCATGAAGGAACCAGCTATATTCGTAGTCATCCTGAATTAATGATCTATCCCGGTATGTTTATTCTTGCAGTCGTGGTGACTTTTAATATTCTCGGTGAAGCTTTGTCAGAAAAATACGGGGTCAAAAGACGTTAATCGTGCATAGCGGTATACAGAAGGAGGCACATATGACAGCGGGCACAGATCATGTATTAGAAGTGGAACATTTACAAGTACAACTGAAGTCAAATACAGGTCTTATCCCTTTACTGGAGCCGCTTCACTTTAAACTTCAAAAAGGACGTATTCTTGGGATTGTTGGTGAAAGTGGTAGTGGTAAATCGTTAACCTGTCATGCTATTTTACGCTTACTTCAACCACGACAGATGGAATGGTCAGGTACGGTTCGGCTCAATGGACGTGATCTGGGGACTTTGTCAGATAAAGAAATGCGAACGATACGTGGCAAAGAAATAGGATCTATTATGCAAAATCCTATGAATGCTTTTACCCCTGTCTATACGATTGGATCGCAATTTGTAGAAACATTACGTACTCACACTCGCATATCCAAGCAACAGGCGATACAGCAAGCTATCGAAGCGTTAGCCAGTATGAATCTTCCTGATCCGCATAAGTTGTTGAAAAAGTATCCATTTCAACTAAGTGGAGGAATGTTGCAACGAGTGATGATCGCTATCTCAATGTGTCTCAAACCGTCATTGCTTATTGCAGATGAACCGACTACAGCGCTTGATGTTGTGAATCAGTTGCAAGTTCTGCGTGAACTGGATCGACTTCGTTATGAATGTGGAACTTCAATAGTACTGGTATCTCATGATCTTGGTGTTATTTCTCAATTGGCTGATGAAGTGGTTGTGATGTACAAAGGACAGATTGTAGAGCAAGGAGAAGTGGCTCAGATCTTTGACCAACCTCAACATGAGTACACACAGATGTTGCTTCGGTCACGTCCAACAGCGATTATAGATCGTTTGTCTTCTTCAACACCTATTGAATTGTAGACGATAAAGGAGGGGACGACTTGTTAGAAGTAGCCAATATCAGCCATCAGTATGCGAATCGTAATCATTGGTTGCGCCGAACACCACCTACTCCCGTATTAAATAACATCTCTTTCACTTTAGAAAAAGGCTGTTGTCTGGGTCTGCTTGGGATGAGTGGAGCAGGTAAAAGTACACTGGGCAACATTATACTGGGTCTGGAAAAGCCGACACAAGGACAGATTTTATTTGAAGGTCAGGATCTATATCGTGTGAATACACCCACACGTCACCGCATACGACGGGACTTACAGGTTGTTTTTCAAGATTGTTATTCTGCGGTGAACCCATTGATGACAGCTGCACAGATTATTGGTGAACCGCTAGATAATTACGAGAAGCTGACATCTGTACAACATAAGCAACGAGTGACGCAACTGCTGGAGCAGGTTGGACTTCATGCTGAAGATGGTAACAAGCGTCCTCATCAGTTTAGTGGAGGGCAGTTGCAAAGAATCAATATCGCTCGAGCCATTGCACTGAATCCCAAGTTAATCGTGTTAGACGAGTCGGTGAGCAGTCTAGATATGGTCAATCAAATGCAGATTTTATCTTTATTAGCTGAATTGAAAAAAACGCATCAATTATCGTACTTATTTGTCACTCATGATATTCGAGCAGCTATGACAATCTGTGATCGTGTGATGGTAATCGATCAAGGTGAACTGGTCTATCAAGATGATATGCACCAATCCATGATGCAATCGAATCATCCGGCTGTGCAAAAGTTAATCGCTGCGATTTTGCCTGAACATCCGTCAGAGCGTATTGTATTTGACCATCAAGTGTAAGAAAGATCAATCAGCAATAAAGAGTACAGAATGAATATAGATAGAAGAGGTCACTTTTTCGTTATGATTGCGAAAGAGTGGCCTCTTTTTTTAAATAAAGAATGATAGGGAGAACACAAAGTTAATCGTTGCAAGCACTTCTAATTAAAGCGTTTTCTTAATAATTGATTTGAGTTATATTAGATCATATGAAGATTGTTCAGGGAATGGATCTGGAGGGAATATCGAATTATGCGTAAAATGCTGTTGATCTATATGATTTTGATCGGCGCTCTGATTATTTATATTATGCAATATCGATTAGACGAGAAATCTGCGGCTTGGACAGAGCAGGGATTAAAGGGGAATATTGACGAAAATTATGTCATGGTTACTTTCCAATCAGGCATGGAATACTGGAAAAGTGGACTCAAAGGATTTGAGGATGCCGCTGAAGCACTAAATGTATCGGTTGAATACCGTGGAGCAACTCAATATGATGCTCGTGAGCAAGCGCTTGTCTTGGATCAGATTATCGCCAAAAAGCCCGCAGGAATTGCTATCTCAGCTATCGATTCACCAGCTCTTGTAAAGTCAGTTAATAAAGCGGTAGATGCAGGTATTCCTGTCGTGATGTTCGATGCAGAAGCTTCGGGCAGTAAAGCGTACTCTTTTCTGGCGACAGACAATACCAATGCAGGCACGACAGCTGCTGATCAAATGGCAAAATTAACGAATCATCAAGGCAAAATAGCGATTATCACGTTAACCAATCAACAAAATCATAAAGAGCGTACACAAGGATTTGAACAAGAAATAAAAAATCGCTATCCTCAGATGAAGATTATTGCAGTAGAAAATCATGAAGGAGATGCCGTCAAAGCGGAACAGATTACGACCCAATTGCTACGTCAATATCCTGATCTCAAAGGTATATTTATTACCGAAGCGACCGGAAGTTATGGGGTAGGACGAGCGGTAGAACAGTCTGGACGTACAGGTTCAAGTAAGCCTGTCATTATTAGCTTTGATACCAATAAAGAAACGTTAGATATGATCAAGTCAGGTACAATCAATGCCACGATCGCGCAAGGAACATGGAATATGGGGTACTGGTCGCTACAATACTTATTTCATTTGCATCATGGATTAACGGTTCCTGCTCGCTCGCTAAGTGGAATTGTATCCCCTGTACCTGTTCGTGTAGATACCGGAATCTCTGTGGTTACTCAAGAAAATGTGGCTGATTATTATGCGAAATAAATGGATACGTCGATGGTTACAAAAAGATTGGCGGTACTGGCATCCTGAAAATTTACCTTTGCGCCATCAATTAATCGTTTTGTTTCTGATGGTAGGTATTTTGCCTGCTATTTTACTAGGTATCATGGTGAACTGGACATCCAATCAAATTATTGAGCGTCAGGTAACTGCCAATACGATGCAATTAATTAACAAAGTCAACCAAACGTTAGATACTTACATGGAAAATATGCAAAGTATCACTTATCTGATTAGCTTTGACCGTAATGTCGATCAATTTCTAGCCGGTCAATCGTTAAACAAAAATGATGCTTCCGATACATCAACCTATCAGATTCGACAGTTTTTACAAGGATTCACTACTGTTTATTCTGAGATTGCAGGGATCTTAATTGTAAATACCAAAGGCGATTATATTAGTAATGAACTGTACGCTAGATATAATCGTAGTCTGACGCAAGAAGAATGGTATCAACAAGCGATCAAGCAAAAAGGGATTTTTACCATTATCGGACATCCATCCGGTCGTAATATTACCAGTCATGCTAATTATGGTGAGGATGAAGTAGTCACAGTCGTACGTTCAATCAATGACCCCACAACAGGTAAAGTGAAAGGGGTTATTTTGATCGATCTCAAATTAAGAGTCATTGCTCAAGCCGCCAAAGATGTCACTCTTGGCAAAACAGGATATCTGATGGTAACCGATCCGAGTGGACATGTTATCTATGCACCATCAGATACTTTTATGCAGAGTATTCCTGCGAAGTTGGCTGCTTCCTTGCGCCAGTCTGAGAATGTATTTACAGAAGAAATACAAGGACAGCAATTGCAATTTATTTATCGGACATCATCATATACCGGTTGGAAAACAGTAGGCGTTTTTCAATTTAGTGAATCCGTCGCCGAAGCGCGCAAGATTCGCTTTTATATCGTTATTTTTCTATTTTGTGTGTGCTTTACAGGGCTTACTGCTTCATATGGATTAGCCAGCTCAATTTCTAGACCGATCTATCGACTGTCTTCGTTAATGCAAAAAGCGGAATCAGGAGATATGACGTCTCGTTATATCAGTAATCGGCGAGATGAAGTTGGAATGCTGGGTCGTAGCTTCAACCGGATGATGAATGAGATTCGTAATCTTATCTCACTGAATCAGCAAAAAGAGCAACAAAAACGAGAAGCTGAATTACGTAGTCTACAAGCTCATATTCGTCCACATTTTCTATACAATACATTAGACACTATCCATTGGATGGCGCAAAAGAAAGGTGCAGATGATGTATCAAGTATGGTCGATGCACTATCCAAACTTTTCCGTATTGGACTAAGTCGTGGTAGTGATATGATCACCCTTGCAGAAGAAGAACAGCACATCGTCAGCTATCTCCAAATTCAGAAAACTCGTTATCGTGATCGACTGCAATATGATATCGATATACAAGAATCTGTTCATAACGTATATGTGATGAAATTATTGCTACAACCCATTGTAGAAAATGCAATCTACCACGGCATCAAAGCCAGACGTGGCCCTGGAAAAATTCATATTTCTGCTGAACAACAAGAAGATAAATTAGTCTACACGATCAGCGATGATGGTGCAGGATTTAGTGAAGAACGATTGATTCAGATACAGCACCAACTGGCTGAACCGCTCGCATGGATCGGACAACAAGGCCCAGAACCGACAGGTAGCTACGGACTATTAAATATTCAAGCCCGTATCCACCTCGCCTATGGAACAAGCTACGGTGTCCAAATCTGTCCACGCCCAGAAGGCGGCACAACCATCCAAGTCACCCAACCACTGTTATGGAATATGCCCAGCGCTTGGCACCAGAAGCGCGACCAAGTCCAATGAAAAAATGATTTTTGCAAAGCAAAATATCTTACAGTCAGCGCTTGGCACCAGAAGCGCGACCAAGTCCAATGAAAAAATGATTTTTGCAAAGCAAAATATCTTACAGTCAGCGCTTGGCATCAAAAGCGCGACCAAGTCCAATGAAAAAATGATTTTTGCAAAGCAAAATATCTTACAGTCAGCGCTTGGCATCAAAAGCGCGACCAAGTCCAATAAAAAAATGATTTTTGCAAAGCAAAATATCTTACAGCAAGCGCTTGGCATCATAAGTGCGACCAAGTCCAATAAAAAGTGATTTTTGCAAAGCAAAATAGAAAGTAAAGGAGACGAGCATAAATGAGTGCGGTATATAACGTATTGATCGCTGATGATGAGCCGATTATTCGTGAAGGGATTCGAGATTGCGTCGATTGGAACAGTCTGGGGATGATCGTTACCGCAGAAGCAGAAGATGGAGAAGAAGCATTAGAAATGGCGATGGAACAGCATATTGATATTTTGCTTGTGGATATGAACATGCCTTTTTTAGATGGGATTTCGCTGATGAAGCGATTACGTACTGAACGACCACATTGCCGATTTGTGATTATTACCGGACATGATGAATTCAAATATGCGCAAGAAGCGATTCGGTTAGGGGTCAAAGATTATATTCTCAAGCCTGTTGATCCTCTTCATCTGTATGATGTACTTCACCATATACGCACAGAAATGAACGGCTCTTTACATCAAGAACAATATTTGAAGTTAGCGACCGATCAAATACAGAAAAATACGTCATTGTTGCAAGAACAGTTTTGTCTGGATTGGTTAAGTGGCAGACTTCATCATGATGAGATTAAGCAACAGTTATCCTTTTTGCATTTACCCGTAAGATTACCGGATACATTGACATTAATTCGCTGGTCTGGTCATGCCGAAGGAAGACCGATGCTCAAAGAACAAGATAAACAATTAATGCTGTTTGCGATTGGCAATATTGCTGCTGAACTGCTACAGCCTGCTCCGCTTGTCATTTGTAGAGAATCATCAGGATTACTGGTGATCTGTACATGGAATGTGGAGCAAGAACATGATGATTCCCCATCGATCCATCAATATGAGCAACAAGCCGATGAGATGATGACTGCGGTGAAAGACTATATCGGTCTACATGTTCAGGTACATCTACAACCTGTAGCTAAAATAGAGCAAGAGATTCATGTCGAAGATAGGCTAACCGATCTTTCTGTCTATTCAGAACCATCTGTAGATTACAGTCAAGTGATGACACATGCTTACCGACATGCCAAATTACAATTGGATGGTCAATCTCGCTTATCTCCATTGGTGAGACGCGCAAGAGACTATATTCAATCTCATTATCATAATCCCGAGTTAACCTTGGAAAAGTTAGCAGAAGTATTGCAAGTATCTCCCACATATCTAAGCCGTCTGATGAAGCGTGAACTAGGTCATTCTTTTATCCATGTACTGGTACAAGTTCGCATACAAAAAGCAGTCCATTTGCTCAAAGAAACCGATCACTCTATTTTAGATATTGCACTTCAAGTAGGTTATGATTCACAACATTATTTCAGTACGGCTTTTAAAAAAATGATCGGCGTATCGCCTAATCAGTATCGACGTGAAAAAGTAGAGAATCAATGAAAGAGCTACTCAATCATAGTAAGCCAAAAGACCTTCTGTATATGCGTTGAAGGTCTTTTGGCTTTTTCTAGTTTTCGGATAATGGTAAAGTTTTTATTTTTCTTTCACCAGTTGAATAACCACTCCATACGGATCTTCGACAATAGCATACGCTGTGGAAAATAAGTTCGGCGCAAGTGGAATAATAATACGGGTCTGCGGATGCTCAATAAGTCGATTGTACAATGTACTGATCTCTTCTTGGGAAGCAGAAGTAATACATAATGAAAAGTTGGTACCTACGACTAATTGCTTGGCATCACTCATTAATTCATCTGCGATCATCAACTGACTGCTGCCGATATTTAATACAGAATGAGCGATCCAATCGTTCTCGCTTGCTGGATACGTATACGTAGGGTCTAGCCTTTCTGTAATTTCTTGATTGGTAATGCAGAATACAACTTGTGCTTGAAGATGATTTTGGTAAAAAGAGATAGCTTCTTTGGCTTTACCATGTAGAGATAAAAACGTGCTTACTTTTAATTGAGACATAGGTTTCACTCCTTTATTTGAATATCTTTAGTGTATGGTAGAATAGTGTCAAAACATGACACTATTAAAAATGAAAGGAGTCATTTATGAATAAAAATGAACGTTTGATTCAGCAGATGATCTATATTAATGCTAAAAAGCAATTTAATCTTAGCGATCTTATCGAAACATTTGAGATATCAAGAAGTACAGCGTTACGGGATATTGCTTCTTTAGAAGAGCTAGGGGTGCCATTGTATTCGGAGAAAGGCAGTCATGGCGGTTACCGCATATTATCCAATTCCCTATTACCACCGATTTATTTTAATACTAACGAATTACATTCGATTTTCTTTTCGCTACAACTATTGAAAGGATTAGTCAAAACGCCTTTTCAATATGATTACCAAGAAATCAAAAGCAAATTATTAGCGACTTTACCTGACAAGCAAAAAGAGCAGATGACCGAAGCCGAACAATGGATTCAGTGGGTAGGTGTAGATCAGCAACAAGAAGTACCGTTGATTGTAGAATTATTTGCTTCGATTATTGCCAGACAGGTGATTGAAGTGGATTATCATCGGTATCAGCAAGATATTCGTGTTATTCAACCGCTACGGTTATCCATATGGGATGGGCACTGGTATTGTTTGAGCTGGGATCTGAATAAACAAGCTTTTCGAAATTTTAGATGTGATTATATTCAAAAGCTACATATCACCGAGAAGCAAGCTATCGATTGGACAGCAGAACAGATTCACACCCTAGCGACAGAGCAGTTTAACGTCCAACGTCCGCTCACTTTTAAAGTTAAAGTGAATGCAATCGGTATCGAACACTTCCATAAAAAAAGCTATTCTAATATGTCTTTGCAACAGGTTCATTCTGAAAATGATTTAGAACCAACAGAGCATTATATCGTTGGAACGTTTGGCGAAAGTGAGATTTCTTTTTTGGTCGAGTACTTTTTGGGGTTTGGTCAACATATTGAAATTCTTTCTCCATCTCTATTACGAACTTCGTATCAGCAATATGTTCAAAACATATTAGCTCAGTATGAGTAGTCCTTTATTAGAGGTCGTCTATTCGGTTGTCTAAAATTTTAAAGAGTGCAAGTAAATAGCGATTCACCGATCACATATCCGTGTAATAATGCTCACAAGATGATAATGCGTACCGTACAGGGCGCTCAAAGGAGATCACGGACAATGGACGAAAATCGTAATGTAGATGTGGATAAAAAAGAGGTACGTGTAGAACGTAAATCGGATTCAAGTATGGTCGCGTCGACATTTATTAAATATGCTGCATATATTATTATTTTGGCAATTGTGTTATGGTTCTTAGTGAAGTATATTTTCCCTATGTTCTCATAAACATATCTTATCGGATTAGCAATCCATACTATAGCGCAACAAAAACGGAGGAGCCTGTCACCAAGGCTCCTTTTTGCTGTTTTTTGGGTTATTTTGAGCTAATTTAGCCTAAAATGATGAATTTAAGGGCAGAAGGTATTGTTTTTGGGTAATATAAAAGAAATAGATAAAGAAATTGGGGGTGTCAACAAGAGTGTATGTATTGCATGCTGCTATTATCATTCCGTTTTTATTTGCAATCTTCGTGCCTCTGATCCGTAAAGGATTGCCACGTGTACATACAGGTTGGATCGTTTTAGCCATCCCAACCTTACTCTTTGCAAATTTTTTGCGTTATTTACCAGTGATTCAGTCAGATACCAGTCAATCAGTCAGCCTACCTTGGGTTCCTTCATTAGGAATTAATTTTACGGTGTATTTGGATGGATTAAGTCTATTATTTGCATTGTTGATTACAGGGATTGGAGCTTTAGTTGTTCTGTATTCTATCTTCTATCTCGATCCTGCCAAAGAAGCGATTCATCGATTTTATTTATATCTGATGATCTTTATGGGTGCAATGCTCGGGATCGTTCTTTCAGACAATATGATCGTATTGTATACCTTCTGGGAATTGACCAGTATTTCTTCATTCTTACTGATTGCTTTCTGGTATGAACGAGATCGTTCGCGTTATGGAGCACTTAAGTCGATGCTGATCACGGTACTTGGTGGATTTGCGATGTTAGCTGGTTTCATTTTGCTACATTCCATGACAGGTACATTTAGTATTCGTGAGACAATTGCTGTATTAGGCGATATTCAAGGGCAATCTTTATTTTTGCCAGCGATGTTGTTGATTCTGCTTGGTGCATTTACCAAATCTGCACAATTTCCTTTCCATATCTGGTTACCGGATGCGATGGAAGCACCGACTCCAGTAAGTGCTTATCTACATTCCGCTACGATGGTAAAAGCAGGAATTTATCTAGTGGCACGCTTTAGTCCTATTTTTGCAGGACAAGCTGAATGGTTCTGGATTGTATCGACGGTAGGTATAGTCACGATGTGTTACGGATCGATACTGGCTGTGAAGCAGACTGATCTCAAAGCGTTGCTTGCGTATTCGACAATTTCGCAATTGGGACTTATTATGTCCCTTTTCGGAGCAGGTTCAGCGGCTGTTTATTATGGATACGGCAATGAGTCTTTGTTATATACGACTGCTACAATGGCGGCTATTTTCCATCTGATTAATCATGCCACCTTCAAAGGCGCTCTATTTATGGTAGCCGGTATTGTCGATCATGAAACAGGTACACGCGATCTGCGTCGTCTGGGCGGATTGATGAATGTGATGCCGATTACCTTTACTGTAGCAGGAGTGAGTGCTTTTGCTATGGCTGGTATACCACCGTTCAATGGATTTTTGAGTAAAGAATTGTTTCTAGAGGCGATGGTAGAACTAAGCCATATGGAAATGTTCCGCTTAGAAACATGGGGCATTTTGTTCCCTATTCTGGCTTTTGTCGGTAGTGTATTTACATTTGTATACAGTATGATTCTGGTGTTCAAGACATTCAGAGGACCACTTCAACCGGATAAATTAGGCGGTACACCTCATGAAGCACCGATCGGTATGTTGATTTCACCGATTGTCTTGGGATTATGTGTTGTAGGGTTAGGATTGTTCCCGAATGTGTTGTCGCATAGCATTATCGAACCAACAATGCGTGCAGTATTACCAAGTCTGGTCGCATCAGGAGAACATTTTGAAGTACATATCTCCTTCTGGCATGGCATTACACCTGCCTTTTTAATGACGATTGGTATTATTGCACTGGGAACGATTATGTATCTGTTGTTAAAACGCTGGAAAGGGATATATAGCAAATATCCACAAGCTTTAACATGGAATAATCTGTATGACGGTACTTTAAAATGGGGCGAAAAAGGTTCCAATGCGCTCACTGAAAAATATATGAACGGTTCCGTTCATAGTTATCTCGTCTACATTTTTGTTTTTATGATTGTATTGATAGGAACTGTATTTATTCGAGCAGATGGATTGTCTTTACTGACGCAAGGAGCTGCACCGATCAGTATTTATGAAATTATACTGTTGATCGGCTTGGTAGCGACTGCTGTAGCTGTTCCATTTGCAGGTAAAAGATTAACCGCTATTATTATGACCGGTGCTGTTGGATATCTGGTGACCTTGTTTTTTGTTCTTTTCCGCGCACCGGATCTAGCGTTGACCCAAATGATTGTCGAAACGGTCTCCGTCTCTTTATTTTTACTGTGCTTTTATCATATGCCTGAATTACGGCGTGAAATTGTATCGAATCGTTATCGGATCGTAAATATTATTGTAGCTGTAGGTGTAGGAGTTGTGATGACCTTTGTTGCTTTAGCGGCAAGTGGTAGTAGTACTTTTGATTCGATTGCTACATTCTTTGTGGAAGGTAGTCATGATCTAGGCGGTGGCGATAATATCGTTAACGTTATTCTGGTCGACTTCCGTGGATTCGATACGATGTTAGAAATTACCGTATTGGCAATTGCTTCACTCGGAATTTACTCTTTGATTCAACTGCAAGTCAAAGGAAATGATGCAGGTGCACGTATTCATTATCTACGTAATAAAGATGTACAGACGCATCGTGTCGATGTAGGTCGTACTCGCCGTGAGACATCAACCGTTCAACGAAATATGACGCAATTCAAAAGTAACGATGTCATTTTGGAAACAAGCACTAAAGTAATCGTGTTTATTATTTTGACGTTTGCACTGTATCTATTCTTTGCAGGTCATAACAATCCAGGTGGCGGATTTGTCGGTGGATTGATGACCGCTTCAGCATTGATTTTACTTGCTTTGGCTTTTAATGCAGAGACGGTTAGACGGATATTACCTGTCGATTATCGGACAGTGACAGCTGTAGGCTTAAGTATTGCGTATGCCACTGGAATAGGATCATTTTTCTTTGATGCTCCTTTTCTCAGTCAGACGTTTGGTTATTTCGAATTACCTTTCTTGGGAAAAACGGAACTCGCTACAGCAACACTATTTGATCTAGGTGTGTTCTTAACGGTGCTTGGTGTGACAATGACAATTATTTTACAGATTGGGGAGGATCGCTGATATGGAAGTATGGATGTCCATTGCTGTTGGGATATTATTCGCAGTCGCGGTATACCTGATCTTGTCGAGAAGTCTACTACGCATTATTTTGGGAACTTCCATTTTGACACATGGTGTACATTTATTGTTGCTAACGATGTCAAGACTCAAGTCAGGTGCGCCACCGTTATTAGGCGAAGAATCAGGTTCTTATGTTGATCCACTGCCACAAGCTTTGATTTTGACATCAATCGTGATTAATTTTGGTGTCACAGCGTTTTTCTTTGTCCTCGCTTATCGTTCGTATCTTAAGCTGAAGACCGATGATATGGAGGAGGTGAAGATGGAAAGTGACGAATAATTTATTAATTATGCCACTACTGATTCCTTTGATTGCCGCTGTACTTCAGATATTCGGGATGCGTCATGTACCGATCCAACGCTGGCTAGGTGGAATTGCTGTAATTGTCAATGTAGGTGTAGCAGTATGGATTGTGATTACTGTACGGGTGGAAGGGATTCAGACTCTAGCCATGGGTGGTTGGGCAGCACCTTATGGCATTGTATTTGTAGCTGATATGTTCGCTGCTTTGCTGGTGCTAACCACTTCGATATTAGGAGCAGTATGTTTATTTTACGCCTTTGCCAGTATCGGAGAAGAACGTGAAAAGCATCACTTTTATCCGTTTTTCCAATTTTTATTAGTAGGAGTCTACGGTTCATTTTTGACAGGCGATTTGTTTAACTTATTTGTTTGTTTTGAAGTGATGTTAGTATCTTCTTATGCTCTGATTGTATTGGGTGGAACGAAGCGTCAACTACAAGTGACGTTAAAATATATTCTAATTAATATTGTATCGTCTTCCTTATTTGTCGCTTCGATGGCTTATCTGTATGCCGCTGTCGGTACACTGAATATGGCTCATTTATCCCAGCGTGTAGCTGAAGCAGGACAAGATGGGATTATCGGCGTGATTGCGTTTCTATTTCTAATTGTATTCGGGCTCAAAGCAGGATTATTCTTATTCTTCTGGTTACCCGGTTCGTATGCCGCTCCACCTTCAGTCATTACAGCGATTTTTGCAGGCTTATTAACTAAGGTCGGATTATATGCGATTATTCGTACATTTACATTAATCTTTTACCATGATACCGGGTTTTTATATACATTGATTGGTTGGATGGGAATCGCCTCGATGGTACTGGGTGTGATTGGTGCGGTCGCTTATCGAGATGTGAATAAGATTCTTGTCTATAATGTTGTCGCAGGTGTAGGCTTGATCGCTTTTGGATTAGCGACTGCGAATGTAGCTGGGATCGAAGGCGCTGTCTTTTATATGCTACATGATATGATCGTCAAAGCTTTATTGTTCTTATTGGCAGGGATTATGATTGGAGCACTAGGGACAACGAATTTGAAAGACATGAGCGGCTTAATTAAGCGATATCCATTTACAGGTTGGATGTTCTTTATTACCGGTCTAGCGTTAGCAGGTGTACCTCCACTAAGTGGATTTATCGGAAAATTATTGATCGTGCAAGGCGGTATGGAGCGCGGTTGGTATACGATGACGATTATCAGTCTTATCGCAAGTTTGTTAATGCTTTATTCAGTGATGCGAATCTTTATGCTAGCCTTTTGGGGCAAAGATCGTCCATTAATTGATGATCGTGCTGTATTTCAAGATAGCCCTGAAGTGAAGCGAGAAGTGTACCATGAATGGTCGCCTTTCCGTCCTCGTCGCTTGATGGCTGCATCTTCTGTATTGTTTGCGTTTGTTATTCTGATAGGACTTGGAGCAGGGTGGATTCAGACGTTTGTTGCACAAGCAGCCGATGTATTGGTTCATCCAACACTGTATATCCAAGCCGTATTGAAGGAGTAGGTGAAGCTATGGCTTTTCAAATTATACTTAATCTGTTGATAGCTTTGATCTGGATGTCCTTGCATACGACTTGGGATACTTTAAACTTCGTGATTGGCTATCTGATCGGGTTATTGTTAATCTACGTGATGCGCCGCTTTTTTCCCAGAGAATTTTATGGGCAGAAAATATGGGCGGTTATCAAATTGCTAGTCCTTTTTATCAAAGAATTGATCGTATCGAGTGTGGTCGTACTCAAGCATATTATCAGTCCACGTCTCAAATTCAAACCAGGTATTCTGACATATCAGACTGAACTGACTTCGGATTGGGAACTGACTTTATTGTCGACACTGGTGACGTTAACGCCGGGAACGATTTTGATTGAAATTTCACGTGATCAGCATCTGGTCTATATTCATGCGATGGATATTCAAGATGCCGATGAGTTATCTGCTCATATTCGTGGAACATTTGAAAAAGCGATCAAGGAGGTGACTCGGTAATGTTACAAGTCTCATTATTGATCGCACTGATTCTGTTATCTATTGCTATTGCGGGTTGTATGTATCGAGTGCTTAAAGGGCCTTCGATGGCTGACCGAATTACAGCACTGGATACCATCGGGGTGAACTTGATCGCCATTATTGCAGTATTGTCGATGATGATGGATACACAAGCCTATCTTGAAGTAATGCTGTTAGTCGGAATTTTAGCGTTTTTGGGAACTGTTGCATTTGCCAAGTATATTGAAAGGGGAGTGGTTATCGAACATGAAGACGAAGACAGAGATGATCGAGATGATTCAGTGGATCGGTGAGCCTGTAGTATCGGTTCTTGTTCTGATCGGTGCTATATTGAGTGTACTGAGTGCATTTGGTATTATTCGCTTCCCTGATGTGTATTTGCGCTCTCATGCGGCTACCAAAAGTGCAACGTTAGGCGTATTATGTGTACTTTCGAGTGCATTTCTATTTTTCTGGATATACGATCATTATATAAGTGCTCGTGTGTTGTTAGGGATTGTGTTCGTATTTATCACTGCTCCTGTGGCAGGTCATTTGAATGCTAGAGCGGCTTATCGGACCGGTGTCCCTTTATGGAAGCTAGAAAAAGATGAATTAAAACCAGCCTTGAAAGAAAAAGGAATTGATCGCGAAAAAGCGAAAAAAGAGCCTTTGAATTAAGTATTCAAAATAGCTTCGTATGAATACGATATGAAATACAGTTATAAAATATATTTCTACAACCTAAAAATCCCCTACCTGATCAATGATCTCAAGGTGAGGGGTTTTTAGTTTACTGTAAAGCGATTATACGAAAAGATCATCTAAGTATAGTGAAGAGACAACGGAAGATAGACCGAATATCGTAGCTACTTAAGCTTGAGCTATCTCTATTCCTCGTTGTGCGAATACATCTTTAGCTACAGCAATCGCATTTAATACTCGGGGAAAACCGATATAAGGCGAGCAATGAATCATCGTTTCTATAATTTCAACAGGTGTAATCCCTACATTAAGACTGCCATGTAGGTGAACATTTAATTGGGCTTCACAATTTCCTTGAGTGATCAGTGAAGAGATTGTAATCAGTTCGCGTTGTTGCAATGTAAGGGTAGGGCGGGAATAAATATCACCAAAAGCAAACTCTATAATATAGTTGCCAAGATCAGGTGCAATAGAAGCCAAAGAATCGATCACTCGTTGCCCTGCTTCACCATCCACTTCCAACAATTTGTTCCACCCTTGAGTATAGCGTTCATTAGACATATAGATTGCTCCTTTATGATTCGATATGAAGTACAAGTGCAACATTACACGTTAGAGCGCGCTCTAAGGCAAATCTTTTTTTATTCGGCGTATCAATTAGCTATAAAAGTACAAGAAAAGGTGCCAATCATAGTATAATTAGAGGTATGGACACCTTATATTCGATTCAGCAGATCACTGAGATTACAGGATTATCTGCACATACGCTACGTTATTATGAAAAAATCGGCTTAGTACAAGATATTTATAGAGATGCTAAAGGGTATCGTCAATATACAGAAACAGATATATTATGGTTGGATTTCTTGATAAGACTTAAGGAAACGGGTATGCCTATACGAGAAATGAAAAAATTTGCAGATTTACGCAGTGAAGGAGAGACTACGGTATCCTTAAGGAAGGAACTGTTGGAACATCATTATCAATATGTACAATCTCAGATTAGACAACAGCAACACCATCTAGCTAAGATTGTGGACAAAGTACAGTATTATGCAACATTAGAAGAGCAAGCGAAACAAAATTAGCTTTTTCAATAGATTGCTAAAGGAGATTATTCCTCATGAGTATAAAAGTCGTTCAAAATATATCTGAATTAGTCGGCGATACGCCAGTGGTACGTTTGCATCAGCTGACAGATGCTGATCATGCGGCTGTGTATGTAAAGTTAGAATATTTTAATCCGAGTGGCAGTGTAAAAGATCGTGCAGCACTCAATCTGATTGTACGTGCTGAACAAGAGGGGCTTCTTCATACGGGTAGTACGATTATTGAACCGACCAGCGGGAATACAGGGATTGGACTAGCGATGAATGCGGCGGCAAAAGGGTATAAAGCGATAATGATTATGCCTGATAATATGTCACGTGAGCGCATTCAGATTTTGCAAGCTTATGGAGCAGAAGTGATTCTGACACCCGCTGTTGAAAAAATGCCGGGTGCGATTCGTAAAGCTGAACAATTGCTGACTGAAATTCCAAACAGTTATATGCCCAGACAATTCGATAATCCAGCCAATGCAGATGCCCATCGGCAGACAACCGCTATCGAAATCTTAGAGCAAATGGAATATACACTGGATACCTTTGTTGCTTCCGCAGGTACAGGTGGAACGATTACAGGTACAGGTGAGACCTTAAGAGAGCATTTACCAGATGTGCGTATTCTGGTCGTAGAACCTCAAGGATCGCCTGTATTGTCTGGTGGACAGCCAGGACCGCATAAGCTAGTCGGTACCAGTCCGGGATTTGTGCCAGCGATTTTGAATACCTCTATTTACGATGAGATTGTACAGGTATTTGATGAGAATGCGATTCAGACGATGCGTGATCTTGCGAGATATGAAGGGATTCTCGTGGGGCCTTCATCTGCGGCAACTGTATGGACTGCATTGCAGGAAGCTAAGCGTCTCGGTGCAGGCAAAAAAGTATTATGTATCGCACCGGATAATGGAGAGAGGTATTTGAGTATGGATTTGTTTTAGCGTTATATAGTTCACTTCGATATAGCCTACAGTATCATTATGCTGTAGGCTTTTTTATTTGTATAACGAAGGATCATTAGCTAGTAGATTGAAAACACAACCAGCATCAAAAAGCGATACAAGTTTTCTTACATAATAAGATCAGAAAGGAGAAGTGATCATGAACGATTGGATTCAAGAGATGATCGATTGGATTGAAGTCCATCTTTTTGAAGATTTTTCATTGCTTCGATTAAGCGAAAAGATGGGCTATTCTCCATACTATTGTTCGTTTAAATTTCGGCATCATACCGGAGTAAGTATCAAAAGCTATCGTACCCTTCGCCGATTATTTCTGGCATCCATCTCGCTTGCTGAGACGCGTGAACGAATACTCGATATTGCAATCGAGCATGGTTATTCTTCTCAAGAAGCATTTGCTAGAGCATTCAAAGAGGTATTTGGCGTAACGCCTATGGTTTTTCGCAAGCACCCGAAGCCGTGGCAATCGTATTTCAAACTCAATATCGAACAAGGAGAGGATATGAAGATGTTAGACATTTCCCAAAAATTAGTCATTACCGAATTACAAAATCAATTAACTGCTTTTGCCGATCAAGACATTCTAAATGTATTAAATGGACAGGTAATGTATGAGCAATTCCGTACACAGGAATTAATGGGGCAAAGCGATTATGTTCCTTTTAACGAAGCGATGTGTGTACACGCGGCAACAGGAGACATTTTCAGCCCATCGTTCAATCAAGTACGTGCCGAAGGACATCATAGTTCAGTAACAGGTTATGAGAAAGTGGTTATTGAACCTTTGCAACCTCTATTTAATCATTCGTATCGCTGTATCGTCCTCTGGTTTGGCGAAGACATGTTCTGTCAGATCAATCTACTCACCATACTGTCTTATCTGGAGCAATCCGGGTACGATGGCATCGTCTATTTTAATGCTGTACAAGAGCAGACTTATGATGTACAACAAACTGAAATTACATTAGGCGGATATACGTCATTTTATCGTGAAGTCGTATTGGAGAAAAAGATGCCAGACAGTCCATTAATGCCTGTGATGTACCAAGGAGTTTCTTTGTATCTGGACTTGCACCAAGCTGATAATGAACTCACCCGCTACATTGCGAGCCATCCCAAAGAAAGCAAAGAAGAAGTGATGCAAACCATGCTGAAGTTGTTCCAACGCTACGGACTTGGTGATCGCCAGTATTTGGAGTTGATCGAGAAGGTAAGAGGAGAGGTGTAAATAGAGAAGTAAGATAGGCTGACGCTGATATTATCAGGTCAGTCTTTTTTTGCTTTTAAATAGTGGCATTTTAACGTGTATATTTTATACTTATTTACGATACTATTTATTTAAAAATGATAAAGGAGAGTATATAAATGGTTAATTTTAATTTACAATTTATATCGTATACGATATAATGAAAACTATAATTGAATTTATTGAGAATCCTGAAACAGGACAACAAGAAGTATATGAACTCATTAATAAGGTTAGACAAGAGGCTTCACAAAGCGTAGATCAAATGCAAATGTTTAAATTTATTATGAATGGACTAGAATTTTTAGAGAAGCATGGAATACCTATTGCTGCACAAAAATACTTTGTGGATATGAGAGAAGATGGCAGACCTTATACTATACAACTCGTTAAAGAATTAAGAAATCATGTTCCATTATTAGAATTTAGAGTGAATTGGAAAGGCTTAGGAGCATTTAGAGCCATATTTTTTGAATATTATTATTCTAATACTCAAATTCTTATTTTTACAAAATCTATCATAAAGAAATCTACATATTCTCAAGAATTTGAAGAAATAGTACAGCAGTCGGAATTATTGTACTCCAATTTCTTAGAGAATCCTCATAAATATATTCATCTAGAGGAGGTTGGAACTAATGAGTCCTCGTAAAAAATTAGGACAGAGTTTTGAAGAGTTGAAGAATACAGCTAGAGAGATTCCAGAAGTTAAAGATTATTTAGATAGTTTTTCCGTAACTATTGGTCACTTGGTACTATCCCGACGATTACAACTGGGCTATTCACAATCGAAATTAGCAAAACTTGCTCAAACCACTCAAGCCCGAATATCAATGATTGAATCAGGAGATAGTAATATAACGAGTGAGGTATTAAATAAAGTATTTCATGTATTAGAAATAGTAAATCTTCAGGCGATATATGCTGAAGAGAAAGATACAAATAAAGAACTTATCAAACATTAAACTTCAAATAATAATGGATTAAATAGGAGATTGTCATTAGACATTCTCTTACTTTTAGTTAGATCACTTGTATATTAGTTGAATTTTTAAATGCAATAATTAAATATAGCATGTTTTCGATATATGATTTTCGTTAACTACAGAATATAATAAAGAAAAGAAAGGAGAAGAACTATTATGCAAAAAAATGTATTAGATCAATTTTCTTCGAGTATTCAATCAGGTTATGCCCAAAAAAGTGATGTCATTTTAGAAAAAGAGACGGATACCATTTTTAAAAATTTGTTTTTTTGTATTCTGACTTTGTTTTCAGATAAAGTTTCTAGTATCAAGGTTGACCCTAAGCCATTTAATTTACCCAAAGAATATTTATTTTCAGATAAACACAAAAAGAATTTAAATAAATGGCTTCAACGTTTAGAAGATATAGATGATCTTCATTCAGAACTAGAATTTGGCAAACTGAAAATAGATTTTGAATACTGGTATTATGAATTGGGTGGAGAAAGTATTCAATTTGTCTATCAAGAAGATTATTTGTTAACACCACAAGCGGCAGCTGATGCACTGAGTATATCCAAAGTCACATTGAATAAGTATGTGAAGCAGGGCTTGGAATATATAGACAATCAAACACACAAACGCATTCCAAAATACGCCATTGAAATTATGAAAGATCCTATTTATAGTATTCGCATGCAACAGATTGCTCAATCCAAAAAGCCTCTTCAACAAACACCTGAAGATCGTTACCATGAAGTAATTCAAGAATTGGCTGATCTTCAATTAAAATATGGAACTCAAACAGTACAAGAAACGTTTGGTGAATACAACGGAGATAGTATGGATGATCCTACTGATTACTATCGTTGGAAAGACTTACAAGAAGAAATGACAGAAATTCTAGGTTGGCATGGAGGGAAAAAGGATCAGTGACTCTATTGCTACCAACAGATATTGATCAAATTTTAGAAGATTATGGTCATTTGCTAAAAGTGTATCCTGCTTTGCGCGAGCGTCATTCTATTTTTACTGATTATAAAAGAACTCATAAACGTCTTGAAGTATTATTCCCTCTTAAAGAACATCCTGTGCACGGGATTACAGGTCTACATGTGTACGAGAAATATAACGATGCAGGAACTGTAGAATTATATTCGTACTCTTGGAAACGAATTATTCCTACTCAAGGTATTCAATTTAGTCATATTTCTTCTTGGGGAAATGATCCTCACCCTCCAGAAACGACACCTCAGCATTTACAGGTGACTACAGAACCGCATCATCATCATTACGATCCTGAGCAACGAAGTAAGCGAAAGAGCAGTTATATTCGCTCATTGGATCAGGTTTTCATGTATGTTGCTTATTATATTGAAACAGGTGAAGTGTACTACAAAGATGTATCTAGCGCAGTTGATCTTAAAAGATAAATACTAAAGAGCCTTGTATTGAGACTACAAGGTTTTTTAGTATTTTAAATCAATTATTAATAGTCCAAATAATTAGCAAAAGTCTTTATGGTTTAATAAAAAGTAAAAATGAATTTGTTATCGCAATAGAGGTAACAAATAACGGTAAAAATTTTTATAAGAAGAGAAGTTACATAAAGTGTTAAGAACTATAATATACATCTTGAAATCACTTGCTTAAAATCCTCGATAACTCCACACCATCTTTGATCCCTTGCTCATACATCGTGGATTCAGCCAACCCCTGAATTAATATCACCTTATCTTCATACTCTAACCATAACCGGTTCATTTCTTCCGACATCTCAGCATTCAGCATAGCGAACAACCCACTGCATTCATCATTCAATCTCTGAAAATCATCCATTTCAGATAAAATATGTTCTCCTATGTAATCCATACGATTTGCTAATAATTGATTAAAAGCTTCTTGTATATTCATCAAAATACATCCTTTCTAAGATCCTCCTTTCATTAATACTATTTGAAATAAAAACTGCTGAATACAACGTAAACTTTTGATACGCTTTTGAATATAAAATGTCCATTAAGATGAACTATAAGTACTATGTTATAAATTTCTAAAATTAATTAGGATTTCAATTCCATAAATCTTTTCCCTGCTTACTCCACCCAATGAAATGCAGGTGCATCAAGCGGAGGGAAGAGAATCATTCTGAAAGTCGCCTTGTAAGGATTTATCCTTACCGCGACTGCAAGAAGATTCTCTTCCCGTAGCGAATGCCCTCATTTCACCCCAATCTATAATTATGTCCGATTTTTATAAAAAAGGTCGGTTTATCAAAAAGACTCCCAATCTTTACCATGCTATTATACATAAAAGAAAGCGTTACCAAAAATAAAAGACGTTCATTGAACACCTACTCGAAAGGAGAATAACTGATGAAAAGAGGATCGTTATTAACCTTGATCATCCTCATGATGTTTACCTTATCTGCCTGTAATCTTGCAGAGAGCAGTGCAGGAAGTAAAGAAAAAGGATATATCGGCATTTCTATGCCTACCAAATCGTCTGCACGTTGGGTAGCAGATGGTAGCAATATGGTGAAGCTGTTCCAATCCAAAGGATACAAAACCGATCTGCAATATGCAGAAGACGTGGTCGAAAACCAAATTTCCCAGATTGAAAATATGATCACCAAACAAGTCGATGTCATTGTTATCGCTTCGGTAGATGGCAATACACTGACCGATGTGATCAGCAAAGCGCATGCACAAGGCATTCAAGTCATCGCTTATGATCGACTGATTATGAACACAGGATACTTAAGTTACTACGCGACTTTCGATAATTTCAAAGTCGGGGTGCTACAAGCATCGTACATTGAAGACAAATTGGGACTGAAAAAAGGCAAAGGTCCTTTCAATATCGAGCTATTCGGTGGTTCACCGGATGATAACAATGCCTACTTCTTCTTTAACGGAGCGATGTCTGTTTTGCAACCGTATATCGATTCAGGCAAATTAGTTGTTCGAAGCAATCAGAAAACGATGGCACAGATTTCCACACTACGCTGGGATGGCGCTTTAGCCCAATCTCGTATGGATAACTTGGTCAGTGCTTATTACGCTGATGCCAATCTAGATGCTGTTCTTTCTCCGTACGATGGTATCAGTATCGGAATCATTTCATCATTAAAGGGTGTAGGTTACGGATCAGCAGAGAAACCGTTACCTGTTATCACCGGACAAGATGGCGAATTAGCATCGATCAAATCAATCGTAGCTGGTGAACAAACACAAACCATTTTCAAAGACACACGCCAACTTGCTGAAAAAACAGCCGACATGGTAGACAGTATCTTGCAAGGTAAAAAAGCCGAAGTCAACGACACCAAATCATATAACAATAACATCATGGTCGTTCCAGCCTACCTGCTAGATCCAGTCTCCGTCGACAAATCTAACGTCCAAAAAATCATCATCGACAGTGGATACTATACAGAAGCAGAAGTGAAAGGCAATTCATAACAATCTCTAAAACAAACCAATGGTTGTCCTTAAAAAAACTGCCACCACTCACCTCAAAAGTGGACAAAACATGCCCTTAATCACTAATTCTTAATCTCTAAATCTCTAAATCTTTAAAAGGAAAGCGTACGTGCCAACGGAGCGAAGGGAGAGGAATCATTCTGAAAGTCGCCTTGTAAGGATTTATCCTTACCGCGACTGCAAGAAGATTCCCCTCCCGTAGCGTCTCCCAGCACACGCAAACCATCGCCAACTCAAGAGTGTATTTTCCACTCCCACCATCTAATGAAAGGAGCACCACCATGTCCAACAACATCATTTTAGAAATGAAAAATATCACCAAAACATTCCCCGGTGTAAAAGCATTGGAAAATGTAAATCTACAAGTCAAACAAGGTGAAATCCATGCCCTGTGCGGTGAAAATGGCGCTGGTAAATCAACGCTAATGAAAGTACTCAGTGGCGTGTACGGATATGGAACCTACGAAGGCGATATTATTTTCCAAGGCAAAACCTGTGAATTTCGCGATATCAAGCAAAGTGAAGAACTAGGGATCGTTATTATTCATCAAGAACTCGCCTTAATTCCTTATCTGTCGATTGCTGAAAATATCTTTCTCGGTAATGAACGTAAAAAAGGCGGCATTATCGACTGGAATGAGACACTTCAACGCACCCAAGAATTGCTGACCAAAGTAGGCTTAAACGAATCACCGAATACATTAATCACTAATATTGGAGTCGGTAAACAGCAATTGGTTGAGATCGCCAAAGCCTTATCCAAAGAAGTAAAATTGCTAATTTTGGACGAACCGACAGCAGCTCTCAACGAGAACGATAGTGAAAACTTGCTGCAATTAATGCTTGAATTTAAACGTCAAGGCATCTCCTGTATTCTGATCTCTCATAAGCTCAACGAAATCTCTAAAGTGGCTGACTCCGTAACTATTTTGCGAGATGGACAGACGATTGAGACACTCGATATGCACAAAGACGAGATTACCGAAGATCGGATCATTAGTGGAATGGTAGGACGTGATCTGACCAATCGTTATCCACACCATGAATCGAAGATCGGTGAAGTCGTGCTTGAAGTGAAAGATTGGAACGTATTCCATCAGCAACATGCCGATCGTCAGATGATTCATAACGCTAACTTTAATCTACGCCGTGGTGAGATAGTAGGGATTGCTGGATTGATGGGTTCAGGTCGTACAGAGCTTGTGATGAGTATTTTCGGCAAATCGTATGGCAAAAAAATCACCGGTACATTGATTAAAAATGGTAAACCTATTACCAACAATACCGTGACACAAGCAATCGATAATGGATTTGCTTATGTAACCGAAGATCGCAAAAACTACGGTCTAATCCTAATGGACGATATCAAGCGCAATATTTCATTAACAGGGCTTGGTAAAATCACCAAAAATACAGTGGTCAATGAGCAAGAAGAAGTCATGGTTGCTGAAGATATGCGTGGACAAATGAAAATTAAAACACCAAATATTTTGCAGAAAACAGGCAATCTTAGCGGTGGGAATCAGCAGAAAGTGGTACTGGGGAAATGGATTTTTTCTGGTCCAGATATCTTGATTCTGGATGAACCGACACGCGGTATTGATGTAGGTGCTAAATACGAAATCTATACGATCATTAATCGCCTTGCAGATGAAGGCAAAACAGTATTGGTGATTTCATCCGAATTGCCAGAGATTTTAGGAATCTGTGATCGCATTTATGTGATGAATGCAGGACGGATTACTGGTGAAGTGAGCCGTGAAGAAGCCACTCAGGAAAAGCTAATGACGTATATGACACGCAGTTCTTCTTAATCGTACGGCTCTGCACTAAAACGTTACATTCAATCTATTTAACAAACGAAAGGGGTTAGCATAACGTATGTCTACATTAACCAAGCCAGAGGGAAAAAAAGAATCGACACTTGGCAAAATGTTTAAAGGAAATATTCGTCAGTACGGCATGATTATCGCATTACTATTTATCATGCTGTTGTTTGAAGTTTTAACAGGAGGTTTGCTACTTAAACCAATTAATATTACTAACCTGATTTTGCAAAATAGTTACATACTGGTACTCGCGATCGGGATGGTACTTGTTATTATTACAGGTCATATTGACTTGTCTGTTGGATCGATCGCAGCATTTGTGGGTGCTGTATCTGCAATCTTTATGGTGCAATGGCAGATGAATCCAATCGTAGCTGTTATTCTATCTATCGTAATCGGTGGATTGATTGGAGCATGGCAAGGATTCTGGGTGGCTTATGTCCGAATACCCGCCTTTATTGTGACCCTCGCAGGGATGTTATTATTCCGTGGATTAACCATGATCGTATTGGAAGGTCAATCGATCTCGCCATTCCCGAATGGTTTCCAGAAGATCAGTTCAGGCTTTATCCCTGACTTTTCTAATATGGCAACTAATATTGTAGCTGTTCTTGCCGGGATTGCATTATCTATTCTGTATATTATTACAGAACTACGTAACCGTGCAGCACAGCGTCGATATAACTTTGATACAGGATCACAAGCCCTCTTTTTCACCAAAATGATTCTAGTGGTCGCTGTAATTAACGCATTTACGATTGTACTGGCAAGCTATGCAGGGATTCCAACGATTCTTGTATTGTTATTCTTGCTTATTATTATTTACTCCTTCGTGATGAACAAAACGGTTATGGGTCGTCATGTATATGCAATCGGTGGTAATGAAAAAGCAGCTGGATTATCCGGTGTCAAAACGAAAAAAGTAACATTCTGGGTATTTGTGAATATGGGCGTATTGGCTGCTGTATCTGGCTTGATCTTCGCAGCTCGCCTCAATGCAGCAACACCAAGAGCAGGAACAAACTTTGAGCTAGATGCCATTGCAGCTTGTTTTATCGGTGGTGCTTCCGCTTCAGGTGGTATCGGAACAGTATTCGGAGCAATTATCGGTGGTCTAGTTATGGGAGTATTGAATAACGGTATGTCTCTTGTAGGACTGGGTATCGACTGGCAACAAGGCATCAAAGGTCTAGTATTACTACTTGCAGTTGCTTTCGATATTTACAACAAAAACAAAGGTACATCATCTGTATAAGAAAATGTTTTCGATAATATAAGATCTGAATACGATGATTACTTTAGAAAAAATGAATTTTTCATACTATAATAATGCTAAAAACCGTCAGAACAATACGTTCTGGCGGTTTTTATTGGTGTTCACCCGAAAAATGAGACACCTAATACGAAATATGAAGCATTACCGATCTGACATCAGCAGGATATAATTAATTTAATAAATGTAATCGCTTACATAAAAGCAAAAAGAATGATACAGGCTGTTCACCAAATGGAGGATAAGACGCAACAGCGATACAGACATCGACAGAGAACGCAAAGGAGGATTTATGTATGGACACAGATCTCAAAAGAGAATCCAAAGCCACTCGAAAAACTAAAGATAAAATTACCACTTCACCGACCAAACGCTGGTTTCGCCGATTGTATACACAGCGACACTTGCAGGTGATGGCATTACTTGGTGTAGTATGGATGTTGATTTTTAACTATATCCCTATGTACGGCATCATTATCGCGTTCAAAGAATTTAATATTGTTGAAAGTATTGCTGATGCACCGTGGGTCGGATGGGAACATTTCAAAGCATTTATGGATGATGAAAATCTACCCGATGTGATTCGAAATACACTCGGAATCAGCTTAATCAAGCTATTTATCGGTTTCCCACTGCCTATTATATTTGCTCTGTTTCTTAATGAATTACGTTCAGTACGTTTCAAAAAAGCAGTTCAAACCATCTCTTATCTACCGCATTTTCTATCATGGGTTATTCTTGGCGGTATTTTGACTACATGGTTAGCGGATGTCGGTATTATCAATAATGTACTAATGGCACTTCATCTGATCAAAGAACCGATCTCTTACTTAGCCGAACCGCAATACTTCTGGACAATCGTGATCACTTCAGATATTTGGAAAGAACTGGGCTGGTCAGCAATTATCTACCTAGCAGCCATGGCAGGTGTATCTCCAGAAATGTATGAAGCCGCTACAATTGATGGCGCAGGACGCTTCCAGAAAATGTGGTACATTACTTTGCCAGGTATCCAAGCGACGATTGCTATTCTATTCATACTAGCCGTCAGTGGTGTACTGAACTCTAACTTTGACCAAATTCTCGTCTTACGTAACTCGCTCAACGAAAGCGCTAGTAACGTTATCGATATCTATGTCTATCAAACCGGTCTACTATCTGGACGCTTCTCCTACTCGACAGCGATCGGTCTTATCAAATCCATTATCGCCTTGATTCTGCTCGTAATTGCCAATCAGGTGACGAAGAAATTAAACAACACTTCACTCTTTTAAAAGGGTGAGAGGCAGGAAAGATTAGTTAGTTTAATTGCCTTCAATGCTTTAGTTATAAAGCTTTTAAGCTGCTAACTCCCCAACCAAGCTCTTACAAGAAGCATAATCTCTTGAACTACCGAATTTGATCTATTGCTTTTAAATTCTTGTATTTAATCTCTAATCACTAATCCCTAAAATTCTTTAAAAGAAAGTGCGCCTGAAAGACCCCTCACTCTAATGATGAAGGAGAATGATGATGATTAGTCTAAAAGCAGATCGTAAAACGCGTGGTGAAGCGGTTTTTGATACATTGAATACAGTGTTGATGGTGTTGATTTGTTTTGTCACGCTGTATCCGATCTGGTATGTGTTAGTGAATGCATTGAATGAAGGAACCGATGCCATGCGTGGTGGCATTTACTGGTGGCCACGGATCTTTAGTCTTGAAAGTTTCAAAGCTGTATTCCAAAGTCCCGGTATTATGCAAGCCATGTGGATTACCGTCGCCAAAACGTTGATCGGTACAGCAATTCATGTGTTTTTCACAGCAATGGTGGCATACGCTTTGTCTCGAAAAGGATTGATTGGAGGCAAAATTTATATCTGGATCGGAACGATTACTTTATTTTTTAGCGGTGGATTGATTCCTACGTTTTTGTTAATGAAAGATCTACAGTTATTAGATAATTTTCTCGTCTATATTATTCCAGCGATGTTTAGCTTTTTCGATCTTATTATCTTTATGACCTTTTTCCGTGAAATTCCAGAAGGATTGGAAGAAGCTGCACGGATCGATGGTGCGAACGATTGGTCGATCTTTTTACGGGTTGTGTTACCTGTATCCATGCCTGTTATTGCAACAATCGCTTTGTTTCATGGAGTATTCCAATGGAATGACTATTTCACAGGGATGATCTATATGAATGATACTAATCTGCAACCCATTCAGACGTATCTGTACCGTGTGGTAGCCGAATCCAGTTCGAACCAGATGTTAGCGGCTGTACCGGGAGGGATTACGCGTTCAGTCACTTCACAGTCGATTAAGCTGGCGACCATGGTAGTAACAACGATGCCAATCGTATTCGTTTATCCATTTTTACAAAAATATTTTGTTAAAGGAATGATGATTGGCTCGATCAAAGGTTGAGTTCACTTGTATACCAAGTAAACAACTCCATCTGCAATCCCATATCTTGTATTCACTGTATGAAGCATAAATAGTACATTCTAAAAAAAGAAAAGGGGTATATCTCGGATGAAAGAAAATACAAATCATCGCAAATGGTACAAACCGGCACTAATGTTAACCCTAGCAAGCATGATGATGTTCACTACAGCTTGTTCTTACTTTGGTGGCGGAAGTAAAAGTGCATCGGAACAAAGCAATACACCGGTCAAAGCCGCTTCAGCCAACGAACCGGGCTGGAAAGTGGATACATCACCAATAACATTTGATTGGTATATGAACTTCTCCTGGTACACAGGAAGTGACTGGGGAACCGATCCTACCAGCCAATATGTAACCAAGAAAACAGGAGTAAGCTTGAAATTTATTGTGCCTGCGGGTAATGAAAATGAAAAACTGAATACAATGATTGCTTCTGGTAAATTGCCTGACTTTATTACATTGGGTTGGGGTGAAGATGCTGTTAAAAAAATGATCGAAGGTAAATTGGTATTGCCACTCAATGAGTTAGCAGACCAGTATGATCCATACTTCTACAAAGTAACCGATCCAGCCAAATTAGCATGGTATACACAGCCAGATGGTAATGTGTATGGTTATCCGAATGCGTCTTCTTCTCCGGCGGATTTTGCGAAATACGGCAAAAACTATCTATCAAATCAAGTGTTTGTCGTACGTAAAGATATGTATGAAGCACTTGGTAAGCCAGATATGCGTACACCGGAAGGCTTTTTGAAAGCGCTCAATATGGCAAAAGAAAAGTTCCCAGAAGTGAATGGACAGCCATTAATTCCACTAGGCTTACATGAGTTTACTGAAAATGGAAATTACTCATTAGAAGGATATTTGCAGAATTTCTTAGCGATCCCTATGGAAAAAGACGGCAAGTTGTATGATCGTACCACCGATCCTGAATATTTACGCTGGCTCAAAACATTCCGTCAAGCGAATCAAGATGGATTACTATCCAAAGATATCTTTATCGACAAACGTTCTCAAATGGAAGAAAAAATTGCGCAAGGGCGTTACTTTGCAATGTTGTATCAACGTAGTGATTTCAATACACAGCAAAATGCGTTATATGCCAAAGATCCAAATTCAGTCTATATTGCAGTCGATGGACCTTCTGATTCCAAATTAGATCAACCGATTTTATCAGGACCTGTTATCTCAGGATGGACAGTAACCCTAATCTCCAAAAATGTAAAAGATAAAGCCCGTGCTATCCGTTTCCTTGAATACATGATCAGTGAAGAAGGACAGAAAGATTTGTATTTAGGTGAAAAAGGAGTCACATACGATACAGTCGATGGCAAAGATCAATTTAAGCCTGAAGTGCTGAAATCACTAAATACCGATCGTTCGGAATTTGATACCAAGTATGGTGCTTCTCATAAATACTGGATGCAAATGAATACGAATATTACAGATCAATGGAAACCGGAAAGTGTAGCTCCATTCAAACAAATGGAAGACTGGACAAAAGGCAAAACGGTCAGTTCCTCTGAGTTCGATCAATTGAATCCAACCGGTAATTCACCTGAAGGAATTATCAATACCAAAATCTCGCAACTGTGGGGTAAAACATTACCTAAATTACTATTGGCTTCTTCAGACAGTGAATTTGACCAGTTGTTTAATGAGTATCTAAGCAAACGTGAAGCAGATGGATTAGCGAAAGTTCAAGCGTATCAACAAACCGAATATGAGAAAAATAAAGCCAAACTAGAAGCGCAGTAACTTATCTTTCCAATATGAACAGCGAATAGAATTATAAACCAAGGGACTTGAGCAGAGCATCTTCTGTGAAAGTCCCTTTTTCTACACAATTTTCCAGTCAATTCGGGTACAATAGAATACATAGTTTAACCGCTTACATTTTTTGATGAAGAGACATATTTTTGGAGTTCAATGGACAGGGAGGAATAGCTTACGTTTCGTCAGATGCTACAGCCTTTTTTGCGCTGGATCAATAATCTTTCTTTGCAAAGTCGATTAATCGGCACATATATTATTGTCATTTTATTACCGACTACAGCGGTATCCCTTTATTTCTATAATCAAGTGAATGAGACCTATATTCAAGATACACGGCTCAAAAGTATAGATGCATTGCAAAATGAAAAGCAAGTATTGCTTACACAGATTGAGACGATGGAACGGGCAGCACAATTAGCGTTATCCGATCAGGAAGTGATTCAATATCTGGCAAGTAATCATGATACACCTACCGCTGAATTGATCGAATTTAATAACAGTTCGTATGCTAATCTAGCACAGATTGGGATCAATAATCCGTCTATTTTGCATCTGCGATTGTATAGCGATAATGATCATACGTATGAAATGTGGCCGATCTTTTTTAAAGAGAAAAGGGTCTGGGATGAGCCGTGGTATAAGCTGGCTCGAACACTCGGAGATCGAGAAGGTTGGTATGTACAACGCCAGAATTTGTTACCCCGTTCGACTCGCTTTATGGTGCCTGAACTGGACCCACCTAAAGTCTCTCTTTTACGAGAAATTCAAGTCCCGAAAGGTCATCATGCGGGTATTGTACAGATTGATATGTTGTTAGCTAATTTTGCTCCACGTACATTTGGTGCATTACAAGAAGATGAATCGCAAATGTTATTACTGGATGCAGGTGGCGGGTATATTCCTCCTTCGAGTAAGGATCAGCAGTATACCTTTCCTTTACAACAATGGTTAACAGCTAACCATACAGAGCAGAATGAGACTCGTTCTTATCAAGCCGATGCGGCAGCTATAGAAGATCAGGAATTATCTTCGATAAGGTATACGTACCAAGGAACCGCTTATTTAGCCACATCAACTAGCATTGATCGCTTGGGTGCTCAGTTGGTGCATATTGTATCGTTAGAAAAAGTATTGCAAGACACAAGACGTGCACGTAACGGAATTGTCCTACTCAATATCGGATTTATTTTACTGGTATCTCTGATTACGTATCTAGCTAATACCTTTATTCTCAAAAATCTGCGTTTATTAACAGCAGCGATGAAAAAGGTACGTCGTGGCGAATTGCATCATGGAGTGGAAGTGGATGGCGGTGGAGAGATTGGCGAATTAGCCTACCATTTCAATCGAATGACTCTCACAATCAATGAATTGATTGCGCAAGCTGTCAGTAAGCAAGCTTTAATGAAAGAAGCAGAGTTACGCACATTGTACAGTCAGATTGATGCTCATTTTTTGTACAATACGCTTGAAAATATCAAAATGTTAGCTGAAATTGAGGATCAACGCCAAATCTCAGATGCGTTAACCTCTCTTGGCGGTATGATGCGCTATAACTTCAAATGGTCAGGTGAATATGTGAAGTTGAGTGAAGAAGTACGGCATATTCGCAATTATATCGAAGTGATGAATATACGATTTGAAGAACCGGTACGATTGAAATTAAATATTCCAGAACCCTTATTAGAACTGGAAATCTTAAAAATGTCGTTACAACCATTAGTCGAAAATGCATTCAAACATGCATGGAATGAAGAAGAGGATATCGAACGTTGCTTATTGATCGAAGTCGTTGCCACACCTGATCGAGTCATTACAGTGATTGTTCAAGATAATGGTAGTGGCATGGATGCTCCACAATTAGAAGCGTTGCAACAATGGATCTATGTTCCAGACGAACCGGACCATCATCATATTAGCAACAGTTATCCAACCAATGCGCCCAAAGAACAGCAATTACGCAAAGGCGGAATTGGTCTTCGCAATGTTCAGAGACGACTGGCTTTATTTTATGGAGAAGATTATGGATTACAAATTACAAGTACGGTAGGGGAAGGGACAAGAGTCACTTTACGATTTCCCAAAGTACTGCTGACAGGAGGAGAATCATAATATGATACAGCTATTAATCGTAGATGATGAACGGAATATTAGACAAGGACTGCAAGTGATGATTGAACGGGAGTTCCCTAACCATTATGAGTGTATTCATGCCCGTCAGGGTCAAGAAGCATTGGATAAAGTGATGCAAATGTCTATTGATATTGTGATTACCGATATTCGGATGCCTGTCATGGATGGTGTGCAATTTTTGGAACAAATGCGTGGTCTGGATAGATCGATTGTAGCGACTCAACCGTATGTTATTGTACTGAGTGGATATGATGATTTTGAGTATGCCAAAGCCGCTATTCGGTATCAGGTTAGCGAATATTTGCTGAAGCCGATTCGGCGTGAAGACTTATTTGATGCGTTGCACCGACTGGAAGAAGAGTTAGAGAAGCGTGATCTAGTGTCTCTTCGTCTGGCTGAAGTGGAACAGTATCATTTGCAAAAAGATCAAGAACGATTACAACGTCTGTTGTACACCTCTGAGAATGATCTAACTCTTCTTTCTGAAGTAGCAGAAGGTCTTGTATTACCAGAGCATTATCTTGTATGTGTATTTCAGTATAAAAATAAAGAAGGTACCTCTATTTCTCGAGAGGAGCTAGGTGTACTGGTCAGTCGATTGTGCTCCAGTTCATCCATTCAGTATGTTGCGCAGTTATATGATCGTGAAGATCGCTTAGTCTGGATGATTCCAACCAGTGAAGTTCATGCGTTAGAACAATTGGCTGAACTTGCCGCGCAACGGGAAGTGGAAGGATTATTGATCGGTGTAAGTAAACAAGGCAGTCTATTGCAACATATTCCTCATTATTATGATCAAGCCTGTCAGGCACTTAATTATGGATTTCTTCATCCCGGTGTTTATTTGATCCGTTATTCATTGATTCAGCAGACTTTTTCGACATGGAGTGTTCCTGAAGAAGAGATCCGTTTGTTAGGTAATACGCTGGGGAGTGATCGTGATCCAGAGATTGAGCAACGACTGTATCAGATTTTTCGGATTCATGAACTTATCTATCTTCCTTTAGCTTATATTGAACAAGTGGCTCAGCAGATCAATGAGCAAGTCTTAGATGAGATTTTCAGACACTATGGAGAAGCTTCAGTTGAAGTATTGCGTCTTTATCGGCGTGTAGGCAACCTGAATCATTATCGTTACTTTCAGGATTATTTTCACGATCTGGAAAATGTATTGATCTGTCTGGATGATTATATCCGGCAATTACGCTTAATCCATACTCAACCTCAACATCTCAAAGAAGCTGTCCAATTTATTCATGCGCATTATGATCGTCCATTAAATATGGCGATTGTAAGCAACCATGTGTCGCTGAATTATTCTTATTTTAGTGAAGCATTCAAAGCATACACCGGAGAAAGCTTTGTCGTTTATTTGAAAAAAGTACGTATTGCCAAAGCAAAATTGTTACTGATCGAGAGCTCTTGTCGATTAAACGAAATCAGTCAACAGGTCGGATTCGAGAGCAGTCGACACTTCTCCAAAGTATTCCGAGAGCTCGAAGGAATCACCCCTCAAGAATATCGGTCAAAGATGAATTTGCGTTCATTGATCTAATTTAGAAAGCCGATAATAAAAAATAATTGCATATGCAAGAAATAGATTCCTTTTCATTAAAGTTTGCAGTAAAATAATGAGGCGAGAACCGATTAGATTGCGGAATATGAAGTAGGTATTGGAGGTTTTACGGTTGCCCAAGCGTGCAAATTGGAGTATTCGCACCAAAATTATTTCTGGGTATGTTGTGATTATTTTATGCGTAGGCGTTGTGTTATTGATGATGTCTGGACGTGTGAATCAATTAGAACAGGAAAATAGATATATAAATGATCATGATCTGGAAGTTCATAACTTAACCAATCTGATCGAAAAGCATGTGCTTGATATGGAGACAGGACAGCGCGGCTTTGCTTTGACTGGTGATGATAGTTATCTGGATCCCTACAATAATGGGGTTCTGCAATGGGAATCTGATTATAACAAGTTAGTCACTCTAGTGGAAGATAACGAATTGCAACGTAGCAATTTGACAACGATCAAGTCAGGTATAGAGAAATGGATTGAAGATGCCGGCGATCCTGTTCTACAGATGAGACGTAATAACGATGAAGCTGGAATTACGCAATTTTTCAAAGTCGATCCGGGTAAGCAACAGATTGATCGATTACGCAGTGAGCTAGAAGCTTTTCGGACAACTGAAAAAGCACTCACAGATGCACGTATTGAAAGTATTGCTGCTAGCAATCAACGTTTATTTGTAGCGATGGTGACCTTGTGGATTGTAGTTGCGATTGTATCGTTGATAACAGCATGGGTGATTGCTCGCCAGATTGTACGAACATTACGCGATGTCACCGATACGATTCATGATATTGGTGAAGGTGGCGATCTGAACAAACGGATCACTATTCGTACCCGTGATGAGATTGCAGAACTGGGTACAGCGACCAATCAATTATTGGATCATGTCCAGCATGAGAATTGGATCAAAGACCAGATTGCGATTGCATCAACTCGTTTTCAAGAATCTGATCGTATAGAATCGCTATCTTCTGCATTACTAACCAAAATGAATAAATGGTTTGATGCTTCATATGGAGTGGTCTATTATGATAGCGAAAATGAAGAAGAAGGCTGGGTCAAAACAGCTTCATTTGCCGCACATCATACAGATATTGAATTAGGTGCAGCTTATATTACAGAAGGCGAAGGATTAGCAGGGCAATGTATTGTTGAAAAAAGAATGTTAACGTACAGTCCGCTTCCTAAAGGTTATGTTCAGATCAATTCAGGTCTGGGTAGTACCGAAGCCAAAGCTTTAGTAGCCGCTCCGATTATGTTTGAAGGTAAAGTACTAGCGGTTGTTGAAATTGCTTTTATCGAGCCAATGACGATCGAACAATCCGATTTATTTGAACATTTACTCAATATTTTTGCAGTAACGATGAATTCATTATTGATTCGTAAAAAGATTGAGCAGATGTATCATGATTCTCAGAATATGAACTATGAACTACAAGTTCAATCGGAAGAATTACAAGTCCAATCCGAAGAACTTCAGACCCAAGCAGATGAACTGCATATGCAGACTGAAGAGTTGCAGATGCTGAATGAACGTTTGGAACAAGGTAAAATGGCTGCGGAAAGTACAGCGATTGAACTGGATAAATATGCACAACAGCTACAAGTGAGCTCACGGTACAAATCAGAATTTCTGGCAAATATGTCCCATGAATTACGTACACCGCTTAATAGTATGCTAATTCTTTCACAAATTCTGTCTGAAAATAGTGCGAATACGTTAACAGAGAAAGAGCAAGAATATGCTTCGATTATTCATCATTCAGGCAAAGACTTGCTTAATCTGATCAACGATATTCTTGATCTATCCAAAGTGGAAGCCGGTAAAATGCATATTGAGATCGATCCAGTTAGCACTCAAGCCATTCCTGAACAAATGGAGCGTTATTTCAAAGAAGGTGCAGCATTGCGTGATCTTTACTTCGATATTGATGTGAAAGATAATGTGCCTGATCTGATCTACTCCGATGATATGCGTCTACAGCAAGTGCTTCGTAACTTATTATCCAATGCTTTCAAATTTACTGAAGTGGGCGGTGTCACGTTAACGATTGAGAAGTTAGATCGTGTACAGACGCAGGAATATCAATCGGATCAACCAATGATTGCTTTTGTTGTTCGTGATACAGGTATAGGCATTTCACCTGAAAATAGCCGCTTAATCTTTGAAGCCTTTAGACAAGCTGATGGAGCTACCGCTCGCAAATATGGTGGTACAGGATTAGGATTGTCGATTTCCTCACAATTGGCTCATTTGTTAGGCGGAGAGATTACATTGGAAAGTCAGGTGGGTGAAGGTAGTACCTTTACGTTCTATATTCCTTGTTTGGAGTCGGATCCTAATGATGAGAGTGAATTGTTTACAGTAGCAGAGCCGATCAGTCACACCGTCTTTTTTGAAAAAGAGTCGCTGAATGTTATGGATACTGATTCGGATCTCAATCTACCGCTTCAGTCAGCACGTCTAGCTGCATCGTATGCTGAAACAGACCGCTTAGCTTTGCACGATAATGAAAATACGATTAACCTAACTCCAACTGATCTCAATACAGAACAATATGAAGGTCTAGATGGTAAGAAAATTCTAATCGTTGATGATGATATTCGGAATGTGTATGCTTTAACAAGTCTGTTAGAGCGTCATAGTGTTAATATTCTGATTTCCCAAAATGGTCGAGATGCTCTGGAAATTTTGCATATGACACAGGATATTGATCTCATTCTGATGGATATTATGATGCCACAATTAGATGGGTATGAGACGATGCGTACGATTCGTAATCTGTATGGATATGCGCAGGTGCCGATTATTGTACTCACTGCCAAAGCAATGAAAGAAGATCGTGAAAAAGCAATTCAAGCCGGAGCTTCAGATTACATGAGTAAGCCACTGGAAATGCAACAAGTATTGCTTCGTATCGAGCATTGGCTAGGCAAAACACAGAATGATTATTTTACAACATAAATAGAATCCAAAAAGATACTTTCCAAAAGGAAGGTATCTTTTTGCGTTTGGGTCTTAATACCCTTGTCGAAAAGTGTAATTAATAGTAAATTTGAACTATTAATAATGCTAACTAACTTGATGAAAAAAGAGAATTATTTTAAAAAAAGGAGTACGAATGATGAACATTTCTTCATCTACAGGCTATGCGGGAGCTAGCAATCCCGATACAACGCATCAGCTAGCCAAGACTCGGTTAACAAGCCCTCTGGATCGTTACCCAAAACAGATCATGATGTCAAAACTACAGCCTTACCAACCAGCGAAAAAAGTCTCCAAGAACAGCAATTAGAAGAAACCAAGCAATACAAAAAAGAAGATCAGCAAAAAGAATTAAAAAAACAGGAAGCTGATCAATTTTTTGAAAAGCAACAAAAGAAACAAGAAGAAATCAACAAAATGGCTTATGAGATGTTAGCCAATCAGGGGATTGCACAGATCGGCATTGATAATCAGCTAGCATTGAATAAAGACAATTATGAAGATACGGTCAAACATCTTGTTGCCAAAGGTTTTCAAATAGAAACCGATGAGCAAAAATTAACGATTAGCTCTCAACTCCATCAACTCAAGCTCGAGATTAGCAAAGAATCGTATAATCAATATGTCAAAACAGTATACGGCAAAGAAATAGCAGAAGCGTATACCGATATCGAAGATTCGCCTGCTCCTGTCTATCCAGAGAACTCGGTAGCCGAAACTAAAGCTACATCAACACCATCCGAACCAAGTCATTCATCTCCTTCACCGACAACACAGACCGAACACTCAACTTCTCAATCCACTTCATCAACTACTACCAACAGCACAGTTACACCAGATCCTGCTTCTTCCTCAGATCCAACACCTGTAACCAATAACAACAATAGTTCTACAACGGGAACCACCAACAGTTCTAATAACAGTCATTCTAGTACTTCCGCAAACGGATCGTCTGGAAGTCATACAACATCATCAGGTCCTTCATCGTCCACTAACAATGGAAATACCATTGGAGCTATTTTGCCTGGTGGATTAGTGAAATAAAATAATGTAAAAGATCTTATTCGAATAGTCATGTCGAATAAGATCTTTTTTTGTAGAACGGTTAATATTCGACAAAATTCGATTACAAATTATGGAATTTTTTAAAAATTATAGTTCAAATTACCCTTGCTAACTAAGTCGTTAAACAGTAAATTATTACTATACTAATTTGGATAAATATTACTATTATGTTTTTGGAATGGAAAGAAGATACTCGCCGCTCCCTGGTTCATAAATATCAATATGTGAAGGAGACTGCCTTATGAATATTACATCTAATGCGAGTTACTCTTCGACGGCTAGCCAGAATTCATACTACTCCTCGTCCTCTAATGATTCTACAACTAGAGCTACAGCTAGCACTGTGAAAAGCCCTGTTACTACTAATTCTGCTACAACAACAGATAACAATCGTCCGGATAAAACGCCAGCAGAGCAAAAGATAGAAAGTAACAAAGAATACAAAAAAGAATTACACCAAAAAGAAACAAAAGATAAAGAATTGGATGAACTTTTTGATAACCAACAAGAGCGTAAACAAGAAATACACAAACAAGTTCATGAAGCTCTATCCAATAATAGCTTTTACCAATTAGGTGCTCAAAATGGAATGGCACTGACTAAAGAAAATATGGACGAAACGATGAAGAATTTGTTTAACAAAGGATTCAAAGTGGATTCCACTGAAGATAAAATGACGCTGACTTCTAAAGTGCATCAGATGAAAATGGAAATTAGCAAAAATGCATATGATAAATATGTAGAAGCGGTCTACGGACAATTGAATCCTGTAGCAGACCAAGGTGCCAAACCTAAAGCAGATCCTTCTATCATTAAAACAGGTATATATGCGCCGCCTGCAACGATGGTTAAGCCCGTATTAACCACAGTAGGTAATGTTACAGGACAGACGCCAACACCAGTGCCAGCGCAGACTACACCAACACCAACGCCGGTAGTAACAACACCAACACCAGAGCCAGTAGCAACAACGCCGACACCAGCACCAGTACAGACTACACCAACGCCGGTAGTAACAACACCGACACCAGAGCCAGTAGCAACAACGCCGACACCAGTACCAGTACAGACTACACCAACACCAACGCCGGTAGTAACAACACCGACACCGGAGCCAGTAGCAACAACGCCGACACCAGTACCAGTACAGACTACACCGACACCAACGCCAGTACAGACAACTGCACCAACAACCAATACAATCAGTACACCAGTGAGCACAACAACGAATACGACAACCAATAATACAACAACAAGTTCAACATCTGTTAATATTCCAATCACTGTACCTAATGTGATTACAGTCAATACATCTATTCCTTTAGTATCTGCACCGACAACATCAACAACAGCACCGTTGATATCGGTAACCAGTCCATTGTTAACGCCAAAACCATCGACTACTGTTGTCCCAACAACAACATCGACTAGCACAACAACGGCTCCTACAACAAGTACACCTACTAAGAATCTACTTGGACTTTTGAAATAATGGGTAGTCTATGATAGAACAACGTAAAATCCCTTTGGTGCATACGGGATCAGGTCAAGACAGACCTTAATCTTGTAGGAGTATGCAGCAAAGGGATTTATTTGTTTTAAGCTTGAATGACTTGCTGATTCGATTGTCTAGCATGAAGATATAATTTGGCATATGTTCCATGCTGAGCGACTAACTGAGCATGAGTTCCTTGCTCAATAATTTCGCCGTGTTCCATGACCAGAATACGATCGGCATGCATAATCGTAGATAGACGGTGAGCAATTACAATCGTTGTGCGTCCATGGGATACAGTATCTAGCGCTTGTTGAACCAACTGTTCGGTATGTGAATCTAGATTGGCTGTTGCTTCATCTAGAATCAATACTTTCGGACGGAACACTACAATACGGGCAAATGAAATCAATTGACGCTCACCTGCGGATAATCCACTTCCACGCTCGGATAGACGGGTATCATATTTTAGCGGTAATCGTGTAATCATTTCATGCGCACCTACAAATTTACACGCTTCAATAACTTGTTCATCACTAATCTGTGGTTGGAACATTCGTACATTATCTATAATCGAACCGGAAAATAAAAACGGTTCTTGTTGAATCAATCCGACTATTCGGTGCAAGGTTTCTTGTGGCATATGCCGTAGATCAATATCATCAATCGTCACAGAACCTTTATTCACATCGTAGAAACGGTTGAGTAGAGCAATCAATGTACTTTTACCAGCACCTGTTGTCCCAACAACCCCGATCATTTCGCCTGCTTGAATATGCAGATCTAGATGAGGAATCACCGTCTGATCTTGATCATATCCGAATGAAATATGATTGAAATCCACCTTGCCTTTGACTTTGTTTAGATCGACCGTCACTGCTTGTTCAGGTGCAGGATCTTGAATCTGTGGTTGAAGTTTGAGAATGCGCCAGATTCGATCCATTGAGACAGTGGTCGATTGAAATGTATTCCATTGCATCGTAATCTGGTTAATCGGTTGAAAAAACTGGCGAATATAACTGATAAAAGCGTATAAAACACCGACTTCAATCTGCTTATTAAATACAGCCATACCTCCAAGCCAGACCATTAACACGAGTGCAATATTGCCCAAAATATCAAAGGTACGGTTAAAAAATACATTAGATTTTAATTGTTCCACATTAGCTTGCCAGTAATCAGCATTGTATTCATTAAATCGTTTTTTCTGTTCTTTTTCTTGATGGAAAATCTGGATTAATCCCATACCAGATAAGTTTTCTGCTGTAAATCCGACCAACTTGGATAAGCGACTACGTGTATATTGATACACCTGTCGTAATTTGCCCCGGAACAAAATCGCTAGTGTGGCAATAACAGGTAACGTAATCATCGAATACCAAGCAAGTGTTGTATCCAGACGGAACATAAAGTAAATAATAAACACAAGCATCATACCATCACGAATCAGACTTAATAGTACTTGCGTGAAAAATTGGCTGATCGTCTCAGTATCACTCGATACATTGGTCACCAAGCCACCACTACTAGAGCGATCAAAGAAGCTCATCGGTAATTTGGTAATATGAGCGAATAGATCATTACGAATACTAGCTACAATATGTTGTCCTACATATTGCAACAGATTACTTTGTACATAAGAAAAGATAAAACTAACGACTGCGAGTCCAAGATAAACAGCCGCCATCCCTGTTAAAAAAGGCAAACCATTTTGTCCGGCAGCAATATGATCATCGATCACAATTTTGACCAGATACGGTTGTAACAGATCAGCCGCAATCGCCAGCATCGTGGCAAAGAAGATACCAACAAATGTCCAACGATGTGGACGAGCATACGCTAAAATGGCACGCAGTGCTTCATATCGGATCGGAGCGCTGGTGGATGTACTGGCTTTGGTCGTAGAAGATGTCTGGCTCATGCGCGCAACCCTTCTTCCTGTAATTGATACAAGGATGAATAGATGCCTTGTTGTTGCAACAATTGTTGATGGGTTCCTTGTTGTACAATCGTACCTTCGTCGAGCACGATAATCAGATCAGCATGTTTAACAGCACTGATTCGATGCGAAATAATCAAGTTCGTATATTGATCTCGTTCACGAATTAAGTTGTTCAGTATTCCTGTTTCGGTTACAGCATCAACAGCACTCATACTATCATCCAGAATTAGAATCGGCCCTTTTTTGACCAATCCACGAGCAAGACTGGTACGTTGACGTTGCCCACCGGATAAAGTGATACCACGCTCACCTAATTTGGTATCGAACCCTTCTGGGAAATTAGAGATTGGCTCATAGATCATCGCTTGTCGTGCATGATCTTCTACTTTTTCAAGCGGTGTATTCCGATCACTGAACGCAATATTATCTCGAATCGTCGTGCTGAATAAAAATCCATCTTGAGGTACATAAGCGATGCGAGAACGTAGACTTTGTAGTGAAATTTGCCGAATATCAGTGCCACCTAACCAGACCGTATTTTCAGGTGGATCGTAAAGACGCAATAATAGCTTCACCAGTGTGCTTTTACCAGAACCTGTTTTGCCGACAATGCCTACCGTTTGTCCAGCTTCGATGTGCAGATTAATATCCGATAGGGCATAACGATCACTGCCCGGATAAGCAAATGATAAATGTTCGATTTTGAGATCAGGGGTAGAAGCGAGCGGTTGCGCATCAGGATGATCTTCGATATCAGGCTTTTCGGCAAGTAAACGATTCACTCGATCCAAAGAAGCGCCTGAACGTTGCATCATATTGATCACGTTACCAATTTGTTGCAAAGGGCCTGACATAATGCGTAAATACAAAGTCAAAGCAATAAAGTTACCGATTGTAATCGTACCTTGAATCGTTAGATAACCTCCATATAGTAACGAAATAACTAACGACAATGCACCTAGAAAAGGGACAGCCGCTTGAAATAGAGATGACATTCGTACCAGATGCAACTGATTATCACGAATATGATTGACTGTTGTGCCAAATCGCTGACGTGCCGTAGGTTCAATAGCAAAAGTCTTCGTCACTCGAATCCCGCTTAACTGTTCTTCTGCCGATTCTGTCATGACAGCTAACGATTCCTGTACATTTTGCGAGCGTTTGCGAATGCGTGGGCCAAAGTAAATCACTAGAAAAGGAATCCCCACCATCGGAACCACGCTCACCAGAATAAGATACAGTGGAATATGACTAAGTAACATCATCACAATACATGATAAAAATAGAAAAATAGCATTGGTGGTCATGGTCACACCATTCGAAATCGATTCACGTACTGAGTTCACATCATTGGTCATCGAGCTTAATAATTTACCTGTACCTTGTTTGGAAAAGTAATATTCACTTAGTGTAGAGAACTTGCTAAAAAGACTTTGACGCATTTCAAATTCGAATTTGCGTCCTAAGCGCATGACTGTGAATTGTCCAGCACCGAAAAAAAGATTATACATAATCCCAATTCCAGCTAATATCAGACTGTATTCAATAATCATTTGATACTGTATTCCACCATTCAGCAGAGCATCTGTAAATTGCCCCAGTACACGGGGAATTGCAGCTTGCCCGATATTAGACAGAATGATCAGACTGACAGCGAGTAGATAATATCGCCAATGCTTTTGGACATAATCAGTTAGAATACTCCGATCTTTCATATTTATATGTTCCTTCTTTCTTAAGCGGTATATCTTTTTACAACCCTTGAACTCTAATTGTTAAACAGTTCAGATAAAATATAATCCATATAGATAAGGTAAAGGGACAGTAGGAAAAGCCAAATTCATCTCAACGGTAAATGTAGCAACAGGATCAAAAAGCAGATCATACCATTCTTGCGCACTATTGAAAGGGTAAGAAGCAGATGGTGTATGTAGTGCATAACCATTGTCTAATTGAACTTTGATATCATGAGCATTCAAAAAGTCTTGCACACCCGTCTGTTCTAAAAGAAGATCATGATCTAATACCAGCAAGGTACCGCCATTTTTCTCAATACTTACAGGAATATTTGCTTTAAGAAATAGATCGATTAATGATTTGTCTTGCCACGGAATACGAACGGTAAGAGAAGAGAGCTGATAATGAGTGATCGCGTCTGCAAATAATGGATAGACCACTTCAGGATCACCACCATATTCAATCACACTACCGATTCGGGATGTTGCAGTATCTTCTTCATATGGAATAGACAAAATCACAAAACCAGCGACCTGATGATCAGCCGTCTCTGCGACTCGAATATGTTGTTGCTGTTTGTTAATATTAGCCATCGGGTGAGCAGCAATAAACTGCTGTAAATCGCCAAGCCCCCAACGAATATGAGCATATTGTGCTTGAATATGATGAGCAACAGCAAAAATATCCTGTGGTAAAAGATCACGATAACTTAAATGCAAACTAGCATCTGGTAATGTGCTAAAGGAAGCTGTAGATAATTCAAATACACTGATTTGTCCAAAGGGTACGCTTCCTACACGTGTATATAATGAACGATCTCCTGATATAAATAACACTGAAGCTCCAGCTGAACGTGCATGTTGTCTACACAACTCTAATAGCTGTCCAGCTAATCCTTGCCCGCGATAATCAGGGTGAGTGCAGACGGCCCCGATCGAATAGGCGGATACTGTATATGTACCGGATTGAATCTGTACCGGAACCATTCCCATAAAAGAAACCAATACACCTTCCGGTGTAAATGCACCATAAGAGTGACTTATACCTGTCTGAAAAAGAGCAGGGAAAGAGGACTCCATATATCGGTCTCCATCTGCGCAAAATACATCTTCTGCTAACAAAGCGGCTTGCTTCAGTTCATGTGTAAGAACACGTCTAATTTGCATATATTGCCCTCCTCGTGAGAATAATAGAGAAAAAAGTAAGCCGAATAAATGAAAGAATAAGTCGTTTACAGATAGTTCTAGCATACATTAGTTATAGAGCAAATACGATGGTTCACAAGGGCGATATATTGTATAAATACAAAAATCTCCAAACCTGAATATATCAGATTTAGAGATTATGATCGTCTGTATATTATAGATAACGTAATGAAGCCGGACGAATACATACAGCAGATACTTTGAAGCCTGGCATTTTACAATAAGCATCCAGTGTAGGATCAGTAGCTTGATTTACATTTTGGGCACCACCCCAATGCATCGGGACGAATAATGTATCTTCACGAATATGATTTTTGATCCGGCAACGAATAGTAAATGAACCCCGAACCGAAGAGACTTCAACCCAATCGTTATCTTTAATATGATATCGCTTAGCAGTCTGAGAATGAATCTCCATAAAATTCTCCGGTTCGCGCGCTGTTAATGTAGCACTGCGTCGGGTCTGTACCCCTGTTAAATAATGCGCAAGCACACGTCCATTAGTCATCAGCAGAGGATAATCTGAAGAAATCGTATCTTTGGTTGCTACATTAGCAATCGATGTAAATACAGCACGACCATCTGCATGAGCAAACGAATCTGCAAACATCGTAGGTACACCTGAATGATCTAGCGAAGGACAAGGCCAGTATATTCCTTCTTCTCTACGTAGACGATCATAAGTAATACCGTAATAATCAGCAAGACCGCCACGACTGGCTAACCGTAATTCATTAAAGACATCTTCCGCCTGTGCAAAATCAAAACCTGTATGCTGACCAAGTACTCGGGCTAACTCACATAGGATCTGCCAGTCATGTTTACTTTCATATGGAATAGGGCGGGCTGCTTCTCGTAACAGTACCCGACCTTCTAAATTGGTTAATGTACCTGTATTTTCTAAATAGGCAGTAACAGGCAACACGATATCTGCTAATTGCGCAGTCTCTGATAGAAATAAGTCAGCTACAATCAACAAGTCTAACTTTTCTAATCCAGCACGTACCAGTGGAATATTAGGATTAGATACTATAGGATTGGAACCCATTACGAATAAAGTAGTGATCTGTTGTTGATCAATAAGTTCCATCATCTCGTAAGCAGATACTCCTTTATCTGGTAAATCTTCAGGGTCAATATTCCAGACAGAAGAGATATAAGCACGATCTGCTGGATTTTCAATAGAACGATAGCCGGGTAATTGATCTGCTTTCTGTCCGTGTTCTCGTCCACCTTGCCCGTTGCCTTGTCCGGTAACGGCTCCATATCCACAACCAGGTTTACCAATTTTACCTGTTGCTAATACCAGATTTAGAAAATAACGGACAGCTAAATGCCCATCGGTCTGTTGTTCGACGCCACGAGCTGTAAAAATAATACCTGTACTTGCCTGAGCATAGACTTGGGCTGCTTGATAAATTAACGTCACAGGTACATCACAAATGCTAGCTGTCTGTTCTATATCAATATCGCGGACAAGCTCGGCTAACTCCTCATATCCATTAGTACGCTTTTTAATAAATTCATGATCGATCCAATCTTTTTCTAACATGATTTTGAGCATGGTGTTAGCTAGCAATGCATCTGTACCGGGACGAATTTGCAAATGAATATCTGCTATGGTAGCCGTTGCAGTCACTCTGGGATCTATAACTATAATCTGTGCTCCATTTTCTTTGGCTTGGTTAAAATAAGGCATTAAGGTAGGCTGACATTCAGCAATATTGGTACCCGCCAGAATAATACATTTAGCTAATGGAATATCAGATAATTGACATGTTAATCCACGATCGATCCCGAATGTTTTACTTCCAGCCGAAGCGGCGGCAGACATACAAAAACGTCCATTATAATCAATATATTTGGTACCTATCGCAACACGGGCGAATTTGCCTAATAGATATGCAGTCTCATTGGTGAGCGAACCTCCACCATAGATACCGATCGAATCTCGCCCGGATTGTTGAATAGACTGTTGCAGACGGTTGGCTATATAATCGTTCACTTCTTGCCATGAAGCACGTACAAGCTCTCCTTGACGACGAATAAGTGGATATTTCAATCGCTCACGGTTGAATACATGTTGATGAGCATTCATGCCTTTAATACATAGACGACCTTGTGAAGCCGCATTGGGTGTACCTTCTGCCTGATAAGTCATCAGAGGCAGAGTAGGATGTAATGTTGTAGATTCGGAGGAATGAAGAGTGATTTTACATTGTACGCTGCAAAAAGGACATTGCGTGTGCATCATAAGTTCCGCCTCCTTCACAGTCGTCATTCGAATGAGTGATCGCTTCATTGTAAAATAAAGATAAGACCTGTTCTCGCAGTGGAAGTATCCCTGTACGCTCCACCCAATGCCATAACGGTTCGCTGTAATGTGCATCATAACGATACAATTCCAGAGCAATATTCACTACGTACAGTACATCTGAGATATGTTCTACTGTGGTTAATAATGAAGATGCTTGAATAGGATCTGTAGCGCATCCTCCTATACTTATTTCCCAACCTGCTGGTGAATATAATATGCCGATGTCTTGTACTCGTACACTAACAGGGGAATAGATATCAAGGGCTATCGCTATATTGACTGTATGCGGTAGGGGCATCTGTTCTATAGTGGATTGCCATTGTCTGATCTGATGGATCACATCATTAGAATCTGTAACCTGTTGACCAATAGCATCAGAAGAAAGTAAGTTCCGATCTAATAATAGCTGTGCATAAGGTAAGCGATAGGTATCTAGCTGCGCTACAGCATTCGCTGAATACAGATGCTGATAATAATGAATCGTTGTACGGCAAGTGCTACAATCATGATCGTGCAATATGAATGGAGATATCATCTCTGGATTATTGTTCCATATGTTATCTTTGATCTGTTCTTTAAGAGCAGTATGAGTTAACGATGTCGATAAACAGATAGGTACGGTATCAGGATGCTCTGGAAGCTCTGTTATTAAAGGAGGATCTATAGCCGTTGTTGGGTCTGCTTGTGCCTGATTATCTGCCAAGCTATAACGCACAAGGGATTCGACGATCGGACGACAACCTCCGCATGAGCCAGATGCTTTGGTATGTTGCTGAACTTCATCTGCTGTCTGCAATCCATGAGTCTGTATCGATTGCAAGATCGTCGCTTTAGTTACTGCATTGCAAGCACAGACTGTAGCGGTATGTTCTAATTTGGCAGTAGCTATATCGGTGGGACTTTGTGATTGTTGTTCGCTTAATGTAGCCGTAGATTCCAATGGATGAAGATAGGACTCCACAGATGCACCTTGTTTGACCATTTCTAATAATGCAATGCCTTCTGCGGTATCTCCATATAAAATCGCCCCTGTGATCTTACCTGCAACAGCACTCACTTTTTTGTATGTTTTGCGTACACCATCATATTGCTGAATAACAGGTTCACAATCAGGAGCAGTCGTATCACCGACAGAAAATACAGATACACCGGATATTTTTAACTGAGAATAAGGGATAGACCCTTGATAAGGATAAGGACGTTGCTGACAAATATGCTGGGCAAGCACTTTACCTTGTTCATAGAGTGGAGCGACTAAGCCGTAAGTGATGCCTTGATGTTCTGCACATTCGCCTACAGCATAAATATGTTCAATACTAGTCTGCATATAATCATTGACTACAATGCCACGCTTAACATGTAGCCCTGCATATTCGGCTAAGCGGATATGAGGACGTATACCAACAGCCAGTACAACCAGATCAGCCGCTAACTTATCTCCACTGGCAAAACGTAACCCTTGCGCACGCGTAGTTCCGGTAATTCGAGTCGTATTTTGGTTCAGATGAAATTTCATCCCTTGTTGTTCCAGTTCTTGTTGTAGCAATTGCGCAGAAAGTTGATCCAGTTGTCGATTCATCAAGTATGAAGCATTGTGAATAACATGAGCTTCCATCCCTAAATGAAGCAGACCACGCGCAGCTTCCAGACCAAGTAACCCACCACCGATCACAGCCGCTTGACGATATTTCTGAGCATAAGTTTTCATTTGTTCGCAATCTTCAACGGTACGGAAAGAAATAACTCCTTTTTTATCAGAACCTTGAATAGGCGGAATAAACGGAATAGAACCTGTAGCAAAAATAAGGGTATCATAAGTCTGTTGTAGACCTGAAGCAGTGGTCAGCGTGCGAGTATCGGGATCGACGTGGGTGACTGTTTCGTTAGTATATAAAGTGATCTGTTGTTGTTGATACCATGACCAATCATGCAAAATAATATGTTCAAATGTATGTTCACCCTGTAGTATTTTGGAAAGCAAAATACGATTATAATTGGGATGTTGTTCAGTACCAAAAATCGTAATTTCAAAATCATCAGGGGCTAACTTTAAAATCTCTTCGACACAGCGTACACCTGCCATGCCATTGCCGATAACTACTAATTGTTGTCGCATAACAAGTTCCTCCTTTGTCTCTATTTCAAAGGTGCATCGTTATTTACACAGAAAAAGCCCTTCTCCGTATTCTGGAAAAGGGCATCGTTGCCGTTACATCATCACACTCCATTGTGTGAAATCTTATAGATAAGAGTAATAGATCAATCTTTTAATGTCAATATAATTAACATAAAATAAAAATAATTAGAATTTGAGTTAATTATATTGACATATTAGTCAGTCGTTCATATAATTTGAATCAAATTCACATTTGTGATGACAGCCAATCGCACACCACTCATATTATTTATCTCATGGCACACAATGACGTGTACCATGTAACAACGGCAATGAAGCCGCAACTTGTCCTTCAGCAATATAAGGGCAAATTGCGGCTTTTTTTATGATTACCTATAGAAAAAATAAACACACTGTGGAGAGGATGATACACAATGATGGACAAAAAAAGTTTTTGGCAAAGCGGGCATAAGCCTACATTATTAGGTTCTTTTTTGTACTTTGATATCAGCTTTATGATCTGGGGGATGATTGGGCCGCTTAGTGTAATTATTGCGCTCGATTATCCGATGGATCCTGTACAAAAAGCACAATTAGTCGCTTTACCGGTTCTAGGTGGTTCGATTTTACGCTTAGTCTTAGGATTCTTGTCTGATTATATTGGTCCCAAATTAACCGCACAGATCGGAATGATCTTAACATTGATTCCACTATTATTAGGCTGGCAATGGGTGCAATCTTTAGAGCAATTGTATGTTGTAGCGATATTGCTAGGGATAGCAGGCGCATCTTTTGCCGCTGCTTTACCACTTGCAGGGCAATGGTATCCTAAAGAACATCAAGGGCTTGCGATGGGGATAGCCGGGGCAGGGAATAGCGGAACCGTTATTGCTACTTTATTTGCTAATCGACTGGCTCAACATTTTGGAAGCTGGGAAATTGTATTTGGAATTGCCATGATTCCGATTATACTTGTTTTTATTTTCTTTACGATTTTTGCTAAAAACAGTCCTAACCGTCCTGAACCTAAAAAGCTATCTCAATATGCTACCGTACTTAAACAACGAGATGCATGGGTATTCTGTGCATTCTACTGTGTGACCTTTGGTGGGTTTGTAGGGCTTGCCAATTACTTAACAATTTTCTTTAATACTCAATATGGATTAACAGCCGTACAAGCGGCAGATATTGCTACTATTTGTGTGATAGCAGGGAGCTTTTTCCGTCCGGTAGGTGGATTTCTGGCAGATCGTATCGGTGGAACCAAGATGTTGATGTATCTATATTCAGGTGCAGGCATCATGTTAGCATGTGTTTCGTTTTTACCACCACTTCCGGTAGTTGTCAGCTTACTCTTTGTCGGTATGATGTGTCTGGGGGCAGGGAATGGATCTGTGTTCCAATTAGTGCCTCAACGATTTGGAAATGAGATTGGTCTAATGACAGGGATTGTAGGTGCGGCAGGTGGATTAGGCGGATATGCATTACCTCTTATTTTGGGCAATCTATACAAAGCGACAGGCTCCTATACATTAGGATTTATTATGCTCAGTATTATTGTGTTATGTTGCCTTAGCTTGCTAGTGATTATGCAGATCAAATGGCGGACAAGCTGGTTAGACCATAACGTTACCAAAACAGCACGTCAGGCAAGCTAATCCTTATCACATCAGTACTTTTGAGCAGAGATTGCTATTACTCATCATGCCAAATATGCACTGATAATGTTAAATATGCTATGAAAAAAGCACGATCTTATGGCTCTATTGCAGAGGATAAGATTGTGCTTTTTGTGTATAGGATTATAGGTAGGTAGCTCCTCTTCATTCAGATAAGATAGATAATCCAAAGATCAATTGGTTTAAAATAGTGTGGTTTGAGATGATAAAGAGTATAATAGATAGCATTGATTCAAGATGAAAAGAATATACTTGCTAAGTAGTTAAGTTATAAATCATCTATAATTGATTCTTGCATTACTTGTTCGTAACGTGATTACAAAAGATCATAAAGGGGCGAAGAAAATGAGTGAATTCAAATTAATGTTAGAAAAATATGCAGAACTTGTTGTTAAAGTCGGCGTCAATATTCAGCCAGGACAAGTACTGATCGTACAAGCACCTTTAGAAACAGTCGACTTAACTCGTCTGATTGTTGGCAAAGCGTATGAAGCAGGGGCGAAGTATGTACAGGTCGATTGGGATGACGAACAGATTACTCGTATTCGTTATGAAAAAGCAACAGACGAGTCATTTGGCTATTATCCTCAATGGCATGCTGATATGTTGGAGAAATTCGCTGAAGAAGGCGGAGCGATTTTACATATTAAAGTGCCAGATCCTGAATTGTTCAAAGGAATCGATTCATGGAAAGTATCTACAGCTGTTAAAGCAGCAGCGATTGCTCGTGAAAATTATCAGGGATATACACGGAATAGCCGAATTAGCTGGTCATTGATCAAAGCCCCTACACAAGCCTGGGCGAATAAAGTATTTGCAGATTTGCCAGAAGAAGAACGTGTATCTGCGATGTGGGAAGCAGTATTCCAGATGAATCGTGTCGGTTCAGATAATCCGGTCGCCGCTTGGAGAGATCATATTGATCATTTGAAAAAAAGTCAGGATATTCTCAATGCTAAACGCTATAAAAGCTTACATTACCGTGCACCAGGCACCGATCTACATGTTGTCTTGCCAGAAGGTCATCTATGGCGTGGTGGCGGTGGCGAAAATGAAAAAGGCGTTTACTTTGTTGCCAATATGCCTACAGAAGAAGTGTACAGTATGCCTCACCGTACAGGCGTAAATGGAACAGTGAGAAGCACATTACCACTTAACTTGAACGGTCGTCTGGTTGAAGGGATCGAACTTACCTTTAAAGACGGCAAAGTGATTGATTATCAAGCGACATCAGGACGTGAACATTTAACTTCTCTTTTGGAAACAGATGAAGGTGCTTCTTATCTAGGAGAAATTGCGTTGGTTCCTTACGATTCACCCATTTCACATTTAAAACGAGTCTTTTACAATACCGGTATTGATGAAAATGCTTCTTGTCACTTTGCGCTAGGTAGTGCGTACCCGACCAATATTGAAGGGGGTACACAAATGACGAAAGAGGAATTACAAAGCAAAGGTGCAAATGTAAGCTTAACTCACGTAGACTTTATGGTAGGATCAGATCAACTGGATATTGACGGAGAATTAGCAGATGGAACGATCGAACCTGTATTTCGTCAAGGAAATTGGGCTTTCTAAGCCCTTTTTCTTTATCTTTTTTTAATATACAGATTTTTGATAGCGTTATCATTTTGAAAAAACGAAAAATTTAGTTCGAAAACAAGTGAAATTAGATGTAAGAAGACTTGTCATGAACTAAAGAATAACGGTAAGATAAGCGTAATTAATCAATCACGACACAATTTCACAATTTTCGACAGAAGGTGGCTGGGTGATGAAAGTATTACTTGTTGATGATGATGTCATAGTATCCCGCGGACTTCGTAATATTATTCCATGGCAAGAATTAGGAGCAGAAGTGATCGGAGAAGCTCGTAATGGCAAAGATGCTTTAGAAATTGCTTTGCGTCTGCATCCTGATCTGATTATTACCGATATCAAAATGCCTATCATGGATGGTCTGGAATTATGTTGTCGTATTCGTGAATTAATGACGGATACAGCAATCGTGTTACTCAGTGCTCATGAAGAATTTGATTATGCTCGTCAGGCGATGCAATACGGAGTAGATACGTATATCGTCAAGCCTATGGGACGCAAAGAAATCAGCCAATTAACCACTTATATTCAAGAAGTCTCCCGTCGCAAAAACGAAAAGCTACATCATTATTCTTCCCTTTTTAATCGTCAATTGGAACTGAACTGTTATGAAGCACTCAAAACAAGTAATCTGCTTTTTTTCAAAGAACTATTTGAACATGAATTAGCGTTATCCACAGCCAGTCATAATGAGATCAAAGAATTATGTATGCGTCTACTCAATATTTTATTTGATTTTTATCAAGGGGTAGGCGGAGATCGAGCGTCTACGTTATTACAATCCAAATCCGCACGTTTTGATGATCTCTATAATCTCAAAACCCGTCATGAAGCGATATCGTTTACGTATGATCTGTTCCGTCAGGTCAATGAACTAGCCACCGAGAAGAAGGAAGATCGTCAGCATTCATTAGTGCAATATGTGAAGCAGTATGTACATGACAATATCTACAATGTAAATCTATCACTTGCTGATATTGCTTATCATATGGAGCGTTCACCTGCGTATCTTAGTGCAGTATTTAGTCAAAATACCGGTGTGAAATTAAATGTATATATTACGCAGAAACGCATCGATCAAGCCAGACAGTTGTTACTTGATCCGTCTTTGCCGATCTATAGTATTTCGGAAAAATTAGGCTTTCAAGATCCGCATTATTTTGCCCGTGTATTCAAAAAAGTAGAAAGTATTACACCTTCAGAATATCGAAATCTATATCTGAACCATAGTGTACGTGCTGATGCTGAGGTGAAATAATCGTGTTCAAAAACAAGTCGATGTCTTTCATCCCCAAAGCGAGCATTAAAATCAAAATTGCGGTTTTATTTATCGTGCTGATTACTTTATCTGCACTGTTGTCTAATGGAATACTGTACTTTGTATTTATGAACATTATGCGAGAACAACTGCTGGAAGATCAGCAGAATATTATGCTTCAAAGTCGCAGTAATGTGCAAAATGTAGAGAATAGCATCGATCAGGCGACATACTACTTTTCAACAGACAAAACGATAGCTGATATTCTTAACAAAGCGACATTTGATGATATCGAAAGTTATCGGGATCTTAATACAATCAATCAGCAATTTATCAAGTATCTGGATGTGCCGTTGAGTAATGTGGTCAGTACGTATTCAGCTACTTTTTTTGTCAAAAATACATTTCCTGTTGCCGCAGAATTACCTACGATTCAGTTAGAGCAGTTGAGTAAGTTACCCGGTGGAACAGGCTCTAATCGCTTTTTCAATTCAGATGAAGCGGAAAATGAAGAGTGGTTTAAGCGTACCGTTGAATTAAGTGGTACATTAAATATCTTTTATGCAAATGACGATCGCGACCGTGTTTATTTTGCCAAGCAAGTACGTAATCCCTTAATTCTCAATACCACTAATGAAATGGGTGTTATTGTGATTGCGATTGATACGTCTGAATTTGGTAAGCAGATTGAAGCTTCACGACTGACACAGGGAACACAATTATTATTAGCAGATCAGAATAATCAAGTCTTGTATAGCAATAATCCTACTTTAAAAGGAATGGATATTAGCCGTACACCTGACTTAGCACCTGTGTTGCAGTATACGGATATCGGCGGAACCAGTGATCTTAAGTACAATCAGACACGCTATATTGCAGATACGTATCCGCTTAAATGGGGCTGGAATCTAATCGCCTTAATTCCTTATAGTGATATTACAGATCGGTTGTCGATTATTTTCGATATTATCGTGGGAATTACAGTAGCTGTTATTGTAGCAGGAATAAGCTTTACTCTACTTTTGTCCAACAGTATTGCACGTCCGGTGATCAAATTAGCTAATGTAATGAGAAATATCAAAGATGGCTCGACAATGGATGTATTTATTGAGCCACCAGAGCAAGATGAAGTGGGTGTGTTATATCGTCAGTTCAATAATCTTATGAAACGGATCAATGGATTAGTAGACGATGTAATCGAAAGCGGCGAACGAGAACGACAAGCCGAAATGAAAGCTTTGCAAGCTCAGATCAATCCTCATTTTATATACAATACACTTGATTCGATTAACTGGATGGCGCTTAGTAAAAATGAAGATGATATTGTCACCATGGTATCTTCACTGGCTCATATTTTGAGATACAGTATTAAGCAACCCAATGAACAAGTTCCATTACGACAAGAGATCGAGCATGTGCAGAATTACGTCAATATTCAATCTCTTCGTTATGGCGATAATTTTCAAGTGAGTTATGATATAGAACCTGAACTATACGATTATTTATTGCCCAAATTTATTATTCAGCCCTTAATCGAAAATGCGATCCTACATGGCACAGAACAAATTGCCGATCAAGGCAAGATTGTATTACGCGCTTATACAGACGGTATCGTGGTACGCATTATTGTAGAAGATAATGGCCCAGGAACCGATACAGCATTGTTAAATGATTATTTGGATCGAGAGCAAGAAGTATTGCATAGCTCAGATGGAATCGGAATTAGCAATATTCATCAGCGAATTAAGTTGCATTATGAAGATAATATGTTCGGTTTACGTTTTTATTATACAGATAATGTAATGAAATCTGTCATCACTATTCCGTATAAAGTAAGTAAGAAAACGCTTACCAAAAAAATATCCACCTAATCTAAAGAAAATACGGTACACCTTTCTGACAGCCTGAAGGATAATAAAGATACAAAGTTTGAGCCATTCCAGAAGAAGAATTCTAAAGGAGTGGCTAAAGAATAATCCCTGTACGTTACGATTACAAAAAAGTACATATTATTCTTTAAACAACGGTTTTATAACATTATTTTGCAGTGAAGATGGATAAAGAACGAAAAAGGGGATGGGTCTATGTTACGCAAATCAAAAGCATGGTCTTTAAGTCTAGTCGTGATTATGATGTTATCTATTGTCTTGTCTGCCTGTGGCGGTTCCAAAGAAAGTAACGGAACAACAGCAGATGGTAAGCTCGCTCCTGTCGAATTGATCTTTTACAATTATGCAACGCCGATGAAAGGTCAAGATCGAGTGATGGAGAAAGTGAACGAATATCTGAAGCAGAAGATCAATGCTACGATCAAAGTAGTAACGATGGAAGGCAGTGACTTTGAAACCAAAGTACCTGTGATGTTGGCATCGGGTCAACCTATGGATATCGTATTTACAAGTTCATGGACCAATAACTATTTGTCCAACGTCTCCAAGCAAGCTTTCACACCCTTAACTCCACTACTGGATCAGTACGGACAAGATTTGAAAAAAACAATTCCTGATACCCTGTGGAAAGGGATGACAGTGAACAAAGAATTATATGCTGTACCGATCTACAAAGAAATCGGTCACCAAGTAGGCGTCTTATTCCGTAAAGACCTGGTCGATAAATATAAATTAAATGTAGCAGGTATTCAATCCTGGAAAGACATGGAGCCGATCTTACAGACTTTACATGAAAAAGATCCAAGTATTCTTGCTTTAGATGGTACAGAAGGAATGTATCGCTCTTTCCCTGTCCAACATATGTCAGGTGACTGGAACTTACCGGGTATCATCAATGTAGGCGACAAACCATATTATGCCCGTTCCGACGATAAAATTTTCAATCAATATGATACACCTGAATTTAAAGAGTTCGTGGAAACAGCTTACAAATGGAATCAAGCAGGCTATACACCTAAAGATGTCGATTACCAGAGCGAAAACGATTGGAAAGCAGGCAAAGTGTTTGCCGGTTCTCTACTATATGCTCCCAACTATGTCTACAAACGCAGTGCTCAATTAGGATATGAATTGGATTATCAAAATCTAGGTAAAGGCGTTGTGGAAACCAGTGATGTTCAAGGCGGCGCCTATGCGATCCCTCGTTCATCGAAAAATCCAGAACGTGCCATGATGTTCCTTAACTTGCTATACACTGATCCAACATTAGCGAACTTATTTGTACACGGTATTGAAGGACAAGATTATACCAAAGTCGATGATCAATTTATCAAGCCTGCAAAAGGTGTAGATGCCGCTAATCCAGATTATGACTACGGTTATGGTTGGATGTGGGGAAATGTGAATATGTTCTACTATGATCAATCGTATCCTAAAGATACGTTAGAACAATTCAAAAAGTTCGAAGACAATAACACCCCTGCACCAGCATTAGGATTTAACTTTGACACCACACCGGTACAGACTGAGATCGCTGCGATTAATAATGTGATCAGTGAATATTACAAACCACTGGTCACCGGAACCGTTAATCCAGATGAATACCTGCCTAAATTTATCCAGAAGTTAAAAGACGCAGGTGTAGATAATATGCTTGCTGAAATGCAAACTCAATACGACACATGGAAATCCCAACAAACCGGTTCCTAATTTCCAAAAGCACCACCAGCAATTCCATACCACACCAAAGGACGGAACCCCCATTCCGTCCTTTTCTTTTTAAACAAATCAAATAATAAATAAAATTTACAGGTATCCCACCTCAAGAACAGAAGTAGTTAATATAGCCAATTTTTTTAAAAGAAACCAAAGATCACGAAATCTATATATTTTTTTAACTAAGATGCTATTCATAATCCTAAATAATCTATCTCAAACTCATGAGCTCAAACCATATGCAAATAAATAAAAAGGAACTAAAGCAAAATAAATAAAGTAAAAAATACCAGACTATCACTTATTAATACACTAACAGCCAAAAAGTAATAACTTCTCACCAAAACCAAACCTAAAAAACCTAAATTTAAATCCAAGTTTAAATCAAATCACTATACTAAAAGCAAAACTAAATATTTCTATCTTACATCACTATCATCTTTACCATGCCCTACACTACCCACCCAAGTTGCTAGAAATAAAGGTGAGAAATTCGCACCTAGCACAGAGCGGAGGGGGAAGAGAGGCTATGAAAGAGCGAAGCGCTCGCCTTTGTAAAGAAATCCCGACCGCTAAGCGGTTCATTCGGGGATTTCTTTACACCAGCGACGACAATAGCCACTCTTCCCCCGCAGCGGTGTACACCTAGACGTGCAGAAACTTTCCACTTTATTCCTACCCTGCAACTCCAATTGAAAGGATGATCACACATGACCAACTATAAAAATTCAGCACTTTCAATCGAAGAACGCGTACAAGACTTGCTTGCTCAAATGACATTAGACGAAAAAGTAGGGCAACTGATCCAATTGTTTGGCTGGCGTACTTTTAGCAAAAATGAAGATGGAACCGTTACCCTTACTGAAGAATTCAAAGAAGATATCCGCCAGGGTAAAATTGGTTCATTATATGCGACATTACGTGCCGATCCGTGGACAGAAGTGACACTGGAAACAGGGCTGTCTCCAGCAGAAGGAGCCGCCGCACTCAATGATATCCAGCGCTTTGTGATCGAACATTCCCGATTAGGGATTCCACTGATGTTTGGCGAAGAATGTTCACACGGACATATGGCAATCGGGGCTACGGTATATCCAGTTCCACTGCTTGCCGCAAGTACATGGAACCCTGCTTTGTATCAACAAATGTGTGAAGCGGTAGCGATAGAGACACGTAGTCAGGGCGGAGTAGCGACCTATTCCCCTGTACTCGATATTGTGCGTGATCCACGCTGGGGCAGAACCGAGGAGACATATGGCGAAGATCCTTATCTCGCAGGAGAACTTGCCGCCGCCGCTGTTATGGGTCTACAAGGAAAAGGCTTAGATTCACCAGATACCGTAATCGCCACGTTAAAACATTTTGTCGGTTATGGCGCTTCAGAAGGTGGACGTAATGCCGCACCTGTACATATGGGAATGAAAGAATTGCATGAGATCGATCTGGTTCCTTTCCGCAAAGCGATTGAAGCAGGAGCAATATCGGTCATGACCGCATATAACGAAATTGATGGGGTACCTTGTACATCCAGTGAGTACTTATTAGATGAAGTACTGCGCAAGCAGTGGGGATTTGATGGATTTATTATTACAGATGCAAGCGCTATGAATATGCTAGTGCACGGCTATAATGTCGCGGAGACAGGAGAAAAAGCGACTGCCTTATCGCTACAAGCAGGAATTGATCTGGAAATGTCAGGTTATATGTTTGGTAAATATCTCAAATCCGCATTAGAGCAAGGCATTGCGCAAGAAGCCCATTTGGATCAAGCGGTTAGCCGTCTACTCAAAGTGAAGTTTCAGTTGGGTCTATTTGATCAACCTTATGTCGATCCCGAACGTGCTGCCCGGGTGATCCACAGTCCAGAACATATTGAACTGGCTCGTGAAGTGGCGAGACAAGGGATTATTTTGCTCAAAAATAAAAATGAAGCATTACCTTTACAACCAACATCTACTGGAAAAATTGCAGTGATTGGACCCAATGCCAATAAACCATATAACCAATTAGGTGATTACACTTCACCTCAACCCGCAGGCAAAGTGATTACGGTGTTAGAAGGGATTCGCCAGAAGCTCGGTGTAGACAGCGATCAACTGCTATATGCTCCAGGGTGTCGGATCAAAGACGAGTCACAGGAAGGATTCGAGCTTGCGTTAGAGACTGCCAAGCAAGCAGAGACCGTAATTCTGGTATTAGGTGGATCAAGTGCACGCGATTTTGGCGAAGGAACGATAGACTTACGGACAGGGCAATCACTAGTGCATGATTCAGAAGAAAGCGATATGGAATGTGGAGAAGGTATCGACCGCTCCAATCTGAATCTGACAGGAGTGCAACTCGAATTATGTCAGCAGATCTATGCACTTGGCAAAAAGTTGATTGTAATTTATATCAATGGACGACCTGTAGCGGAACCGTGGATTGATGAACATGCAGATGCGATTATTGAAGCATGGTATCCAGGGCAAGAAGGCGGTCATGCTTTAGCAGAGATTTTGTATGGCGAAGTGAATCCTTCCGGTCGGCTGACTATATCTGTTCCTAGACATGTTGGACAGTTGCCTGTTTATTACAACAGTAAGCGGACACGTGGGAAACGTTATTTGGAAATGGATTTGCAACCAGCTTATGCTTTTGGATATGGACTCAGCTATACCACTTTTGCATACAGTTTACCTGTAGTGAGTCCTGCTGAGATTGTGCGTGATGAACATACTCAAGTGAGTGTAGAGATCACCAATACAGGGCAAGTCGCAGGTTGGGAAGTGGCTCAATTGTATTTGACGGATCTATTCGCTTCTGTCACTCGTCCAGAAAAAGAACTGAAAGGATTCCAAAAAGTCTTTTTACAACCTGGCGAGACACAGACTGTGACATTCACACTCACACCAGAACATTTGGAATTAGTCACTTCTCAATTGGATCGTATTGTCGAACCCGGCGAGTTCCATTTACAAATTGGTAGCAATTCGGTTGAAGGTCAGGTCGTGACGTTGACGGTTCGGTAATCTCTAAGGGATATGAAATGAATATAGATATAAGATGATACTTAAATCAATGACTATTCGAGGAGGCAGTATATGTACCGGATCGAACGTTTTATCAAACATTTATCTATCAAGCAATGGTTAGAGACCAAAGAACTGAATCAATGGACTGTAGAAGAAGCACGTTATGTGACACCTGATCATTATGAGATCACAGTTCCACGTCAGAACAGTGATATGAGCTTACGATCCACCTATGGCATTACTTACTTTTTACACACGCAAGAGCAGATTCCAGCTTCATGGTCAGCACATCCTGTCGGCTTAGTATTCAGTGCAGGCGGTGGAGAAGGATTACTTAAAATCAATGGCGAGTTCTATCATGGGCTGGATAAAAATCATACGTTTGTTCCTTTAAGAGAATCTTATACTGGTACAGATATTCAGCTAGATATTGAATTATACGATCCTATTCCTGAACCGCACGATCCACTTAATGGGCAACCTGAATATGTAGCTCCATTAAGCCGATACAATGCCAGTCTAGTAAGCATCAATGGTGGATTGCGTAGTCTAATGTACAGTGTACGTGTATTGCTACATAGTATGCGCCGTTTACCTGAAAATGAATTACGCCGAATCGCTATTCAGAAAGCGTTAGAACAAGTGATGAATGCCGCTTATAATCTTCCAGAAGAATCATGGCAACTGGAAGAACCGTGGCAACAACTGGAACAGTTATTACGAGAACAAGTACAAGCTTTTGCTCCAACAGCAGAAGACAATGGCTATATGTATATGATCGGACAATCACATATTGATATCGCATGGTTGTGGCCTGTGCGTGAAACGGTACGTAAATCCAGTCGTACATTTTCAACGATGTGTACATTAATGGAGCAGTATCCTGAGTTTATCTACTCTCAAAGTCAGCCACAACTGTTTGCTTATGTGAAAGATCATTATCCAGAGCTATACACCAAAGTCAAAGAACGGATCGCAGAAGGTCGCTGGGAATTGGTAGGCGGAATGTGGGTAGAACCTGATCTGAATATTCCTAGTGGGGAGTCGTTAGCACGTCAGTTATTGTATGGACAACACTTTTACCGTGATGAGTTCGGGATCACTTCAACGATTGAATGGTTACCGGATACGTTCGGATATTGCGCATCTTTACCGCAATTGTTGCGTCAAGCGGGAATCGATTATTTTATGACCACCAAGCTCAATTGGAATGATACCAATATCTTCCCGTATGATCTATTTCACTGGGTAGGCATTGATGGAACGCCAATATTGTCTTATCTCAATCATGGTGTGAATGAATCGACAACTCCCAAAGATATTGGAGAGCACTGGGAATATTTCCGTCAAAAAGATGTCCATCCTCAGCAAATGTTATTGTACGGGCATGGCGATGGTGGCGGGGGAGTCACTCATGAAATGATCGAATATGTAGAACATGCAGACTTGATGGTGGGGTTACCGCAAGCTGAATTTGGAACAGCTAAAGACTTTTTTGCACAAACGTTAGAGTCAGCCGATGATCTGCCGGTATGGCGTGGCGATCTGTATTTGGAATTGCACCGGGGAACGTATACAACACAAGCATGGAATAAACGCCACAATCGCAAAGCAGAACTCCTTTATCGTGAAGCTGAGATTTGGGAACGGTTAACAGCTATTTATTTTAATCAACATAGTCTAACAGAGACATCGGTAGTCGAATCATCCATAGAAGAGGCTTCATTTCAAAAGTCACAACTGTTGTCTAAGCAACATGCAGATGATGGATTGTCAGTACATGCAAGTCTGTTTGAGCAATCAGAAGATGGCATGATTACCAAGCAACAATTTAAAAATGGATGGCTCGGTATTATGCTCAATCAGTTTCATGATATTGTACCAGGTTCAGCAATTCCTGAAGTCTATGATACTTCAGAAGTGGAATATGCTCAGATTTTACGTATTGGAGAAAGTGCTCTGAATCAAGCCCTAACTCCGTGGACAACCATGATCGCAGAACAGCTTGCATATTCTAATCAATATCATGGAACAGCCTATGCCGTATTTAACAGTCTAAGTTGGGAACGTGGAGAATGGGTACAGATCGAAGGTGGCGAAGAGTTAGCAGATGTGCAAGTCTATGATCAAGCAGGGCAATTACTGCGCAGTGATCTAGTGACACCAAGCACTCTTGAACCATCAAGTATACCTTCTACACAATCAACTCATGCGGATGTTCCGAAGCTTCTATTTACAGCAGCTCAGCCTATTTTACCCGGACATACCACCAATACAGATTCAGCTACAACTCAAGAAACAACAAAGTTATCCACAGAAAATAATGATCAATTGGAAAATAAATACACTCTACGTATCTATGTACCATCAATTCCAGCATTCGATTATCAAGTGATCTGGTTACGTGCAGAGGATGAAATGAATACAGTATCAGCATATGCAGATATTCATTCGACGGTAGAAGTAGAAGATAGAATAGGAAAATCTGTTCCAGCAGTATGGGAAACTCCTTTTTATCGTATCCAGTTTAGTGAACAAGGTGAGATATCGTCTTTGTATGATAAAGAGTATGAACGTGAAGTGTTGAAAGAACATCAATATGGCAATGTGTTCGGCTTTTATCATGATCGCCCGTTGCTGTGGGATGCGTGGGATATTGATCCACATTTTGCAGAACAGATTGCAGATACAGCTCAATTGATCTCTTCACAAGTCATTATGCATGGACAGACAGGCGATATTTTACACTTCCGCTGGCAGATTGGGCAGTCGATTATTTCGCAAAAAGTGTTCTTGTATACCGATCATCGCCGAATCGATTTCAAAACAGAGGTAGAGTGGAATGAAAGTCACAAATTACTAAAAGTATCGTTCCCTGTAGATCTCGTTGCAGAGCAAGCCACCTATGAGATTCCTTTTGGTGCTCTAGAACGTACGATGAATAGGAATACCAGTTGGGATCAAGCACAGTATGAAGTCTGTGGACATCGCTGGGCAGATATTTCAGAAGGTAATTATGGAGTTAGTCTGCTTAATGATTGTAAATATGGCTACGATATTAAAGACTGCAATATGCGTCTGTCTTTACTACGAGCACCGAAATGGCCAGATCAAGGTGCAGATATAGGTCATCATGAGTTTACGTATTCGCTATTACCACATGGTGACAATTGGCGTGAAGCTCATATTGTGCGTGCCGCCGCAGAACTTAATCAACCAGCATCACATCGAATCATTGAATTCCAGACTACAGCTGAACAGGTACAACAACCAAGTCAGTTGCAGGATAATTTATCCTATTCTATTTTCTCGTATGATAGTGAGCATGTTATTTTAGATACGATGAAGCTAGCAGAAGATGGTCAAGGAACGATTATCCGTCTCTATGAATCTTCAGGCAGTCGAGGTAAAGCGCATATTCAATTACCTGCACAAGCAGAAGATACCACCGATCATGTAATGACATTGGTCAATATATTGGAAGATCATCTAGACACGTTAACTATCACCGATCATCTTGTAGAGCTACATTTCAAACCTTATGAGATCAAAACATTGAAATGGAATAAGGGGGATCTATCATCATGCTAGAAAAATTAGAACATGTTCAAATGTCCACATTCGAACTGCCACAGGCCGTTCAGGATGTGCTAACAGAAGCAGAGCAAGCGTTAGTAGATCGTCCAAAGTTAGCTGAACTCTTTCGCAATTGTTTTCCAAATACATTAGAAACTACAACCAAATTAATGGACGATGGCTCTACATTCGTAATCACAGGCGATATTCCGGCAATGTGGTTACGTGATTCGGTCGAACAGTTAATGCACTATGTGCCATTGTGTAAAGAAGATAAACAGCTACAACGAATAATCAGTGGATTGATTAGACGACATATGTTTTATCTAGAGATAGATCCATATGCCAATTCATTTAATGAAACTGCGAATGATTGGCATTGGGACCCGGCAGATGAGACAGAGATGAGCCCGTGGGTCTGGGAACGCAAGTTTGAACTGGATTCGCTTTGTTTTACAATTCGCTTGGCGTATCACTATTGGAAAACAAGTGGCAATACCGATATTTTTGACGCAGGTTTTAAGCAAGGGTTGCGTACTATTTTCCAATTATGGAGAACAGAACAACGTCATATGGAAGAATCACCGTATCGTTTTACCAGACGCAATTGTCCGGCAATTGATACGATCCGTAATAAGGGACTCGGGATGCCTGTTAACTACACAGGAATGATCTGGTCAGCTTTCCGTCCTAGTGATGATGCTTGCGAATTTCATTACAGTATTCCTTCCAATATGTTCGCTGTCGTTTCTCTGCGCCAAATGCAAGAAATGGTACGAGCTGTCTATCGTGATGAAGCGTTCTGCGCCGAATTGGCTGAAATGGAAGAAGAAATTCAGCATGGTATCGAACTATATGGTATTTATCGTCATCCTGTACATGGCAATATTTATGCTTATGAGACTGATGGTTTTGGCAATTATTGTCTGGTAGATGATGCAGGAACACCAAGCTTGTTATCAATGCCTTATCTTGGTTATTGTGATGTGAACGATCCGATGTATCTTAATACACGGAAGTTTATTTTAAGTACCGAAAATCCATACTATTTCGAAGGAAAAGCTGCCAAAGGCATGGGTAGCCCTCACACACCAGCAGGTTATATCTGGCATATGGGATTATCGATGCAAGGATTAACAGCCAATAATGATGCTGAAATAGTAGACATGATCCATTTATTAGAAACTACCGATGCAGATACAGGTTATATGCACGAAGGATTCCATTCAGACGATCCCACAATCTTTACCCGCCCATGGTTTGCATGGTCCAACAGCTTATTTTCACAGTTAATCTATAAAGCGATACAAAAAGGTTTACTTACCAAGCCATCATCATAAAACACATCATAATGTTGAATAAAGTTGAAATTCATTATTTCAAAAATTACTTAATGCGTAACTTAATAAAATCAGTTATAGTAAAAGAGTACAAAATAACAAAAGTACAACATCATCACCAGAAAACAAAACGATAACTAACCAATCTTTATCAAGCATTATTATTCAACTAAAGTTATTTCTAAATTTGTTAACCTTTACCCACCCTCATTACGAAAAAACGATTTAGAAATGAGGATGTAAGAGCAGAGAGCGAAGAGAATATGATTGTTCTGAAAGAGTTACAAGCTTTCGTAAGAAAGGTACTTCAGCGACAATAAGAACAATCATATTCCCATAGCGGTCTATCTCACTATCCGAAACTTTCAAATCCAGTTTTATCCTAATCCAATATCAATGATGAAGGAGATTATTATGACATTAATTTCTAAGCTCCATACGGTAATTTTTTATGATCCTGCATTCCCTTTTGATGGACAACGACCGAATGAACAACAGCTAACTGAACTGCACAAGCAAGGTACAGTGGTTACAGCTAACGAACTTTCTAAAGCGCTTACGCAAGCGGATTTATTTATTCATCTGCACGGCAGTTACTTTCCCAAACAAGCATGGACAGCGATCCATAATCATTTGAATGAGAGTAAAGGATTTGTACATATGGGCGGTATTCCTTTCCGTAAGCCTGTCAATGAAACATTAGATGGCTGGAAAGTAGAAAATGAACAAACCGCTTATCATCAAATTTTGAATATTAACGAAGTATTACCGGTAGAAGTAACACCGATTGATCATTATGAAGCAAGCAAAGATTTTCCGTTATTTGCAGGACAAGAATCATTATTTGAGCGTCAAAGCACATGGGGATTTGCTCTTCATGTGACCAAAGCCAATGACCATCCTGCACAAGGCGGTTCCAGTGGACCGATGGATGCACATATTTATCCTCTGCTCAAAGGAATCTCCAAAGACGGACGTGAAGTAGCCGCTCCTGCTATTTTGCTTGAAAATACAAAAGGGGCTTATGCTGGTGGACGATGGATATTTGTTAACCAATTAGCAGGTGAAGCCTTCTGGGAAAAAGGAATCGAAGCTATTTCGAAATGGGGCGAATTTGCTGCCAAAGGGGTTACTGAAATCTGGGTGAAGCCCAACTATGCAAGTTATGAACCGGGTGAGCGTCCAACTCTAACGATTCAATTGCAATCGCTACAACGTCATTCCACCAGTGCAGATATCAGCGGAGAGTGGATATTCAATCTACAAGTAGCCAAAGAAAATCAGGATTTATCGGGTCAATTTACAGACGTGTGGACAAAAAAATTAACGATTGCTGCTTCTCGTGAACTGGATATTGTACGCTTACCTGTTGAGATCACAATCGAAGCTGGATATTATCGCTTGGAAGGAACGATCACTTCACCATCTGGAGAAGTACGTAGCATTCATCAAGGATTCTGGGGATTTGATGCAGACTTTTTGGCACAAGGCGAAATGTTAACAGCTGATCGTGATTATTTCCGCAAAGAAGGTCGTCCATTACCGATTGTGGGTATGACGTATATGACTTCGGATGTAGCACGCAAATTCTTATTTTTACCGAATACAGCGGTGTGGGATAAAGATATGGCACAGATGAAACATGCAGGGATTAACTATCTACGTACAGGTGTATGGAGTGCTTGGCGACATGTGATGTTTGTCGATGGTCATCCCTATGAAGAAGTAATGCGTGCAATTGATGCGTTTATTTTGACAAGTAAAAAGCACGGGCATGAACTAACATTTAACTTTTTTGCATTTACACCGGAAGCTTGGGAAGGGGTTAACCCGTATCTTGATCCACGTAGTGTAGAAGCGCAAAAGCGTTTTATCTCAGCGATTGTAACCCGTCATCGTCATACATCCAATATTCATTGGGATCTGATCAATGAACCGTCTATGTTCAATCCAGACCGTCCATTTTCAGGTCCGCAACCAGTGTACGATGAATTTGAGATTGCGGCTTACAAAGAATGGGTAGAAAAGCGTTACGATAGCGATATTACCCGAGTACAAGAACGCTGGAATATGACACCTGAAGAGTTGCCTAATTTTGATGCGGTATATCCAGTGCATGTCGATGATATCAGTTATAATCCAACCTCGATTCATCCGAAAAAAGGAACTCGTTGGCTCGACTATAATCTGTTTACGATGGATATGCACAATCGCTGGGCGACAGACCTCACTCGTATGATCCAAAGTATTCAACCGAAGCAGTTAGTGACGGTTGGACAAGATGAAGGATTAGCAGGGCAACGTCCATCTCCATTGTTGTATGCAGAGACTGTCGATTATACGACAGTACACTCTTGGTGGGAAATGGATGATCTCGTGTGGGATGGTATTTTCACCAAAACACCACAGAAGCCGAACCTTATCCAAGAAACAGGGATTATGTATATTGAGACACCAGAAGGCAAAGCCAAGCGTACAGAAAATGAATTGAAGTATATTTTAGAGCGCAAATATGCCTATGCTTTTTCAACAGGTGGAGCAGGGGCGGTGCAGTGGATCTGGAATATCAATTTCTATATGCACAATGTCAATGAATCTCATATCGGTGCTGTACGAGCAGATGGAACAGAAAAGCCAGAAGCAGACGTATCTTATGACTTTGGACGCTTTATGAATGCAACTCGTGATTTATTTGAAAATCGTCAATTGGAAGAAGTAGCTGTTGTTTTCCCATATTCCAATGATTTGTCGAATCGCAAACTAGCACATGATGCAACAACCAAATTGATTCGTACCTTATCCTATGAACTGAATGTACATGCACGTGCTTTTGGGGAATATCATTTACATGAATTAACGACAGGTGATGCGCCGAAATTAATCATTGTATCAAGTCCTCATAATTTCCAGACAGCAGCGCTCAAGCAACTGGTCGATTATGTAGAAGAGCATGGCAGTACTTTATTATTTACAGGGCCGTTATCATTAGATGAATACTGGCAGCCTACAGATCGTCTAAGCGAAGTGACAGAGAGTGCTCCATTATCAAATGTCCGCCGCGAAGAGGCATTACAGTTAGGCGAAGAAGTGTTACCGGTATCATTTAGTGGCAAACGTATTGCTGAACTGGTCAAACAAGCTCCACTGACCGGTGTTGCTCAGGTGAAAAATGTAGCGATAGGTAAAGGTAAAATCATCTGGAGCCCATTGCCTGTAGAATTAAGCGATCGTACCGAAACTCAAATTGCACTGTATGAATATGCGCTAGCAGAAGCAGAAGTGTCTTCTGAACTGGAATGGTTGCAAGGCGATGAATTATCCGGTGTCTATGGACGTAAATTGTCTTTCGATCAAGGTAATCTGTATATCTTTGTATCCGAGTATGGAGCGAATGCTCAAATTCAAGTACAAGACCCGATCAGTCACAAAATGTACAGCTTCCAATTGGATGCCGAACGTACAGTGATGTTTGCTACCGATACAGAAGGTGCAATTAGCACCGTCTATCGTCCAGAAGAAGTAAGTATTGATGTGAAATAGCAACAACGACTATAGCAAGAATCAAAGGGGTTACCTACACAGGTAATCCCTTTTTTGAATAGGAATGGATTCATATAACACGAAGTTAGCTTATATAAATAAAATACTTTATAATTGAAAGAAGTTACTTATTCATCAAGTCAATATTAAAGGAATGAATTCATGAAAAGATTACTCAAGTTTATGCTCAAAGCTATTGCAGTTGTTGTTGTATTAATCGTTATTTTTTTAGGAACGGTGTATACCGTTAATGTCTTCGCCAGTAAGTCTGAACAAAGCAAAATACAACCATACGGACAATCGGTTGCTGTAGATGGTAAAAACATGAATGTAATGATTCAAGGAGAAGGTAAAGAAACGATTGTATTGATTCCCGGTTTTGGTACAGCATCGCCAGCTCTAGATTTCAAACCATTGATTGATCAACTATCACCGCATTACAAAGTCGTTGTTGTTGAACCATTTGGTTATGGATTAAGTGATGTCACCGATAAACCTCGTACAGTCGACAATATTACGAATGAGATTCATGAAGCTTTGCAACAATTGAAGATCAATAAATACATTCTGATGGGTCACTCGATCTCAGGTATTTATGGATTAGATTATGTGAATAAATATCCTAATGAAGTGACTGCTTTTGCAGGTATAGATACAAGCTTCCCTACACAGCCGACAGAAGTGATGGATACCGAATCGATAAGCATCCTGAAAAAATCAGGCTTTTACCGCTTGCTAGTCAAGCTTAATCCGAGTCAGATTATGACACCTGATGTAGATGAGGCAACCAAAGAACAGATCAAAATGATTACACTCAAAAATATGATGAATCCAGATATTGTGAGTGAAGCACAGTTATTGCCGACGAATTTCAAAGCTGTACAAGGCTTACAATTCCCTAAAAATCTACCTGTGATTTTCTTTCTAGTCAAAGATGATCCTGATATTAAAAACTGGACAACTCAGCACGAAGAACAAATCAAAAATTCACTACATGGCAAAATCGTTCTATTAGATGGTACTCATTATCTGCATTACACTCAATCCAAAGTCATGGCAGATGATTTGAAAAGCTTTATCGATAGCACAAAATAATCAAAAAAGTCGAACGATCGGATTGAATGACATCGTTCAGCTTTTACATATATATCAATGAAATTAATATTATTACGAGTAACAACGCATAGTATGTTGAAAAATGAATTCAATTTAAAACACAAAAGCAGTGCTTATTAAGAAGGATGAATAATTTTGAATAAAATAGAAACATGAACTACATTTTTATCATTAGAATTGTTATCAATAATCACATGAAAAATTTTTTATTTTTGATAATGAATGAAATTAACTCTCATATGAGTGGCATATCTAATATGCAGCTATAGAAGAAATGTTAAACTGTATATTCAACATAGATAATAGAATAAATATAAGAGGATATTACCACTAAATAGCTTTTTTATAAGATTACTTCCAAGCTCCCTGAAAAAATTTCTTTTAGCATATATCATGAATAAAAGAATTAACCTAAAACAAATTTTACAATGAAGTACAACACCTCGAACTGAATGTAAAAGAAGTCTATATCTATATTCCTTTAGGAGACAGTTGCTATACTACTCCTACAATAGGAACTCGCCATAAATCACACCATTTTAGTATAATTGAACATAGTAAACTAGAATTTTTGAGCAATCTAGAAGCAAGGATTTGGAAGATGGAACAGAGGTTATAAAAGTCAGTTAGAGTAGTAAGCTGAAGACTCAAAATACATATATCCAAAACTTAAACTTCTAAACTGCATAGAAAGTGGAATCCGTAGCTGGCCTAGAAAATCTAGTCTGATCTTGAAAAGATATATTCACCTGAGCAAATTAAGTAAATCCAAAGGCTTTGTACGTTTGCTTGTCACAAAGCGGTGGAAGGTCTGGATGGTGCAGAATTGTATTTCATTGATCCATATTCCACCTAATAGCGAAATTCTAATGAACATGCCCTTAGATGAGAATTTTTTCCAAAGGATATGATTTGCTCAAGTCATCGATACGGAACTCGAACAAGCTCTCGCTTTACAAATAATCGATCGGTCACGCAAATGTCTTATGAAAGTCAACAGAAGAATCGTTTCAAAACGAATCGTGGTACTGAGAAAATATATGAATAATAAAACTGAATAGAAAAATTATTAAAGAACTTTATGTTTTGATTTCAAAAAGTTAAATTGTATATATTATATCTAATTTCACATATTTGTATAATTTTGTTGATTCCTAACTCAAGATTATCTATAATTTAATACATTATCATTTAATATCATTCAATTTTTAAATTGGAGTGAGGTTTTAATGAATTGGAATTTAAAAAGTATAATTTCTGATATGCTAATTGCTCCAGGATACTGTGAAGAGTTTTGTAGTGAATCAAATAAAATTTTGATAGCGTTCGCAAAAGATAATTTTGAAGTATCTTTTTATGATAAAAAGTATATACTTTCATCTGACAGTCTGTTTGTAGGAAACAATATTAGCTTATTAAATCGCTCGTTAGCACCTGTCATGTTAAATATCTTGATATTAGAGTGTTCTAATAACTTTCGAATGATCTCTCCGAGAATATTTTTAGAAAACGATGAAGGCATAAGTACATTTATGAATTTTTTGAAAAAAGTAGTTAATCAACCTTTTTATGAAAATTACAAAATTCACCAATTATCGCTTCGAATTTCGAATTTTCTCAATCATCGTTTAAGTTTAGAGCAAAACGTAATGAAGCTTGAAAGTAAAATTGACAGTAGATTAATTATTATTAATCGCATGATAAGAACTCAATATTCTGATCCACTTACGTTAGAAGATATGGCAACTAGAATTAATTGTAACGCTGTCTATTTAAGTAATACTTATAAAAAAGTATTCGGCTGTTCCCCCATTAAACACCTTCAAAAGGTTCGAATGCGAAAGGGACAAGAGTTGTTAGTAGAAACTACTCTAACGATTAATGAGATTTCTAGACATGTTGGATATATTTCAAACTCTCAATTTTCTAATTATTATAAAAAGTATTATGGTGTGTCTCCAAGAGACTTCCGAAGAGAACTATACATAAAGAAAGAGGAGAAATAAACAAATGAATCAAAATTGTAATCTAATGATTACGAATAAAATTGTTCAAATTATACAAAGTATCCTCGGATATAGATTAGAAATTTCTAATCATCAAAAATTAGACAGCATTGGGTTTAACTCAATAAAATATATTAAGTTAATTGTTGCCTTAGAAGAAGAATTTAAAATTACATTCGATGATGATGATCTTATTTATGAAAATTTTTCCACATTAAAAAAAATTGAATTGAAAACAGCAGAGAAAATATAGTTTCATCTTTGACTATGCTTAAAAATAAAAGTTAATGGGTTAGTATAAAAATAATCTTACCATACAAAGCTATTTAAGCTTGAATAAGACTTTTTGAAATGAGGGTCTAAATTGAAAAGATTATGTACATTGTTAGAAAATTCAGCAGAAAGAGATCCATACAAAGCAGCATTAATTACTAACGAAGGCAATTTCACTTATAAGCAATTAGTTGAAGAAAGAGACCAGATAGCGGCGTATATGCAGACTTGTGGTGCTCGTGCAGGTGATCGTATTATTTTACTTTTGCCTCATTGTAAATTTCTTGTCACATCTATTTTTGCAGCATCCAAATTAGGTCTCACCTTTATTCTGTTGCATGAAAGCATGACTAAGTATCAATTAGACTATATTATCAAAGATTCACAAGCTTCTTATTTATTAACAAATAGTAATTTTTTTAAAAAAATGAATTTGTCATCTGATCTTGGACTTTATGTAATATTGGAAGATTTTATAAAGAATGCTGAGAAAAATGTTTTTTCACAAGAGCAAGATAATTCAGTCGCTGAAATTGCATGTCTTTTGTATACATCTGGCAGTACCGGACGACCAAAAGCAATTATATCTTATTATTCTAATATAATATTCGTATTAAAAAGTATTCAAACATGCTTGGAAATCAAAAAAAATGATGTGATTGGAAGTTTCTTACCTTTATCTTTTGATTACGGAATGTATCAGATTTTTTTAGCTTTTTATAAAAGTGCAACTTTAGCATTAGGTCAGCGAACAGATATAGGCCCGTTTATGGTTCGTAAATTAAAGCAATGGAATGTAACAGTATTGCCAATTGTTCCGAGTATAGGAGAAGCATTAATTAAATTAATGCATAGGCAGCAGTTGCAATTACCAAAAGTGCGTCTTATTACCAACACTGGAGCTACGTTCCCAGAAATATATATACAAAAATTTAAAATTTCTTTCCCAAACGCAAATTTATATTTAATGTACGGACTGACAGAATGTAAGCGAGTTTCTATTCTTCAACCTGAATATTTAGATGTGAAACCGCATTCAGTCGGAAGGCCGTTGCCGGGTACACACTGCACTATCGTCGATGAAAAAGGAATTGAGTTACCGCCTTATCAAGTAGGAGAATTAATTGTTCATGGTCCTCATGTGATGATGGGATATTGGAACGATCAAAAGCGAACAAACCAAGTTTTTCAAAATATGAACACTGCTACACGTAGTCTATGTACCGGCGACTATTTTTGGATGGATAATGAGGGTTTTCTATATTTTTATGCAAGAAAGGATGATATGTATAAACAAAATGGATTTCGAATAAGTCCTACAGAAATAGAGCTTGCTGCTATTGATATTAGTGGTGTTGAACAAGCAGTGCTTATTCTAGTAGGGACTGCTAAGATACCCAGTCTAGTAGTAAGTTCAATACTTAATTCGGAAAATATACGAGAAGAATTAAAAGTACGTTTAGAAGATTATAAAATACCTGAATATATATATATTAAAAATGACCTACCTTTTACAATTAATGGAAAAATAGATAAAAATAAATTACAAATGGAAATTACAAAGGAGGGAGAAATTTGAACCTTAAAGAACTGCGTAAAAAATATGGTAGTCCGCTATATATATATGATTTGGGGATTTTACGTCAGTCGTATCGTCGTTTAAAACAGTCGTTACCTGAATCTTCCATATTATTTTATTCTTTGAAGGCTAATCCGCACCCTTTGGTTGTTAAGCAATTAATTGATCTGGGTTGTAGGGCAGAAGTGTCGTCACTTGGTGAGTTGAATTCTGTTTTAGAAGCAGGTGGAGATATAGAAGGTGTTTTATATACAGGACCTGGAAAGAACTCTACAGAATTGAAAACGGCTATAGAAATAGGAGTAAGATGGTTCTCAATAGAATCTTTGAATGAATTGAGAACGTTACAATCACTCCTGACCTCTGATAGTCCAACAATTCAAGTAATTATACGAATAAATCCAAAGGAAGGTTTGACAGATGCAGGATTATTTATGACAGGAACTTCTTCCCAGTTTGGAATGGATGAAGAAATTATTTTAAGAGAGTTAAACGAACTCCAACAAACTAATCAAGTTCAAATTGTAGGATTCCATATATTTAATGGTACTAATACTCTCGATATTGGGGTACTCTCCAAGTCATTTCTATCTTCTATTCAAGTTATTGCAAAATTGTCAAAGAAACTGGGTATTCCACTTAAATTTATAGATTTAGGAGGAGGTTTTGGACATCCATATGCTATTAATGGCAGTGCTCCAGATTTCAAAGAGTTGAAGACTATATTAGAAACTGCTCTAGATGAACATATTGCCAACTGGAGAAATGGAGAACCTGAAGTGGCTTTTGAGTCAGGTAGGTATCTGACTGCTGCAAGTGGAGCTTTAGTGAGTACAGTGATAGATATGAAAGAGAGCAAAGGAAATCATTTTATTATTCTTGATAGTGGCATTAATCATTTGGGAGGAATGGCAGGTCTTGGTCGTATTCCTCGCGTTAAGTACGACATCTTACCTGTAGTAGAGAAAACTAATGTGAACGCTATGTCGGTTCAAATTGTAGGGCCTCTTTGTACGCCACTTGATTTTTTTAACAAAAAAGGAAGCGTGCCCTCTTTAGAGTTAGAAGATCAAGTATATATTCCAAATGTAGGAGCTTATGGGATAACGGCGAGTTTAATTGGATTTTTGAGTAGAGACATGCCAATTGAATTGATTATTGATAAAGGAGAGGTTATGCACGCATCTCAGTTGTTTTTAAATCGGAAAGTTATATCAGAATAAAGGAGAGTAGACAATTATGAATACTGAACAAATTGAAGCTCAAGTAGCTGCTTTATTGAAACAAAAAATACATCGAGATATTGAGAAGAATTCTGATCTTAAAAGTGCAGGTCTTGATTCAATGAAAGCGATAGATTTATTACTCGAATTAGAAGAAGAGTTTGAGATAACTATACCTGATGAATATATGATTAATGATACTTTTGCTTCTATGAATAGCATTGTAATTATGATTGATACGTTGAAAAATTCTCGGATATCTTAATAAGGAGGGTGTAATGGACGTATTATTTATTTATAGCGGAAAAGGTGGGGTAGGAAAATCTACTTTAGCTGTAAATTTGACTTACTCTCTTCCACATATAAAAGTAGGTTTATTAGATGCAGACTTTGAAGGGCCTAGTATACCAACTATGGTATCCCAAATTGAAAATTCACCTATGGTTGCTAAAGGGTTAGGTATACAGCCTGGAGATTATGCAGGAGTGAGTATTTCTTCTCTTGGATTACTCAAAAACAATAATCTCAATATATCTTTACCTAGTAAGTATTTAGAAGGGGCCCTTTATCAGTTGCTCTCAAAAGCTGAATGGGAAGTAGATTTATTAATTATTGACATGCCACCGGGGACTTCAGATGTACACTATCAATTATTTAATCTTTTAAAAGGACATTGCTTATTAGTTACTACTCCTCAAACAGTAAGTTTTGTGGATACTCAAAAAGGAATTAATTTATTACGAAGAATGGAAGTGCCTATACTTGGAATCGTCGAAAATATGGCTCATTTTGAGTGTGAATGTTGTGGGCATTCTAATTCTATATTTTCAGGAGATACCAAAAGTAATTTAGCAGATCCTAATAAACTCGATATATTAGATAAGTTACCTATTATACCAGGCATCAGTACAAAAAATAATGCAGGAATTCCATTTGTGCTTGCATATCCCGACCATCCACTTAGTAAACGTATGGCTGAATTCGGGAATGAGCTATTATCTCTATTAATGAAAAAGATTAGTACATGGAGAGTTAATTAATAGCCAAAGGAGAAGGATAATTTGCTTAAACCATTAGATCTTGACAGAGGGTTTATTCCAGAATCAATTCTATCCCAAACATTAAAGGAATATGGAATTGATGATTATATAACGTATCCCTATCTTAATATGAATGGTACTGCTGTTCCGATAAATCGTGTTTCAGAAACATCTAGAAGAGCTCTTATAGAAAGTCAAGATGGATCTCTTTATTTTATGAAAGAAGTTCCATGGTATGTAGAATCTATTGAATATGCTAAAAGCATTATACAACTTCAATATGAATTATCGGTCAAGGGTATTAAAGTGCCGGAAGTAATTTTAACTACAAGCAAAAAGTTATTTGTACATATAGATACTAATAAGATATTGTACCTTCAGAAGTACATACTTAACAGTAATATGTATAAAAACTATTCTGAGCAAATATACGCTGCTGGCAAGGAATTAAGGGACTTTGAAATCAAAGCAGCGTCTGTTTTTAGACTTAACATTTTAGCAATACCGCAATATTCTCCTTATGAATCTGCTAAAAATGTTTTAGTACTCCTATTAAAAAAATTCATAAAGAAACGTAGCGAGATGAAAAAAGAAGATCAAGAAGAAATACAAAATTTTGTTCGTGCTTGTAGAAAGTTAATAGATCAATGGTCTACACAACATGGTCAGATCAGCGGAAAACAGGAATCCATAATACATGGAGACTTAAATCCTATGAATTTTATTTTTTCTAACAAAGGGTCTGTATCAGGACTGATTGATTTTGATAATGCATGTATAGCTGATCCTCTTGTAGATGTTGCTGAAGGATTACTCACATTTGCTGGTGTAACGTATAGAGAGAATAGCTCAAGATTGGCATCTATAAATGAATTGGAATTTTCAAATTTTGAACAGTTTCTTAATGGTTATACAGAAACTCACGGATTGGCTTTGGAGGAACGCGAAGTGCTTCCTTTATTGATTGCTACAGCTGGTATTAGATTAGCAAGCTTAGGATTAATTCGAGGAGATTGGCCTATTAGTTCAGCAAGTGACCATATACAAGTTGTTATGAAAAATTTAAAGTTGTCACAAAATTATTTACGGCAAATTAAGTTAGGAAACTAGAGAAAGGAGGAAGAAAATTGGAAAAAAGATTCCTTGGAAAAACAGATATGCAGGTAGGTGTAATAGGATTTGGAGGATCACAAATCGGTTATGAGCAGGTTAGTGAAGAAACGGTTAGCGAGTTACTTCATAATGCACTTGATAGTGGTCTTAATGTTATTGATACAGCTGAATGCTATCCAAATAGCGAAGAACTTATTGGTAAAGCTGTTTCCTCAAGAAGAAACGAATTCTATTTGTTTACGAAATGTGGTCATTCTGATGAGGATCAATTTTATGATTGGGACCCAAAGTGGCTTGAAAAAAGTGTCGATAGAAGTCTTAGCAGACTAGGTACTGATTATCTTGATGTTTTGCAATTACATGGTTGTTCTGAAGAGATTTTACAACGCGGCGAAGTGATTCAAAAAATTCAAGAGATTCAAGCTACTGGAAAAGTAAGATATATAGGATATAGTGGCGATGGAGAACAAGCGAAATATGCCATGAAAATGGAATGTTTTGACACATTACAATTGACAATAAATATTGCTGATCAAGCTGCCATTGATAACATCATGCCTTTGGCTCAAGAACATCAACTAGGTGTCATTGTAAAGCGATCTTTGGCAAATGCAGCATGGATGAAGCTTGGAGAACATGTAAAGCATTTTGACCGTCAATTGAATATGTGGAAAAGAATGGGTAAAAATATAGAATCTCTAACCAAGCCAGCCAAAGTCACTTATGATGAACGATTACAAAAAATGAATTATTCTTTTTGCAGAGATAACTCTGATGCATTGGAATATGCTTTGAGGTTTGTGTTATCAATTCCTGGAGTACATACTGCGCTGATAGGTACCACTAAACCAACAAGATGGATAGATAACTATAATATAGCGAAAAAAGGAAAAATCACAGCTGAAGAATACAAGTATATTCGTGAGATATGGGAGGAGAAATCAGAAAAAGACTGGATTGCAGTTCCTTAATAAACTAGCGAAAGGAGGCGAGCGTATGATGAGTTTAAAATCGCAATTTATAAATAATGGCTTTGTTGTTATTAAAGAGATGTTTACAACAGATGAGATTAATCAATTGAAGTATGCAATGGAAGAATTAGTGGGGAAAGTAAGAAATAATCCATTAAAATATACAACACGATACACTTTTAAAAATGAGAATGATTATGATACATGGGGTGTAAATGATATTTTTAAACCAGACTTATATAATCCAGCCTTTGGAGAAGTTTTTGGAAATGTACAATTGATAAAAATTTTAAAACAATTGTTGGGAGGAGATTTAAGATTTTGGGGAGCTCACGCACTGTGGTCACCAGAGAAAGTGGATTACCGTTTGCGATGGCATCGTGATTATGGTGATAATGAACTTTACCATTTCGAAGGAAGCCCTAATCATATTCAATTTAATATACCTTTATATTCTGATTCCTGTTTTATCGCTATACCAGGTTCACATCGAAGGCCACTTACTGATCAAGAAAGAAAGGAAGTAGAAGCTAATCATACCAATCGATTACCCAATCAAGTTCGAGTATCTTGTCATCCAGGAGATATTTTACTTATGAATGCCCATACACTCCATAGAGGGGAGGGCACAACCAAGGATTATAGAAGAACATTACATTATAGTGTACAAAGGAAAGATGAGATGTATGGAGGTCATACCTCTTATGCAGAAATGAAGGAAACAGATTATTTAAATGAAATGCATCCCGTAGTTCGAGAATTAATGTCTAACTTAGTATCATGGGATGAAGCACATCCATTATCGCCTGTTGACATGTTACGTAAAGTCAGAAGCAAAAAGGAAAGAGAAAGTTATATTGCAGGATCAACTAAATAGTTTAAGTGATTTTATTATCCATAATAAAGTTGAAAAAGATCATATAACAACGAATTAATAATAGAGGAGAGATGATTTATGTTGGGACCCTATTTTACTAAGAAAGATAAGACTCTTGGATACCGCGGTAATAATATTTTTGGGGAATTAGATAATGTTCAGGCAGGAACATATACATTAGAAGAAGCTGAAAAGCGTGTCCTCAGTTTTAGCAGTGAAAAATATTGGGGAGCAATTGCTAGAATCAATCATCAAATCAACATGTCGAGTAATCTTTTTTTTGGAGAAATGAAAGCGTTATTTACACTGTTACCTATGACTACAAGAATGATTTCTTCACCAGGAGCTGTATATGGACGCGAAGCTATTAGCTATACAACGGATGTATGCCCTATTTCTTTAGAATGGTTTGACTTACCAAACAAAGCATTTTTATCTGAATCATCTCAAATTTATCTTGAATTATCTGTTCTTCAACATCAAGTAGACCATGTCTATTCTATTTACAACTCGTTTAGAAAAGAAAATGTAGATGCTTCTCATCTCTCTGAATTTCATCATATAGAATATGAAGGTGCAGTAAACCAAGCAGTCAATAAAGACATTATTACTAACTTTTTATTTAGAGTGATTCAGGATTTGCTTAAATATAATGAGGCTGATTTAAGTATTTTCCTTTCTCAAGAACGACTGATTCAGTTAGATGAGATAAGTCGTAGTAAAAAAATAACTGAATTAACATTTGAAGAGGCTTTAAAAACGTTACATGAAGATACAAAAGATGACATTTACAATAAATTTACACTTGAAAATTTCGGTTCATGGGAAGAAGTACGGCTAACTGAAATATATGGTGGTTTTTTAGCAATCAGTGAGTTCCCTTTACTGGAAGTTCCATTTTACCATGCTGAATTAAAAGGAAGAGAAAGAAGGGTGGCAAATAATACTGATTATATTTGGCCAGGATATAGAGAGACAATAGGTAGCGGACAACGAGTAGGTACTCTTGACCAATTGCGAGAAAAGGCCGAAGTGTTTAATTTACCTGAGGATGATTATGCATGTTATCTCCAATCTAGAACATTAGAAAATTATAGAGAAACATCAGGTTTTGGAGTTGGTTGGGAAAGAGTTATTCATGGTTTATTGGAGATGCCCTATATTTGGAGTGCTGTTCAATTCCCAAGAACCAATGTGACTTTGAAACCTTAAGGTGGGGAAGATTAATGAAAAATAGATGGGATGATATTCAAATTAATTTACTCGAATTTATGAAGCACGCTGCTGGTCAATCTCCATTTTATAAAGAGAGATTAAAAGAAATTTCAGACACTAATTGGAATCAGTCAGTGTTTGAAGAAATTCCAATACTAAAGAAGTATGAGATCATCGGTAAAGAAGAGTCATTACTTACCAATCAAATGACTAAGCTTTATATTGAGTATACTAGTGGTTCTACTGGTCAACCCCTCAAATGTTATAAATCACATGAAGAAAAATGGAAAAAAGCGAAGCTCTTATGGGGGCTTCGCACTAAGCATCGAGAAGTTGGACCTAAGGATTTATATGCTATGTTTTATGCTTTTAATGAAGAAGATTTATCAACCGATTCAGTAGCTATTAATAATAAAGTAATGTACCTGTCTATGCTAGATATGTCACCAAAACGGCTAGATGACTATTATGAAGCCTTATTAAAATATCGTCCGCAGTGGATATTATCAGTATCCACTGCACTTTATCTATTTGCAAATCATATATTAGAGCGGAAACTAGACCCAAGTGAACTTCCAATTAAATATATTGAAATTAATGGAGAAATGTTATTTGAATATCAGAAAGAGACCATCGAAAAAGTTTTTGGATCTATTATTTATAATCATTATGGTTCCAGAGAGTTCTGGTGTATTGCAATGAGTTGTAATTATGGAAATCTTCACTTAGCGACCGAACAAATGTATGTAGAGATTATCAAACCAAATAAAGAGGGTTTTGGGAATGTGGTTATTACAGATTTATCTAATCGTGTTTGGCCTTTAATACGTTATGATACAGGCGATATTGGTAGATTGATCGGAAATAAATGCAAATGTGGATCGGTACATCCTATCATAGAAATAACTGGTGGGAGATCAACACAATATATCCAATCAGGCAATTGGATATCTAATCCAATTTTATTTCATTATGCAGTTACCAAAGTTAATCGTTTGTTTCCAGATGCTATCCGTCAATTTCGAGTTACACAAACAGATGAAAAAAAGTTTTTGTTTCTTCTTGTGCCAGGTATCGGATTAGTAGAAGAAGCAGAGTTACTTTTGAAACAAGAACTACAAAGTAAACTACCTCATGATATGGATATAACATTCATCCATCAAGGAAAGATAGAGATAGAAGGGCCGAAATTTGATTACTTTATTCCGTATCAATCTAAAAGATAAAAGCAGTCTAATTTTATATCTGAGGGTGAGAAAATGTCATATTATGAAGTGGTATGTAGATTAGTTAAAGAAGAATTAGAAGATCGAATTGAGAAAGATTATATTTTCTCTGGAGAAGAAAATCTAGTAGATGATCTACAATTCGATTCTATTATGATTCTTCAATTAATTATTAAACTAGAAGATGAATTTCAAATTACTATTGAAGATGATGAGCTTGAACCAAAGTTGTTTGAAAATGTTAAAATTTTAACGGATTTTGTTAATTTAAAGAAAGCCTAAAGGATGAAAAATTATGCAGATCTCTCTAAAGGGAATGAAGCTACTTCTTATTGGAGGGACAGGTACACTTGGTAGGTCTCTTCTTGAAGGAATGTTACAAGAAGGAGCTATAGTTGCTGCTACGTATAATACCACTCCTATTCAACGAAATAATGATCAGCTGTTCTTAACTAATCGTTTATATGTTAGTCAACTTGATGTTACTGATACAGATAGTTTGGATCAATCACTACAGTTACTATTAGACAGTTTAGGATCGATAGATGGGCTTGTATACAATGCGGGTATTGTTCAAGATGCAGAGTTCAACCAAATGAGTTACATCCAATGGAAAAAAGTTATGCAGGTTAATTTAGATGGTGCATTTTTAGTGTCGCAAAAAGTTAGTCAAAGGATGAAAGAACAAGGTAATGGTAAAATCGTTCACGTATCTTCTTATCAAGGGATAGTTGGGAGCGCTCAACAGAGCAATTATGCTGCATCCAAAGCAGGACTTAATGCTTTAACGAAATCTATGGCTCGAGAATTGGGCCCTTATGGTATTTCTGTAAATGCGGTTTGTCCAGGTTTTATGCTAAGCAATTTAAATCGATATCAACCTGCAAAATATCAAAAAGCTATTGATGAAAGTCTTCTATCAAAAATTTCTATACCTGAAGAAACTGTGAATTTTATACTATATTTGCTGTCTCAAAATATTACTAATGTTAGCGGACAAATTTTTCAATTAGATAGTAGAGGCTAAAAGAAATCTAAGTTAGAAAGGAAAGCGGTAAGATGATACAGATAGAATGTGAATGCATTGGCGAGATACTTTTACGTCAGGCAGATCAGAATCCAAATCATATCGCCTTAACATTCGAAAATGAAAAATTGACATATAAGCAATTATTGTGCAAAACAGCTAGTTTGCAACAGAAGATAAAAGAAAAAGTTGAATCCGGCGATGTAGTGTTGATTTGTTTACCAAATTCTTTATTATATATACAAGCTTATTTCTCCATAACATTACTTGGTGCTGTCGTTATGCCTCTTTATTCTGCGAGCTCAAAAGTAGAAATTGTGCAAGCTTTTTATGCTGCTAATGCCACTCTTCTCATTACAACAACTGAGATGAAATCAGAGTTTAATGACTTAGATATCGCTATTTTATATTTAGAAGAAAATCAAATACATGGAATAGATATAGTTCCAGTTTATAGACCGCGTAATAAAAATGAAGTAGCTTTGATGTTGCAAACTTCAGGAACAACTGGGAATCCCAAAATTGTTCAACTTACTCATTATAATTTGCTCACTAATATACAAGCGCATTGCGAGTCTCTGAACTTGTCTAAAGAGGATAGGGTACTTATAACATTACCATTACCTTTTGGTTACTGTAATACATCTCAGTTTCTAAGTCACCTGTATCTAGGTGGACAATTAGTTATCATGAAAGGGTTGTTTTTACCTTCTTCATTTATGAAAATAATTCGGGATCAAAAAATCACTGTAGTTACAACAGTGCCTACAATGTTACAGGCTATAAGTATGTTGAAATCAGATTATAAGCAATTGCCTTACTTACGCTATATATGTTTTGGAGGAGGACAACTTACTTCCAAAATACTAGAAGGAGTAAGACGAAAACTTCCTCAACAAGTGTCTATGGTGCAAACCTATGGACAAACAGAGGCAGGTCCTAGAATAACAACTAAAGTTATTCAAGAAGTATATTACCCTGCTAATGTAGGGAAACCGATTAGGGGAGTACACATAATTATCAAAAATGAAAATGATGAAACATTAAAACCGTTAGAGCAAGGCGATATTTGGATAAGTAGTCTTAGTGTTATGAAAGGATACTATAAGAATGAGTTAGAAACCTCTAAAGTTTTATTAAATGGATGGCTGAAAACAGGAGATCAGGGTTACCTGGATGAGGAAAATAATTTATGGATTACAGGCAGAAAAAAATCGATCATTAAAACTGGAGGTAAGCAGGTACATCCAGAAGAGATAGAGAGATTAATTATGGATCATTTCCCAGTTGAACAAGTGATTGTAAAAGGAGAGGCAGATCACTTCCTAGGAGAGATTTTAGTGGCCTATATTGTTCCTAGCCATTTAAACAGCGTTAAAGAAAATGAAATTTTACAATTTTGTCGTTTGCAATTATCAGCTTATAAAGTCCCTAAAAAAGTGAAGATAGTCTCAACACTGCCTAAAACACCTAATGGGAAAATTCGACGATCATAAGAAAGGAGGAGTCCTTTGTATATTTATCGATATGGTCCTTTTTATGTGAAGATGCACTTTCCAATTCAACTTCATTCATTAGAAGAACGCACCAAGAAATGGTATTCTCATGTAATTGTAAATTATCAACCAGAAAAAATTGATCATGAATGTACAATCCAAGAATGGAATACAAGTCTTTTAGTCAATAACTCAGATAAAGATCAAATAACTTGGAGTGATAAGCGTTTAGAAATCCGTTCCAATTTACAATTTAATTATAATATCGTATGGGATGATAACTGGAACAGTAGCTTACATTTTGTACAGCGGTCTGGGTATGATCAATATGAAGATCGCTCATGGGAGTTTTCTCAAAGGATATCTTTGTTTCCAAAATTAATAGAGATGGATGCATTTTTACTTCATGCGGTATGCGTAGTTGGAGAAAATGGAAAAGCTATAATTTTTTTAGGACCGAGTGGAGCTGGAAAATCTACTATTGCTCAGAAAGCAATAGAATCAGGATATATCGTCATTACAGATGATACAGCATTATTGAAATTTAACGGAAATGAATTAGAAGTTTATTCCAGCCCCTATATATCTAGATCTGGTTTACTAGGTAAGCAAGGAAGCTGGAAAGTAGATTCTTTTGTTCTACTTAATAAACATAATGTGAACAGAGTTACACTGGCTAAAATGAGTGATTTTGTGAAATCTTTTCAAGAAAGAATTTTTGAGACACAGTATCTCTCACATATTTTCTCATTCACTAGTGGTGACTTGGGTGGGGATATAGCGAAACGCTTGTTAAGTTGTACAAGAAAAATAACTAGGCAATATAAAGCATATCAGCTTCATTTTAATCTTCAAATAGAATTACATGATGTAATGAATGAATGTTCATCTGGAGGAGATTAATATGTACGTTAATGTAAGAGCGATAATTGAAAAAGCCGTTAACGGAGAATCTCAACTATATTTGCAGATACGTGATAAGCCAGGACAACCAAAAGTATGGGAATTACCTGGAGGGCAGCTTGAAGAATATGAATCAATGATCGATGGCTTAATAAGAGAAATAAAAGAAGAGTCGGGGCTTAAATTGACACAGATTGAAGGAGAAAAAGATTATTTAAAAGTGAGAACAGATACAGGAGTAGTAGAAATAATTCAGCCATTTGCCGTTTACCAGACCACAGAAGGTCCGATTGATTCAATGGGAGTTTACTTTCGCTGCACAGCAGAGGGAGTAGCACTAAAATCAGGTGATCAAGCCAAAGATGGGCGTTGGATAACTATTAGTGAACTAAGCAAATTAGTTGAAAATAATTTAGAGTCTTTTAGTTGGGTTGATATAGCTGGAATTCGCTTATATCTTGAATCTAAATACAAAAATGAATCGAAAAGAGGTATATGATATGAATAAAACAACACATAACACTATTGAATATTTTAAGGATAAAGCTAACAAGTATGATTTGGTAGAAGAGCAGGTATACTGGCAACTTTCGGATCAACTTCTCTGGAAAGCTTTTAAAAAAGAAATATTAGATAAGTTGCCTGCTAACTTTACTTTTTTTGATGCTGGAGGAGGAACAGGACGTTGGTCACTTAAAATTCTTCAGGAATACCCTAATAGCAAGGGATACACGTACGATTTATCAAAAGATATGTTAGAACAAGCACTTCATAAGAGGGAATCTAACATGCTTGAGAGCAGATGGACGATTCAACAAGGCGATCTTCATAATATAAAAGATGTGCAAGTAGAATCAATAGATGTTTGTTTTAATTTTCATAATGTGTTGGGATTTGTAGAAGAACCACTTAAAGTACTAAAAGAAGTAACAAAATTACTTAAACCAAACGGATATTTAGTATCATTTACCCCTAATTTGTATCATGCTCTCTACTTTAATATTTCTTTAGGCAGAATAGAAGAGGCACAAAAGCTAACAAATGGTAAAGGAAGATTTACTTTAGAAATGCCCGATATTTATATGTTCACTCCCCAGCAACTTCAGGAGTATTACAAAGATTGTGGTTTAAATGTAACGAGTTTAAAAGGTTTTCCGGCATTTATTTATCCTGGTTTTTTGGAAACACAAATTGAAGGTAATACTCAGACTTTAAGTGAGGTTTTATCGGATTCGCAAGTATTTAAACAAATTTTAGATCTGGAATCTTTATATCTTGATGTAGAAGAATTAGTATCACGCGGGAACAATATTTTTATTGTAGGTCAAAAGTAATCTCTTTAAATGAAAGGAGTAGTCCTTTGTGAACAGGTACTTTATTCAAAATATTGAAGAAAGATTTGTTTTCTTATGTTCGAAGCCTTTTCTAAAAGAAGAGGAAATTGAAGATTTTCGCCAATTGATGGTTACACATATGGATTGGAGTAGAGTATTTGGAATGCTCCACAATCATGGAGTAATCGGTACGGCATGGAATAACATAAAACAACACTACTTATTAAAAGGAACTGAGAAAGGGATTTACGGGAAATTCATTAGTTCTGTAAAACAAGTATATTCTATGCAAAAAATACGTGGCGAAAAACAGTGTGAACTTACTTTAGAGATTTGTCGAGAATTCGATAAACATGGTATTAAATATGCTTTACTTAAAGGCATAGTTCTTTCTGAAATTGTATATGGCGATATAGGAAGTAGGGACTTTAAAGATAATGATATATTGATTCATACAAGTCAAATTGATGAAGCAGTGAATATCATAAAAAAAATGGACTATATACAAGGAATGATTGATTATAAGTCTAATTCCATTATTCCTTTATCTCGTCGAGAAATTATGATTAGATCAATGGTATCGCACGAGGTGATACCATTGATCAAATATATAGAAAATAGTCCTTTTTTAGAATATCATTCTTTAGATTTACAATTTTCGCTTGATTTAATGACTAATCGAAGAACAGATACTGCTGTACAACATATGCTTGATAGAAGCCAACTTGTTGATGTATCTGGGCAACAAGTGCGTACATTGAAATGGGAAGATTTATTGTTGTTTATGCTTATTCATTTATCCAGAGAAGCAACAAGCGAAATGGATGTTTTAGCATACAAAGATATATTACTTTATAAATTTATGGATATATATAGATTTTTGAATAGTCCTAAAGTAGACATAAATTGGAATGAACTTTTAAAAAATGCTGAGAGTATGAATTTTAAAAAGGAAGTATTCTATGCTTTGTATCATATTGATATCTTATATGATACAGCCATTCCAAATGAGTTTTTAGAAAAGTTAAATATCGAAGATCAGGAATTTGTTAATAATGTTTACTGTTATAATAGTGATGAGATTGCAATAAAATGGGAGTCAACGTTTTTAGAAAGATTATTTGATATGAATCGTCCAGCTAAAATTAATCTAACTGTTTGATGCTTAAAATTGGATAACGAAGTCTAGAGACATTAATCATAAGAAGCAGAAAGGAATTTTATATGGATTATTCGTATGAGCAATCTACCATTCCCAATATAATAGCTGAGGTTAAGAAAATAACTAGAGAGTTCGCAAAAAGGGCTAACGTACAAGATCAGAATGGAACTTTCCCAGTAGAGAATTTAGCTGATCTAAAGTCTTCAGGATTAATGTCTATATCGTTACCTAACTATTATACTGACCAAAATCAGCCTAATCTAAAAGTTCTATCCTCGATAGCTGAGATTATGGCAAGTGGATGCTTGTCTACCGCAATGATTTGGGCTATGCACATTCAGCAAGTAGAAGTATTACTACAACAAGAAAAGAATGAATTTGTATTCAAGCTCTTATCAAGATTAAAAGAAGAACAACCATTAATCGCATCTGTTACGACTGAAAAGGAAAAAGGCGGACATTTATTATCTTCTCATAGTCCTTTACTCTCTGATGGTGATGATATATTTATTGATCGCAATGCACCAATTGTGACTGGAGGAGAATACGCTGACTGGTTTTTAATTACTATGAAAGAATCAATAGAAAGTTCAACTAATGAAGTGAAACTTATTTTTGCTGAAAGAAACCAACTAAAGTTGAACTATGTTTCAGAATGGAAAGCAATGGGTATGAGAAGCACCGGAAGTGTAGGTATGGAGATTGAAGGTACAATTAAAAAAGAACAAATTATGGGTGCATCAGAACAATTCAAACATTTAGCTGTAAAAGCTATGATACCCATCGGACACATTCTCTGGTCTTCTTGTTGGCTTGGAGCAGCTAAAGGAGTATTTGAAGGATTAATACAAGTGATTCGTGATCCTCAAAATCGAGCTCGCTATAATCTGAAATCAGACTCTCTGTATGAGAAAATCGCTAGAATTCGATTGCAATTGGATACTGTTAGTATTTATCTAAATGAAATGATTAAGCGTTATGAAATTTCTAGTGATAATCAAGAGACAATTAAGTTACTTGAAGAACCTAGATTCAATATTCATATTAATAATCTTAAAGTATTAGCATCAGAAAACCTTTTTAATGCAACCAACAGTATGATGGAAGTTGCGGGACTAACCTACGGCTTTGTGAATAATGATATGGTACCTTTGGAACGCGTATTTCGAGATATTCGTTCTGCGAGTTTAATGTATCACAATGATCGGCTTTTGTTAGTTAATGGAAAAATGAGTTTGATTGATAATCACTTGTTGCCGTAAAAGCATAAACTCTGAAGGTGAGATGAAAAATTTCATGATAAAGAGAAGAATGAAGTCAAATTTTTTTTCTGGAAATTCACTATATCAGACCTATCGATGGGTATTGTCATATGTAGAAAAGTACTATGGCGTATTTTGGATTTTAGTTTCTTGTGGTATCTTAATCACGCTCATTCAAGTTTCAATTCCTAAGGGTGTTCAGTATTTTATCGACATAATTGTTCCATCAGCCAATATTATAAAATTTCGTTGGCTTATTATATTCTTGATTTCTAGCATGTTTTTAATGTTTGGTTTAATGGCATGGCAAAATATGCTACAAAGATCACTTCAAGAAAAGGCAGCAAGAGATTTACAATATGATATTTTTAAACACATGAGAAAATTAGGCTTTTCCTATTTTCAACAACGTCCAGTAGGTGAGAGTCTGTCTTTCATGAATACAGAAGTAAGCCTTTTGCAAGATTTTTATCGCTTTTTACTTCCACATACTATTCAAAATATTATAGTTTCTATTATTTCTATCGTTATTATGTGCATGATTAGCGTACCTCTAACTTTAATAATTATCCCATGCCTTTTCCTTTATTATTTAGTAGGACCTAGGATTGAAAAAAAAGCTAGTATTTTAGCTAAAAAAAATACAGAACAACGAATATCTTATAATCAAAAAGCATACGAAAGTATATCTGCTTTAGCAGAATTAAGAGCACACGACGCTGAGGTATGGGATTGGAACAGATTTAAAGAACGTTTACGTTGCTTTTTAGATGGAAGAGTAGATATGTTATGGTTAGCTTATTGGAGAGGTACAGTACGCCGATTATCATACTATATTGGTGGAGTAGCGGTTATTTTGTACGGTATCTATTTGGTAAAAGAACAGGCTATGAGTGTAGGAGAAATGTCCGCATATTTACTATACTATTTTCAAGTTATGCAGACTCTCACTTTAGTTATCACTGTTATTACTGAACAAAGAGTTTTAATGCATCAAGCACAAAAAATCCACTCTTTTATAAAGATTAAGCCTCAAATAAGTGAACTAAGTGATCCAACCTCATTGCGAGAAATACTTGGAAACATTGAATTTAATCAGGTCACATATAGTTATGAGAATGGACCCGAAGTATTATCAAATTTTAATTTAAAGATTCAATCAGGAGAAAAGGTAGCTATCGTTGGACCAAGTGGACATGGGAAATCAACGTTACTCCTTCTTTTACTTCGTTTTTACGATCCTCAACAGGGAAATATTTACTTGGATGGTATACCCATCAAGAATCTTTCATTGAAAAAACTACGTGAGAGTATAGGCTATGTTTCTCAAGAAACTTATCTATTTGGAGATACTATTCGAAATAATATTCTTTTTGGTAATCCAGAGGCAACAGAAGAAGATGTTATAGCAGCAGCAAAAGCAGCATATGCTCATGAATTTATATGTGCTCAACCTCAGGGATATGACACATTGCTAGGAGAAAGAGGCATAAATTTATCAGGCGGACAAAAGCAACGCATATCTATTGCTCGAATGTTTATTAAAAAACCTTCTATTATTTTACTTGATGAAGCTACTTCTGCTCTAGATACAAACAGTGAACAAGAAGTACAAAAAGCAATAGAACGATTACTAATTGGTAAAACAACTATTACAATAGCTCATCGCTTATCTACTATTACAAATTATAACTTAATTGTTGTACTTGAGCATGGACAGATCTGCGAGATGGGAAATCATAAAGAACTGATGAAGCAACAAGGCGCATACTATCATCTAAGTTTAGGAAAATAGGAGAATAATAAAGTGAAGCATAATAATACATTTCTCAAAAAATATTTTATGTTACGTCCAACTCTACTTATTTCCTCTGTTATTTTAATGATATTAGAATCTTTATCATTTCTAGGAATTATTAAAATTCAGCAATATTTAATTGATGATATTTTAATACAAGGTCAATATGAAAAGATCCCGCTTATCGTATGTCTTTTTGTAGTTGCCTTTTTTCTTTATGCCTTATTATTTACTTTTGGGCCGCATTTCATGCATAAAAATCAGGCAGCAATCCAAGAATGTATTGCAAACGATTTCATGAAATATTTATATAAAATTCCAGTAGAACTTCTTCAAAAAGAACGAACAGCTACGTACGTACATTATTTAACTCAAGACTTAGACAAAGTTGCTTTTATGATGGGTAATCAACTTCCTAAAGGTATTCAACAAATTTTTACTACAATATTAGTGGCAGCAATGATTGGCCTGGCAAGTCCGATCATGCTGCTTATCTGTTTTGTTTTAGGGGTCGTGTATGTTAGTTTAGGAAAGGTTTTTTCTCTTAAACTCAAAAAAGCAGCTAGTGAAGTTCAATATACAAAATCTAAAGTGCTTGTTCATATTGAACAAGGTATATCCTCTACAAGAGAGGTACTTGCTTACCATAGGTTAGAGTGGGAAAAGAAAAGATACGATAGTCTTTATGGAATATATTATAAAAAAGTAATGGATGAAGGTAAGCTTGTAAATCTCAAAATGATTACTACTGAACCCTTAAACTGGGGAGTCCGAGTACTTATTATTGGATATGGAGGATTTTTGGTTTTGCAAGGAAAGTTATCAATTGGAATGTTCGTTGTCATATTTCAATTGGGTTTTCAGTTCATTCAATGTCTTCAAGATTTATTTAATACTTTTATGGATTGGTTTACAAGTAGTGCTAGTTTGGAGAGATTAAGTAACGTAATGAATGGTGAGGAAAATTATGAAGGAAAAGATCCTGTCCCCCTTCCATTAAAAAGTATTTCTTTTAAAAACATTGATTTTGGTTACCAAAAAGGGGGAGAGTTAATCTTAAAAAAATTAAGTTTTGAAATCTCGCTTGGCCGAAAAATTGCTATTGTAGGTCCTAGTGGTTCTGGTAAATCAAGTATTTCATTACTGTTAATTCGATATTTTAATCCTGAATCAGGCAATATAATAGTAAATAATCAACCGCTCCAACAAATTAAGCGAGAAGAGTGGAATCAGTATATAAGCATTGTATTTCAAGACCCATATTTTTTCCCGGATACTATTCACAATAATTTATTAATGGGTTTAGACAAACATAAAGAAGACAATTTAATAAAAACAGCATGCAAAGTAGCACAAATAGATGAATACATTATGAGTCTACCAGACAAATACAATACAGTCATTGGTGAGCGCGGTATAACCTTATCCGGAGGCCAACGCCAACGTCTTGCTATTGCGAGAGCTCTAATCCAAAACAAAGAAATTTTAATTTTAGACGAAGCCACTTCTGCACTTGATATGAACACAGAAAAGAAAATCCAACGGGAAATTGACAGTTATCGTAGTGGGAAAACTACTATCATTATCGCACATCGTTTATCTACTATTAAAAATGCAGATCTAATTTTGGTCTTACAAGATGGACAGATTATTGAACAGGGAAACCATGATCAACTGGTAAACATAAAAGGACTATATCAAAAAATGGTTAGTCACCAAGAGATAAATAAAGAAGACGCGGATGCAATACCTTTCTCAAATACGAAAAAAAATAAATCGAAATAATTTTTTGATAGTTTTTCTTCATAATATCCCTTGTTTGTTAAATTTTGTTATTAATAGTTCTAAAGATTCTTTTTCTAGATCATATATAGAGCTTAACCTTTCAATTAATTTAGTGATATTCTCTTCGACATGAGTTATGCTGTATTTTAAAAATTGATTTAGTGCGATAGTTGTCTCTTGTTCGATTTGAACATAGTTGTCTTTAAATAATGTTGGAAATTGATAGTGACCTTCATGCTCAATATAGTTAATTTTTTTATTCATAAATTTCTTGTGTTCTTTGAGTGTAAACAATACACGTCTATCAATCGTTCGTTTTTTTACAATCATTAACTCTAAATATGCTATTAATTTATTATAAATATCAATACCAAAAGTCCGATCTGAATATAGTTTCGGTGTGTAAAAGCTTTTAAAATTCTTTGTTTCATTAAATGAGGTATAGTAATTATTTATACATTCTGTAAAGTATGTAATATCAAATTGATATATACTTCCATTATGATATTCTGGGTTGATCTTTAACAAGTGTGTATAGTTAAGATAATCATCATAAATGATACAATTTTCAAATGCTGTTTTTAAATTCTCATAGGAAATTGTTGTATGAGAGTAGCTACGTAACTTAAAAAAACCTGCCACTTGAAACTTCTCATTAATATCGTCATAGCCATAAATTAAAATTGCATGCGCAAAGCGTCTTGTTTGATAAGAAGGTGTTGCAGGAATAAAATATTCATCAACATGTGTCCATACGTAATAGCCCAAATCAATCTGATTTTTGATAAAGGATACTATATTTGGGATAGAACCTATAATAAGATCGCGGTGTATTCGCTGAGAATCTTTGAACCAAGGATTAAAATGATGCTCAGGCGTTTGTACGTAAAAGTCTAAAAACACCTCATCATTCTTCCAATCGGATAAGAACAGATTAGTATAATTGGAAAAAATCCACGGATGACAATCTTTATTATCAGAAATAATTGAAAGATAAAATGCGTGTTGAGGATAATTTGAGATCAATGGTTCACAAATAGATAACGTTTTCATTATTAAGTCTCCTTGTTGTAATAATCTGTCTGAACTTTAATTACTAAATTTACTGTATCGATCTTTTTTATCTAATTTTAAAACGGTATTTTTGTAATTGCAAATTTTAGAAAAATAAAATTTTGGGATTTTTATTTTGAGTTACGTAATCTTTATATTCTTAGAGTAGAGGAGAAATAATGAATGATCCGATATCCATATTTATATTCTGGAACAACTATAGGGATTACAGCGCCATCATCAGGAGTAAGTAAGCCTCTTCATTATTTAATTGAGCAAGCTACTGAACGATTGAAAGATAAAGGATACAAAATTTATTATGGAGAGACCATATGGACTCAAAATAAAGCGAAGTCTGCATCTGCTCAAAAAAGAGTTGAAGAATTAAATTACTTATTGCAAGATGACAAAATAGGTCTAATTCTACCTCCATGGGGTGGGGAATTATTAATAGAAATTATAGAAAAAATTGAATACGATAAAATTGAAGTCAAATGGATAATGGGATATTCAGATATAAGTTTATTGTTATTAGCTGTCACTTTGAAAACTGGTATAGCAACAGCACATAGTACTAATTTGGTAGATATAAGAGGAAAATATACCGATAGTACAACGCTAATGTGGGAAAAATTATTAAAAACAGAAATACATAAATTTACTAAGCAATCATCATCTGAATTATTTCAAAAAGAATGGAATCATGATTACCCTTCACCTTATGTGTTTCACTTAACTGAAAAAACAAGCTGGAAAATGGTTTCTAAATTGAATAATGTTCGTATAAAGGGACGTCTACTTGGTGGTTGTATAGATGTTATCCGTCATTTAATTGGTACAGAATTTGGCGATGTACAAACTTTTCAACGTGAATTTCTTAATAACGAGCCGCTCATATGGTATTTTGAGAACTCTGAATTAAGTGTAACAGATCTTCGTCGTTCTCTTATCCAAATGAGATTAGCAGGTTGGTTTGAAAACTGTAAAGGTTTATTATTTGGACGAAGTCAAATGACTAACTCTCAAGATAATTACACAGTTTTAGATGTGTATAGGGAGCTCTCACAAGAAATTGATGTACCATTAATTTATGATATTGATTGTGGACATGTTCCTCCTCAGATGACTTTTATTAATGGAGCAGAAGCTCTAGTAGAAATTATAGATGGATTAGCTAATGTGACCCAACTATTTAAGCCATAAATAACTTGTCTTGTATGTATTCTTATGGCTCTTTAACATTCTATTTCTCGCATATTCATTTGTGCTGAGACAGTATAATAATCCTTAATAATAAAAGATAAATTAGTTGAATTTTGATGAAAATTTTATGGAGAGATAATCTTATGACAATCATTAAATTACCTGTGCAAGAAACGCTTCTCGATACTTATAATATATATGGTAGTATTTCATCTGTTGTTTCTTATAACAAAAATTCCTTACCTTGGTTTTATAATAATTTCATACAGATTCGTTATGTTTATGATTGGAATACATTTTTTTTTGATAATCATCATTTGCTAATAGATAATTGTCCTTGGTTGAATCATTACATTATTCCTCGTTTTTTTATAGAAAGTAAATGGGAATCTATAACGGATTTTATAATTGATTCTCTGAAATCGCATAATTATGTATATATGTATGTAGATAGATATTTTATATCATCTTCAAAAGTATATTTAAAACATTCCTATTGGCACGAAATCTTCATTTATGGATTTGATTCTGAAAATCGAAAATTTCTAGTAGCTGATAATTTATCTGATGGGAAATATGTGCACATTGAGTGTACATTTGATGAAATCTTAAAAGGGTATAATGCAATAAGTTCTGATAACCAATTTTTTCTCAATGTTCATTTATTAAGTCAAAAAGAAGAAACAGAATATGCTGTAAATATTCATCAAATTATACTATCCCTTAAAAATTATCTGAACTCTACTATCACCATTGATGTCTCTTTTAAAGAAAAAACAATATTTGGACAAGAAGCAATACTATTTTCAATAGATAATACTATAAATAATAAAACAAATTTATTAGATCAAAGAGCTTTTTGTTTATTTTATGAACATAAAAAATTAATGTTAAATCGTATCGAATTCTTAATTTCTGAAGAACAATCAAAGCTTGAGTCAGTTTTAGAATGTTATAAAGATATAGTGAAAAAATTCGAAATAATTAAAAATATGGTTTTAAAGTATAATAAAAAAATCGATTATTTCTTTTTACTGAGAATTAGAAAACATATTATAGAGGGGCTACGTGAGGAAAAGAAAATATTAGAAGAAATGATTAGGATAATATCTTAATAAAAGAATACTATTCAAAATAAATTTTATAAGTCTACTATTGTGTGAGAAATTATTCATTATCCTTCCTGATAATTAATTTAGCTTTATTAAAGATATATTGCACAATGAAGTACAACACCTCGAACTGAATACAAGAAGAATCCGCCATAAATCATGCTCATTTTGTCATAATTTAATATAGCAAACTAGAACTTCTAAGCAGACAAAGAACAAGGGAGCTGAACCATGAACTAAGCGTTAGAACGGTTGGCTAGAGTTGGAAGCTAGGGACCCAAAAGCAATGCAACCATTCAAGGCTATAAGGCTGAGGAGACTCAAAATGCTTATCCTCCCCAAAAAAAGTGAATTTCGAAGCTGCATTGAAAGTGAAATCCGCGACTGTCCCATGAGATCGGGTTTACCTTGAAAAGACGTATTTATCCAAGCAAATTCAGTACATTTGTAAAGCCAAGGGCTTTCTACGGTCACTTTTAAACGCTCTACAACTACTTTATACAGACCTATTAAATCGAAGAAATCTTCAGTATCTCCAGCACAAAGGCAAACGTCAAAAACGATCCAGAGATCAAAGACTAGATACCACAACATGAAGAACAAATCAAAAATTCACTACATGGTAAAGTTGTTGCTTTAGACGGTACTCATTATCTGCATTACACTCAATCCAAAGTCATGGCAGATGATTTGAAAAGCTTTATCGATAGCACAAAATAATCAAAAAAGTCGAACGGTATACATAAAGGTGTAGCATTCGACTTTTTTTGATTATAGGTATAGGCTAAACTACTCTGATATCAACTTTTAAACATACTATGTTTATTCTGATACTATTTATTATCCTTAATTTCCTGTAACAGTTCTTAATGTATCTTTCCTTCAAATATACCCCCAGCACAGAGCGTAGATCAAGGAATTAACCGATAGAAGCGAAGCGTTCGCCTGTAAGATTTGGATATCGACTGCCAAGCGGTCAAATCAAGATATCCAAGTCTTACCAGCGATCGATAGGGTAATCCTTGATCAAAGCGGTACTTCAAACCATCTCACATTTCTTTCTCAACAAGTATGTAACTAAAACTAACACAATGAAGTCGCCTTCAATCCCATAACTCTATTTTGAGAACGCTTACCTAAAAAAAGTACACATAACCTAAAGAACTTAGCGTAGTTTCCTTTCCTTCTCTTGCCCATAATTAAAGAATAAGCAAACAAGAGAGATACCGGAGAGAAAGGGGACTTCAATCATGACCTTTTTGTACGAATTACGTAAAAATAAAGTTCTTTTTTTGATGGCGTTACCTGCACTAATCTTACTGGTCTTGTTCAACTACTTGCCGATGTTCGGAGTCATCCTTGCTTTCAAAAATTATAATTTCTACGATGGTATTCTAGGTAGTCCCTGGATCGGATTCAAAAACTTTGAGTATTTATTCAAAGGCGATGCATGGCTGATTACACGTAACACATTATTATACAACTTCGTGTTTATTATTTTCGGACTGATTCTCGCAGTTGCCCTTGCTATTGTGCTGGATGAGATTCGTAACCGATTTCTATCCAAAACCTATCAGACCATATTGATTATGCCTTACTTTTTATCATGGACGATTGTTGCTTTGATTTTTTATGCTTTCCTTAGTGCAGACAAAGGGATTATCAATCAAGCACTAACGTTTATGGGAATGCATCCGATTAATTTCTATTCTGAAACGACCTATTGGCCATACATTTTGATCTTTGTCTTTTTCTGGAAAAGTGTAGGGTATAGCAGTATTATCTACCTCGCTTCGATTACAGGTATTTCACCAGAGTATTATGAAGCCGCTACGATTGATGGCGCTAGTAAATGGCAACAAATTCGCTTTATCACGATTCCTTGTCTCAAGCCAATCATTATTATTATGACTATTCTCAGTATCGGCAAAATCTTTTATGCTGACTTTGGATTGTTCTATCAAGTGACCTACAACTCAGGCGCTCTGTACCCTGTTACACAGGTTATTGATACGTATGTCTACAATGGTCTAACTTCGATGGGGAACTATGGTATGACCGCAGCAGCAGGCTTATATCAGTCTTTTGTCGGGTTCGTGCTTGTCATCATCACCAACTGGATTGTGAAAAAAATGGACAAAGACAGCGCGCTGTTCTAGAAAAGGGGGAATTTCGATGGAGCAAACATCTAGTAAATTCAATCAGCTTCCAAAAAGTTGGAATCTTGTATTTAACCTGATTTTGATTGTACTGTGTGTGGTCTGTATTATTCCAATTATTCTGGTTTATGCGATCTCATTTACCAGTGAAGCGAGCTTGTCTGCTAAAGGCTATCAGTTTTTACCTTCCGAATGGAGCTTGGATGCGTATCGTTATGTGTTCCGCAATGGAGATCAGATTCTGCAATCGGCTTATGTGACGATTGGCGTTACAGCGATAGGAACGTTATTCAGTCTGTTAGTGACTGCGTTATTCTCGTATGTATTATCGAGACGTGATTTTCGTTATCGTAATGTGATGGCATTTTTCTTATTTTTCACAATGTTATTTAACGGTGGATTGGTGCCTTCTTATATTGTAAATACGAATGTTCTTCATTTAGCAGACTCATTCTGGATTTTGATTTTACCGTATTCACTGAGTGCTTTTAATGTTATTATTTTGAGAACGTTTATGCAGCAATCTATTGAAACAGCGATTCTAGAAGCCGCACGGATTGATGGAGCAGGCGAGTGGTATATCTTTGCTCGTATTGTGATTCCGTTGTCCAAGCCAGGACTCGCTACTGTTGGATTATTTACACTGGTTACCTATTGGAACGATTGGTTCCTTGGACAGTTGTATATTACCAATCCCAAATTAGTCAGTCTACAATATATGTTAATGAAATTGCAGTCTAATATCGACTTTGTAACCAGTAATGCGACTTCAGCGACTAACAATATGTTAATGGCGCAGATTCCAGCCGAAGGCGCACGTATGGCTATCTTAGTTATCGTATTAACACCGATTCTTTGCGCATATCCATTTTTCCAAAAGTATTTTGTAAAAGGATTAACAATTGGTGGTATCAAAGGTTAACACAAGGTAAGGAGGAATAGGATGAACCATTCCAGATACAGGTATCACCGAATGCTTTTGCTTCTGGTGGTATCTGTATTGTTGTGTATTGGGGCAGGTTGTCGGCAACAAGATCAGAAAGATGTGACCTTATATTCAGCCACTTCACAATCTTCACAGACAGGGCAAGAGACGACGCAAAGTAATCTTCCACCTGCGGAGTTGGTATTTTACAATTATGCGAATCCTATGCCAGATCAAGATAAAGTCATGGACGAAGTCAATAAATACCTTAAGCGCAAAATCAATGCAACTATTCGTATTATTACACTGAATCCAACCGAATTTGAAGCGAAAATACCAGCGATTCTAGCCTCCGGTCAACCAGCAGATCTGGTATTTACTAGCTCGTGGACCAATAATTATTTAGCCAATGTGTCTAGAGGAGCCTTTTTACCATTAGATCATTTGCTAAAGCAGTATGGAGTGGGGATGCAGAAGTCGATTCCAGCTATTTTGTGGAAAGGCATGCTTGTGTATAATCAGACCTACGCTGTACCGCTTAACAAAGAAATTGGACATCAATACGGTGTGCTAATGCGTAAAGACATTGTAGATAAATATCATCTCAAGATAGATCGTATTCAGACATGGGAAGATTTAGAACCCCTTTTACAGATTGTGCATCAGCATGAACCTCAACTAAGACCACTGGATACACCGGAAATGTTATATCGGTCGATTCCAATGAATCATATTTCAGGTGATTGGTATTTGCCAGGTGCGATCAATATTGGAGAATCGCCTGCGTTTAAGCGTGATGATCATCAAGTGTTCAATCAATATGCCACACCTGAATTTAAGCATTTTGTAGAGACGATGTATCGCTGGAATCAAGCAGGATATTTGCCTAAAGACCCGATGTATGAAGCCGAAGGGGATTGGAAAACAGGTAAGATATTTGCAGGAGCACTATCCTATGCACCTAATTATGTGTATGAGCGTAGCAGTCAACTGGGATACGATCTGGATTATGTTAATATCGGGCAGGGGGTTATTGAGACAGGTGATGTGCAAAGTGGGGCTTTTGCAATTCCTCGTTCTTCCAAGCAACCTGAACGTGCAATGATGTTTTTAGAATTGTTATATACTGATCCTTATCTGGCTAATCTGCTCAAGCATGGAATCGAAGGGGTTCATTATATCAAAGTAGATGATAAACATATCGAACCTGCACCGGGTATGGATCCGCTGAATCCAAAGTATGATTATGGATATGGCTGGATGTGGGGAAATATCTTTATCTCGTATTTTGATAAATCGTATCCTCAAGATACGTATGAGCAGTATGAAGCATTTAACAGCGGTAATATTCCAGCGCCAGCACTGGGCTTCAATATGAATATTGCCCCGGTATCTACAGAGGTAGCTGCTATCAATAATGTATTAGCAGAATACTATCGTCCACTGATTAATGGTACGGTTGATCCAGAGAAAGTATTCCCTGTTTTTTTGCAAAAATTACAGATCGCTGGAGTAGAAACGTTGATTGCTGAAGAGCAAAAGCAATTGGATCTGTGGAAAGCCGCACAATCTTCAGCTTCTTCTATTCAATGATTGAGCGACTTTCTTTCTACTCATTCGGACAAACAAGCATATCTAAGCGAAATATCTTTGAACAGATTGTTTTCCCCTATGCTGTGTTTATGGTACATTTATAAAAAAGAACTGTATGTGAGTATAAGTTCTTACGGGAATAGGGGGATCATCATGGCTGTAGATGAGAATTATCAGCGTAAGTTAGAAGACCAAAAACGTTTATTTAAGCAGTTGGGGATTAAGTTCGATGCCCTTACCATTCATGAAAAAGATTTTGGAACCAAAATGCGAGGCTACTCTCAAGAAGAAGTCGATTTTTTTCTAGATGATGTTATTTTAGATTATGAGCGTTTTTACAAAGTCATTACAGACTTGCTTGATAAATATAATGAACTTCAACGTCGCCAGACGTATGAAAGTGAGCGCGCTTCTGCACGGATGAAAGAAGTCGAGGATTCGGTAGATCGCAGTATTGTAACAGATGCGATTGGAACACTAGAACGTACAATTGATCAACTTAAAGTTCGCTTGCGTGATAGCGACAATAAAAAAATGATCTAATCTTAAAGTGATATGGATACATTAATCCATGTAGAGATATATTTGAAATGAGCAATAAAAAAAGCTGCTTCCTGTGATCATAACAGAAAGCAGCTTTTTGGTATCAATAGGATTAGATATCCAGCACTGATTGTAACAGATGACATTTTTCAACCAGAGTGGGTTCTTGAGATAGAAAAGAAAACATCGCTTTAAGCATCCCTTTACGTTTTACATCGCTCAATATTTCTTGTTCTAGCTCTTGCAGAACCTGACGATACTCTTCTTTTTGCTCATCAGAGACTTGGAGGTGATGCAATAATCGCTTGAGATCTAGCAAAGCATCATGAATCATAATCCCTTTGAAAATAGGGCTATCTTTGATATGTTCAGGATCTACTTTGAGCTGTTTCCAATCCCAGATCGGTACATAGTTGTATTCCATCATACCCTTAATCCATAGATCGACAGTGTTAGCCAGTAGAGCAGCAAATTCTTCATCTGTTGTATTCGGCTTGAGTCCCATCATAGGCAGAATCAGGTATTGCATCATCATTCCTCTAATCATAAAGATCACATCATAAGCAAAAGGCTCTACTTGCTCACCATAAATATCCACCAGACAATCGGTAGTCCATTTGCTTAATTTGTATTCTACGATAAGAAACGCTTCGATTAACTTCTCGCTGTGAAATAGACTTTTATCATGCATCGAAATCATCATCGAATGGAATTTGGTATCCAAAGAGTTCTGTAAGTAAATGCGCACAAATTCAGCTATTTTTTGTTCAGGTGGTAGATGAGTATCGGAATACATTTTGCAGATGGCATCATCGATTTTGTGTCCATGCATTACAACAGTAGCGACAAGAACATCTTCTTTACTTTGAAAAAATTTGTAAAAAGAAGCTTTCGCTATTCCGCTTTCTTTAGCAATCTCATCTACAGAAGTAGAAGTATATCCTTTTTCGGAAAAAAGTTGAAGTGCTACTTCAATAATTTCATGTTCTTTGTTTTTCAAGTGCACGTCTCCTTTACCGCTATATCATCACGTCATTATAAAATAAGAACAGGCTCTTTGAAAAGAAGCCTGTTCTTATTCAGTACAGATTCATGTATCTAGAATAATAAAATTACATTTTTTTGCTTAAATTCAGTTTTTCACGACGTTGTTGTTTGCGTTCTTCTTTACGAGCTGCTTTTTTTAATTTGCGTCTAGCTACAACCATATATAAAGAAGGAACTACAAACAGTGTCAAAATTGTCGAGAAGACCAGACCGAAAATAATCGTAACTCCCAGTGGTCGGAATAGTAATTCACCGACAGTAGCGATAGGAATCATACCGACAATCGCTGTCAAAGATGTTAAAAGAATCGGGCGGAAACGAGCAGATGCAGCAGATATAATAGCATCGGTCAGCTCCATACCTTCATGCCTTGCATCTTCTATAAACTCGATCAATACGATACCATTCCGTACAACAATTCCGGCAAGAGCAATAATCCCCATGACTGACATAAATCCAATCGGCGTACGAGTGATAAATAATCCTAATATACCGCCCGCGGCTGCTAGATATACAGTTGTCATAATAATCATTGGAATTGAAAGCGAATAGAACTGAATCATAATTAAGATAATGATCAGGAAGATAACGACTACAAACAATTGACCTAAATCAGTAAAGGTATCTGTTTGACTGGACGTTGCTCCACCGACATCCCATGTGTATCCTTCAGGGAAATTAATTTGTTGTATTTTAGGTTCTAATTCCTGCATAACTTCTGTAGCTGTACGTCCATTTGCATCTGCCTCAATCGTATTCACTCGTGTTAAGTTGTAACGATCGATTTGTTGAATCGCAAATGATGGTTTCATTTCAACCACTTGTGATAATGGAATCTGAGTTCCAGCAGAGTTGGTAATACTGACTTGTTGGAATAGTGCTGTTGGACTAGCGTTGGTAGAATCTTTCATATAAAGCTTGATATCGATTAGATCTTCACCGTTATCAAAGTCACCTACACTAATACCGCTACCCATCATCAAAAGCGTACGTGTTAAGTTTTCATAACTCACTTTGTATTGATCCATAGCTTGTTTGTTTACGACAAAGTTCAAAGCATAATTTTCTACACCAATACTATCAGTGATACCGTATGTTCCTGGTGTATCAGCAATCGCAAGTTTCACTTTATCGGTTAGGCTACGAATTTCTTCTAGATCATCACCTAGAATACGGATCGATACTGCTTTACCTACAGAGACACCCAAATCTGTAGCTTTTACAGAGATACTGATGCCTGGATAATCTTTTTTAAGTTGATCAGACCACTGTTCTGACGCTGTAGCTACATCGAGCTTATGTTCTTCACCGGTGACTAGAATCTGTCCGGTTGTGACACCACCGCCACCTAGACTAAGATTGGTAAACAACTGAGGTGCACCGCCGCCAGAAGCATAAGCTATATTTTCAACACCTGGCTGTTTTTTGACCCATTTAGCAACACCTTTTACGACTTCATCTGTTTTCTGTAAAGAAGTACCTGTAGGCAACGATACATTGATCGTTAACTGAGGATCAGATGAACTTGGGAATAGCTCGACAGGTGTAAAAGCAGCTAACCCGTAAGCAAGTGTACTCACAATAAGCCCTGTTAAAGCCACAATTAATGGACGTTTTAGCACTTTAGGCATTAATTTTTTAGCATAGCCATTAGTTAACGATTGGATTTGTTTACCTAATAGTCCAGCAGGTTTTTCTGTGCCATGTGTTTTACCTTGTTCATTACGACGCTCTTCATACCATTCACGGAAAATAGGAATGATCGTTAATGCCATAATCATTGAAGCTAACATACATAACGAGATAATGGTTGGAATCGGACGAATAAATGATCCCATATCGCCTTCAAGTAGCATCAATGGAGCAAAAGCTGCAATCGTTGCTAATGTAGCTGTAACGATAGAGATGGATACTTCTTTGGTACCATTAACTGCTGCATCTGTCGGATTTTCTTTGAGTACGGTTAATCGCCGTTCAATATTATCATTAACAACAACCGCATCATCGACCAGAATCCCCAGTACAATAATAAGTCCTACAATCGTGATCTGATTCAGTGATATTCCAAGTGTAGGTAGAAGGATAAGACCTAGTGCAATCGAGACTGGAATAGCCAAAGCTACAAAAGAAGCGGTTAACCAGTTCAATCCCAACATACAAATGATAATAACAGCCAAAATAGCAATTAACATTTCACGAATCAAATCATTAAAGATACGATCTACTTCTGTTTTTTGAGCAAACAAGGAAGTAAGTTTGATATTAGCAGGCAATGTTTTTTCAAGTGAAGTCATTTTTTCTGCTACACGCTCATGCATGGTAGGTACATCAGAACCTGTTTCACTACTAATATCAAGCGAAATTGCAGGTACACCGTTGTAATATCCTAAGTATGTTTCTTTATCAGTAATCAATTGTACATTTGCGATGTCTTTAACATAGACAGGAACACCGGCTTCGGTTTGAAAAACAACAATGTTTTTGAGGGAATCTACATTATGAGATTCGTCTACAGTTAATTGATAAGTACGTGATTCGTATGCAATATCACCTGTAGGTACACGGTTATTTTCAGACTGGATCGCTTGCATAACCGATTCCCACGAAATATTATACTGTTTTAACTTCGCCATATCTGCATCAACTCGTACTTGTTGATCGGGAATACCTTTGATCGCTACATCGGTGATACCCGGTACAGAACGAAGTTGGTCACGCCATGTGTTCATAAGATCACTTAAAGCATAGATATCTTCTTTTGTTTTGCCATATAAAGCAAAAGATTGGACAAAGGTTTGTGTTAAGTTGTCATTGACAATAGGCGTGTTTGCATCAGCAGGAAGTTCACCTTCAGCATCCTGTACTTTACGACGCAATTCACTCCATGTATCTTTTGCATCTGCCGCTGGTAATGCTTGAATAATAATGCTGGATACACCATTACTTGAAGTAGAAGAAATGGTATCGAGATTAGTGACTTCTTTAATTTTTTGTTCTAATACTTTGGTAACCGTCTGCTCCATTAATTCTGGAGTTGCACCCGGATAAGTTGTCGTTACTGTTGCTGTTTTGATAACGATATCGGGCATTAATTGTTTAGGCAACTGCAATGCACTTACGATACCGAACAGAATAAGCATGATAAAGAAGACAAGCGTAATTTTACGCTTTTTGACGATATATTTGATCATTTAGCGGTCGCCTCACTTACTGTAAGGGCATCTCCATTAAATAAACGGTCCGCTCCTTGAGTCACCACCTGATCGCCTACTTTTAAGCCTTTAGTAATCTGATAACGATTATCGTATAGATTACCAATTTCAATAGGGGTTTGAACGGCTTTACCATTTACATTTTTGAATACATAAGGTTCAGATCCTGTACTGACCACTGCTTCTACAGGAATTGCGATTCCTTTTAATGAAGCAGCTTGACGTGAAGCTTTGACAACCTGACCTGGTTTCCAATCGAGTTTAGGGTTATCAATGGTAACTTCTGCATTAATAGAACCTGTATTTTCATTGGTTGCAGGATATAGCTTCGTTACTCTACCTGTACGCGTCTCATCATAAAGGTTCAAGCTAACTTGTTGTCCAACTTTCCACTTACTGATTTCACTATCTGCGATAGGAAGCAACACTTTAAGTTTGTTAATCTCACCTAGAGTAAACATAGCTGTTCCAGCAGTAACCGTTTGTCCGTTAGAAATCGTTTTTTCTAAAACGACACCAGATACTGGAGCGGCAAGTCCTACTCTTGATAAGTTCAATTGAGCGGTTTCTTTAGCGATAACAGCTTGCTCATAACTAGCTTGAGCTTGACTGATACCCGCATTGGCTTGTTCGATACCCGCATTGGCTTGTTCAATACCTGAATTGGCTTGTTCTACACTAGCTACAGCACTTTGACGACCTACTTCTGCTTCTTTTACTGTAGAAGCCGCTGCTGCACGATCGGAAGCACTTGCTCCTTCTAATAGAAGAGAAAGTTGTTCTTTCGCATCGTTAAGACTGTCTTGTGCAGTTGCAAGAGTCGTTTGCGCTTGCTCATTTTCTTGCTGAGTTAGTAGACCATTTTGAAATAATGTTTTGGCACGATCTGCTGCTGTTTTGGCCTGGTTATAAGCCGTTTGTGCTTTATTTACAGCATTTTGCGATTGTGCTCTTTCTTGTGTACGTGCTCCAGCAGCTACGCCTTGTTCACGTACTTTAGCACTTTGAATCTGTGCATCAGCGGATGCGATACCTGCTTGAGCAGCTTGTTTGGCGGCTTGCGCATTACTGAGGGAAGCTTGCGCGCTGGTAAGAGAAGCTTGCGCATTGCTGAGGGAAGCTTGGGCTGCAGCAACACTTTGGTTCGCATTGTCGAGGTCAAGTTGTAAATCTGCGCTATCTAATTGGGCTAAACTTTTCCCTTTTGTAACCTGATCTCCAATATCGGCATTCACTGAAGTGACTGTTCCACCGATTTTAAAAGAAACAGGGGTCTCATCATATGCTTGTAGTGTGCCTGATAAGTCATAGACCGCATCTAATGTTACTTCTTTGACGGCTGTGACTTCGACGCTACTACTTGCCGGCTCCACTGCAGCTTTCTCTGTCGAACATGCTGTCAAACTAACAGCTAACAGAATCGCTGTAAAGGCCGTTGGCCAGCTTTTTTTCATAGTTACAGTATCCTCCTCTGAACTCACCAGTTTAATTTATACTCTATAGTTCATGGCTGAATTATAGATTGTTTATACGATGCTTGTCAATTGTATCAAACTAAATTTGAAGAGACCTCAACCTCTGGATGTAGATTTGAAATGGATAAATTAAATCGGAGAGTGGATGCTTATTTTAATTGGAATCATATTGTGAATATTGTGTGACGGATGGTAAGATTGTAGTATCATAAGATATACAATATATGGAAGAGTAGGTGAGACACTGTGAAAACGACAGATCCTTACGATCCAGATCAGAGGAAGAATAATAGACCTAATCACAAACTTCATTATATAGATACGAAGCCTGCGATGATGAAGGAAAAAATACATCTTTCTATTGCTGCGTTTATTTTAGTAGGTGTAGTGGTCATATTGTTAGAGTGGACTTAGCCAAACACACTATTATTTAATAATTTTATTTCAAAATAATGTTTAAACAAGGATTACGTATATGTCATTTAAGGTATATAATATAGAAGTAGGGTATTGGAACATTTATATAAGTAAGAAAGTGATTTTTTTCAACAGAACTTATTTATAATTATAAATGATTTATTGAATTGTAGTTGATTTATTTTGTTAGTAATGCTAAATTAATTTTATTAGCTATACTAAATGTTTTTGGCAGAGGCATTCATTTGAGATTGGAATTATGGTTTTGAATATATGAAAAGAGGTAATTTGGATATGAAAAAAGGAATCGTCGGCGCTTCTCTTCTGGCTATGGTGCTTGTTGCATCACAACCATTAACAATGGCGCACGCTGCAGATGCAATCCCAACTCCAGTAGTGACAGATACAACAGCAACACCAGCATCACAATTAACGATCTCTGGAGCAGGCGAATTGAAAAAGCTTGATACTTTGGATCTAAATACAGTTATTAATTTAGCATTAAATGATTCATACAATCTAGCACTTCTTCAATTAAAATATAAAGTGTTGGATCAACAAAATGCGAGCCTAGGTGTGAACCTTGTTGATTTGAACAACAGTTTTAATATTCAAGCAGGTAACGGATCTCCTGTATTGCATGTTCCATCTGATAATAACAGTGGTACAGATTCAGGTGTAAATGGTGACGATCCACAAAGTGGTTCTGTTACTACGGTAAGTCCTGCATTAAAAGCAGCGAACACCGTTAGTGCTCAAGCAGATGAACCTACTCCAGCACCAACAACTGACAACAGCGGATCTGGATCTGCTGGTGCAGCTGCAACTGATCCTGCTGATCCCGCAGATCCTGGAACACCGGCTCCTGAACCATCCAAACCGGATCCAAGTGATGCTTATGAGCAACAATTGAAAGAACTTCAAAATGCTGTAGGTAAAATTTCGGATGGACTAAACAAAAGTGCAGCAGCTCAAAACACACAACTTGAAACTTCTCGTAAAACATTAGAGAAAAATATCAATAATTTGGATACCCAAAAAGAAAATACTGAACTTCAAATTAATGAAGCTAAAGAAGGCATCAAACTTGGAATGACAGGTCAATATGTACAGTTATTGGCAAGTCAAAAACAAGTCCAATTGTCTAAAGATTATATCGATGTATTGACTCGTGATGTACAACGTGCTCAGACATTACAATCTCTAGGATCAGGTACACAAGAAGATATCGATAAAGCTAATCGTGCTTTGTTAGCTGAAAAAGATAACTTAACGAATCTTGAAGATGCATACCAAAAAGCATTAATCACTATTTCTTTCGATCTAGGTATTGAATATAATCCAAATATTCAATTAACAGATATCGATGTAACTGTAGAACCAGTTGCTAAGAAAAATGTAGATGCGATCCTATCTTCTTCATACCAAGTACAGACGCTTGCTAATGGCATCGTTCAAGCTCAATGGGAAGAAGATAATCAAGATAAAAATGCAGCTAATAGCTTTGATGAGCAAGCAACCAAAGCAAATACTGAAATTGCTAGACAACAATTATCTCAAGGCAAAATAGATTTGGCTAAATCTATCGAATCCAGTTACACAGATGCAGATACAGCATACAAAAGTGTTGTAACAGCACAACGTACAGTAAGTGATGTAACATTGGATAATACCAATATGCAGATTCGTTACAATGCTGGTGTCGTAACAAAATATGATTTTGATAAATTCCAATATCAAGTGCATGTCGATCAAGTGAAACAAGACTTGGCTAAATTGCAATTCTATGTACAACAAGCTAAAGTACAAGCAATGGAAAATGGATATATTGCAGCTTCTTCTAGTTCTGCCGCTGCTGGTGCTTCCGGTGGCTCATCTGCTGCTAGTGCAGGCTAAATCAGTATTGTTTTCAAATAAAAGCCTATCCTTTTAGTACAGGATAGGCTTTTTCTTTTTTGCTTATTCAATTGAAATAAATCCTATACATATGATAGAGTACTAAGCTTCAGAAGCTCCTTCTGTCCATTCGCTTAATTTGCGATCAGAGGGAAGTAAGAATGTAATGACTCCAAGTAGTGGTAAAAAGCTGCATAACTGCATAACAGGTGATATACCAATTTTATCAATCCAGTTACCCACAATCAATGCACCAAGTCCGCCTAATCCAAAAGCAAGCCCTGTAATTAATCCAGATACAGTACCGATTTTGCCTGGAATCAACATTTGAGCATAGACGACAGTAACTGAAAAGCTAGAAATAAGAACAAAACCGATCACAGCTAGCAATACACCGCTCCAAAATAAATTAGCATAAGGCAGAATTAAAGCTAAAGGAGCAGAACCTGCCATGGATACAAAAATTAAATTTCGTTTACCAAAGCGATCAGCTAGTGTTCCACCAAAAAAAGTACCTAAAGCTCCAGCTGCTAAAAAAAGGAAAATATAAATCTGCGCATCGCCCACACTTAGTCCAAAACCTTCAATCAGATTAAAGCTGTAATAACTCGCAATTGACGATGAATACCACGAACGTACAAATACAAGTGAAATCAAAATAATCATCGCAAAAGCTATTCGGTTTTTCAGCTCAGGACGTATTTTTCCAACGTTACGATGTTTTTTAGCAAAGCTTTCACTACGAATCGTGCGTCCATACCAGCGTGCAATAAAGATTTGCACAATAATGCCTGCGGCTGCCACTCCTGTGAATCCGATAGCACCAAATTGACCATAAGGCACAAAGATCAAAGAAGTCAGCAGGGGAGCCAGCGATTGTCCTGCATTCCCACCGACTTGGAAAATAGATTGTGCTAATCCTCTTCGATTGCCTGCTGCCATATGAGAGACTTTAGAACCTTCAGGGTGAAAAGTAGCAGAGCCCAAGCCAACAAACACGACTGCTAATAAAACAGAAGAATAAGAACTTGCATAAGCAAGTAATAGCATGCCTGTAAACGTAAATCCCATTCCTATCGGTAACAATGCAGGCGTAGGGCGCTTATCTGAAAAGAGTCCTACAACAGGTTGCATAATCGAAGCGGTAAAGTTAATTGCAAAAGCGATCCAACCAATTTGCGTATAGCTAAGACTCATTGTTTCTTTCAAAATAGGAAAAATGGCTGGAATGACTGACTGCATCGAATCATTAAATAAATGAACAAGGGAGATCGCAAGTAAAACCCCGAATATGGTCTGATTCGCTGTAGAACCGGGAGAAGCATTGTTTATCTTTTTGGTGAGTGATGGCAACGACATGTTCGTAATACTCCTTTTTTCAGTATGATATACACGCTGTAACGCAAAAAAACCTTCTAGTTCATCACTAAAAAGGTACTGAGTCCAAAAAAGAATCACACGGCGATCATCTTTTCTGTCTCGGTCCCAAACAGGATCAGAGCAGAAAATAAGGTAAAGTCAGCTTGAATGGAAAATACATATGTATTGTATAGCTATTTGTAAAGCTAAAAGTACCATTCGGATCTACCGATATCGTCTTTTTATCAGTATATCAGAAATGATATACAGGTTCATTCTAGAAATCAAATAAAATAAAACGTATCTACATCTACAAGAAAGTAGACATAGATACGCAGAATATAGATCTGATGCATTTAAATATTGAGCAATCTAGCTATTGTTTGCGGTTTGAACAGTTTGGCAAGTTCTTCTTGAGCTGTTAGATAGACCATACCATTTCCTTCTAGACGAGGAGAATCACCGAGAGGAATCGTACGTTTGATCAATTGCGCATAAAGCTCAGGTTCTGTTAACTCTCGCTCAAAACTTTGATTTGCGATGACTTTGATCAATGCCATCGCACCGGAGACATGTGGAGTAGCCATAGACGTTCCGCTAAGTGTGGCATATTTGCCATCTAAATACGTAGATAATATATTTTCACCAGGGGCAGCCAAATCTACTTCATTATTAGAATTAGAAAATTCAGAAGACTGGCGGTTGAGGTTAATGGCGCCTACACTAATGACTTCATTGTAGTAACCCGGATATCCGTATTCATCTGTATTTGAATCGTTATCACCTTCATTACCGGCAGCACATATGACTAGAATATTGTTATTCACTGCTTTTTGAATCGCTTCATGTAATTCAGGCACATCCTCAGGGCCACCAAGCGACATCGAAATAATATCTACTTTTTGCTCGATAGCATATAGGATTCCATTGATAATCCAGTCGATTTGCCCGGAACCGTCTTTATTTAACACTTTTCCGATCAGTAAATTTACTTCTGGAGCTACACCGACAACACCTGTATTATTTTGAATGGCTGCAATTGTGCCTGCTACATGAGTACCATGACCATTATAATCTTCATAGATATCAGGGTGACTCTGATCATCGTCTGTAAAGTTACGCCCGTTGCGAATCCGTTCTTGCAGATCAGGATGATGAGTATCACAGCCTGTATCGAGGATAGCGATAGTGACACCTGCACCTTTGGTGATATCCCAGACCTTAGGTGCTTGAATCATTTCTACACCAGTAGGTGTTTCGGTGACCTGTTCTGCATGAGCAATCACTTCATAAGGAATAATACGCATTTTACGTTCCATGTTTTGCCCTCCTTCAAATCATATCGGATCAGATCAACAACAATAAAGCTTGAAAGCTTACTTGCATGAACGAACGATAAAGTAGGACGGAAGCATAAATCAAAAGGATATATTCGAATATAGATACAGTGTAACAACAATACATCATCCAACACAGTTGCTATAGCCTTAGAAATACCATTTCTTTTATCAATAAATATACAAAAATTGTTAAAAAATGACGAATAAACATACAAAAAAAGAGCCTACCGATTCTTATTAAAAAGAAAGGTAGGCTTAGTATAGGGAGGGTATAACAGGTATTTCCTAAAAATATCATCAAACACTAAAAAGTGTGTTGATTTAATAAGCACCTTCAGCAGTCATTATATCGCGTTCCAAGTTCGGAGCTTCCAGATTAGCTTTTAAATAATCTTGATCATGTGGAAGAGCTAATTGAAAATCTTCACTGCTACATACTGAAATTGTGCAATGATCCACAATAAAGTCTAATACGTGACCACCACCATTACGTTCATCATTGATAAAGTGTAAGTGATATCCAGCCACACCAATACCTTGAGCAAATGCTGGTGTCCAGAAACCTGCAATCACTCCGCCTGTATTTGGAAAGTGGAAAGAAGGCTGTGACTTGGTCACTTCGATAAATGGTTTGTACGGTTTTTCTTGATGGGGAACGGTTCGTGTATTGACCTCACGGAACTGCCCATCAATACGAATCGCATGAAAAATATTAGGGCTCGCTAATAGATCATCTAATACTTTTTCCAATTGTTGACGGTTTAACGTACGATTGATTTGGAATGTTTTTTCCTCTTTGAAAAAAGTGACAGTAGAGAACGGTGTACTTTCTTCCATACCGACTTGTTTGGCACTACCATCTGGATAAAGATGATAAAATTTACCGTCAAAAGCAATCATTTCACCATCCAGTTGATGAAAAGTACCGATCCCAAAATCACCGTGTTTTTTGAGTTCACCAAAAGTGACTGAACCATCATACATACCACTGAGTAAAGCAATCATAGTTGAAGCTTGATAAATCACGTGATTTCCCATTTCGGTCTAGCTCCTTTTTTGAATAAAATCCAATCGATCTATTGTTCTAAATAAAAGATGTTTATCTCATAAGTCTAATTAGTTGATCGCATCCGGTAATAATTTCTCGCCTAATTTGATATTGTCTTGATAATCGATCGGTACATCAACTACAACAGGTCCTTGATGTGCCATCGCTTGGCGAAGTACACGTTCTAATTCTTCAGGTTTGTTAACTCGTAGCCCTAGAGCACCGAAGCTTTCAGCATATTTTACAATATCGACTTTACCGAAATCGACTCCGGAAGTACGACCGTATTTCATGACTTGTTGAAAAGCAACCATATCGTAAGCTCCATCACGCCATACAATATGCACCAATGGAGTATTCAAACGGACAGCTGTTTCTAGTTCCATCGAAGAAAATAAGAATCCACCATCACCCGAAATCGAAATCACTTTCTCATTTGGACGAACCAATGAAGCACCAATCGCCCACGGCATCGCCACACCTAACGTCTGCATACCGTTACTGAACAATAGGCGACGAGGTTCGTAAGAACGGAAGTAACGTGCCATCCAAATGTAATGGGAGCCAACGTCGCAAGCCACAGTCACTTCGTCGCCGATCATTCCACGTAATGTTTTCATAAATTCTATCGGATGAACCCGATCAGGATGAGAAGAGTGGAATCCTTGACCATCTTGTTCTAATTTGTGATGTAAGCGTGCAAGCACGTCAAGAGACTCGGCAGGAAGTCGCAACCCCTCCAAGTGTGTAGCTAAAGCTTGTATATTCAATGCAATATTACCGATCAATTCGCTTTGTGGTTGATAATAATGATCAATATCGGCTTTGCGATTATCTAGGTGGAACACCAATCGTTGACCTTCTTGATTCCATAAATGAGGATCATATTCGATTGGATCATAGCCGACGGTAAGCACCAGATCAGATTGCTTGAGTAGTAGATCGCCCGGCTGATTACAGAACAATCCTACTCGGCCTAAAAAGTGTTTTTCCAGATCACGCGAAATCGCGCCTGCCGCTTGGAACGTTTCTACTACAGGAATATCGGTATCACGAATCAAATCACGAATCGCTTGCGTCACTTCAGGGCTACTTGCTTTCATCCCTAGTAAAATAACGGGTAATTTCGCTTGGCGAATCGCTGAAGCTACTTCATCAATCAAATGAGTCGGTGCTGTACCCAATTGAGGAGTATGCATCGTATGGAAATTGAATTTTTTGGCTTCACTCACCAATACATCCATCGGTAGACTAACAAAAGCCGCGCCCGGTTGAGAAGCAGAAGCTTCACGAAAAGCATTCGTGATCGCTTCACCTACATTGTTAGGATGTTCGACTTCTACACTGTATTTGGTTACCGGTTCGAACAAGCCAGCATTATCCATCGATTGGTGAGTACGTTTGAGGCGATCTGTTCTGGAGACTGCACCTGCAAGAGCAACTACGGGATCACTTTCGGCATTTGCTGTCGCAAGCCCTGTGACTAGATTAGATGCGCCTGGACCTGAAGTCACTAGACATACACCAGGTTTCCCTGTTAAACGACCAATAGCGGCTGCCATAAAAGCAGCATTTTGTTCATGACGACATACGATTAATTCAGGACCGCGATCTTGTAGAACATCAAAAACGGCATCAATTTTGGCCCCTGGAATCCCAAATATATATTTAACCCCTTGAGCGATAAGGCTATCGACAACTACATCAGCACCTGTGGTTACCTTTGTTTTCGCTACGTCGGTTGGATTCGTTGTTTTAAGTTTGGTTTCTGTACTCAATCTGTCCATCTCCTTTTCTGTGTATGAAAATAATCATTTTCTTTTCTGTACTTTCTTGTAAGTATGGAAAAGAGTACATAACCTATTTTATTCCCAAATAAAGTAAAATCAACTGTTAAAATTTGAAGTATTGATATGGAAGCGATACCATTTTTGGATGGAAAAAGAACAGAAAATCATAGGATATAATTATAACGATATTTACAAAAACGCTTTCGTAACAATGATTTGAAATAAGAAAAATGTATAAATACCAGATTGTTGATCTTCAAATAAATAGAAATAGAGCCTGAAATAAAAAGTGATTGATAGCTATCTTAGAAGTATGAATATAATCAGAAATGTAGCTATAAGTACAAGTGGAGGATTATTTGAAAAATAATATAGATAAATTTTATATTCAAATTGTTATATATAAAACAATATAATATCTAAAGACAAACCAGATTGTTCATAACCATATTACGACTATAGGGATAGGCTTTTATCTAATTATAGAAATGAACAGAAGAGCAGAAAGCAAAAAAATTAATCATAATTTAGAAAGAAAATATTTTTAGTATATTTTGTGAACAACATAAATCGACAAAAATAGCAATCGAAATATACTTGATTTGTGCCAATTAGGATGGGATTAGATTGGGTCGAACTTATGATTTCATACCGTACTGTATGAAATATATAGCGTATATAACAAAAAAAGCTAACGTAGTGACACGTTAGCTTTCTTAATCTATCTATAGATGAACGATGCAAAATAACAATTAACGATTATCAATGGTCTCAGGATACATATCATGGTTCATCATACGGTGTTCAGCCATTTGCTCATACTTTGTTCCTGGCTTACCGTAGTTGGTATATGGATCGATAGAGATCCCGCCACGTGGCGTGAATTTACCCCAGACTTCGATATAACGAGGGTCCATTAATTTAACAAGATCGTTCAAAATAATATTCATACAATCCTCATGGAAATCACCATGATTGCGGAAGCTGAATAGGTACAGCTTGAGAGACTTACTTTCTACCATTTTCTGATCAGGGATATAACTAATATAAATCGTTGCAAAGTCAGGCTGTCCTGTAATCGGGCAAAGGCTTGTAAATTCAGGACAGTTAAACTTAACGAAGTAATCACGATATGGATGTTTATTATCAAAATTTTCAAGAATACTTGGATCGTATTCAAAATTGTATTTGGTTCCTTGATTGCCAAGCAGTGTTAAATCTTGCATTTCATCGGGTTGTCTTCCGGACATAGAAATTAATCTCCTCTAAATATATAGTTACTTTCATCGTACTTCTTCTAGCGTTTTACGCGAAAAAATAGGGTATATCATGTTCTGCTAAACGCCGCGCTTATTGCCCCATACCAGAGTGTGCAATTGCGGTAAAATACGAGCATCGTTAAAAGCAGGCATATCCATCGCTTGATCAATCAGCCACTCATAACGCTTCAATAAAGAAGCTGCAATCTGATCATCGGCACTGGTCACATCAGGATTACCTGTCTGTAAATAAAGCAGTACATTTGGATAACGTAGATGCACTTTCTCTGCATAAGCCAGATCCTGTTCATCAAAGATCACAACTTTGAGGCTAAACGAATGAGCAAACTGTGATGTTCCCGCATAAGAAAGAGGTGCTTCTTGTGCTTGCGCTGTATAGCGACTGATCTGATTGTGCTCCAGACGGCGAATAATATCATCTAACATCTCAAAATTAGTGGTCATTCCAGAACTTGGTGGCTTCGGTGAAATGGTGACTTCATTAATGTCAGTCAACCAATCTTGCCATTTGGAACCTTGTGTTTCGACTGCGGTACGAATCCCTTTTTCACTTAGCAATTGTACCAGTTGTCCCAATTGAGGAAGCAGAGCAGGGTTACCGCCTGAAATCGTGACATGGTTAAAACGATCTCCACCAATGTCGAACAATTGAGCATACACTTCTTCAGCACTTAGACGCATAATCTGATCTTTGGCACTACCATCCCATGTAAAAGCAGAATCGCACCAGCTACAACGATAATCACAACCAGCCGTACGCACAAACATCGTTTTTTGCCCGATCACCATTCCTTCACCTTGAACGGTAGGTCCAAAAATCTCAAGTATTGGAATCGGAGCGATTTTCGGTGTATGAGGGTGTTCGGAATGATCGTGATTATCTATATCTGAACCTGCTAATTGATTGGCTTTAGCGATTTGTTCGGCGTTCACTTTAAATGTTGTACTCATGCTTGCATCCACTCCCGTCTTGCTTCTGCATAACTGGTTGGTGTCTCATACAATTGTACAAATTCTACACGTCCGCCTTCGACTTGCCCTGCATAAGGTTCGCTTTGCAGTGCTAATTCCATTTGTTCATATAACCATACGACCATATTTTCAGCCGTTGTATTCATTGGAGGCAACGTTTCATTGAGATAGCGGTGATCAAGAAAGGGTTCGATATGAGCTTTCCAGATGTTTTTGATATCCCCAAAATCGACTACGATCCCGTTATCACTAGGGATACCGCTAATACCAAAAATCACTCGATACGTATGACCATGCAAATTCATACATTTGCCTTCATAAGCATGTAAATGATGCGCTGCATCAAAGGTAAACTCTTTATTGACAAGCACCCGTCTACGATGGTAGCGGAGCTGTTCGTGTTGAATATCTGTACCATACTGTTGCAACTTCTCGACGATACGGAAAGGTCCCGGTTGATTCATCGACGTGCACCCTCAGTAGAGTCATTGGATTGTTCACGTTCTGCAAGATAACGATCCAGTCCAGCTTGACGTAATTTACAAGCAGGGCATTCTCCACAACCGGAGCCTATAATACCGTTATAGCAAGTTAACGTTTTTTCACGTACATAATCAAAAGCACCTAATTGATCTGCCATTTCCCATGTTTGAGCTTTATCGAGCCACATCAAAGGAGTATGAATAACAAATTGGTGATCCATCGACAGATTTAACGTTACATTGAGTGATTTAACAAAAATATCGCGACAATCTGGATATCCGCTAAAATCGGTCTCACAGACACCGGTAATGATATGACGTGCTCCTTTTTGTTTGGCCATAATCGAAGCAAAGCTCAAAAATAACAAATTACGTCCATCGACAAATGTACTTGGTAATTCGCCTTCTTCGTGGGTAATATCAATATCCGAACGAGTCAATGCATTAGGAGCCAGTTGATTGAGTAGACTCATATCGAGAATCGTCTGCTCAACACCTAATTCTTGTGCAATTTGAGTCGCTACTTCGATCTCTGCACTATGGCGTTGACCGTAGTTAAAAGTCACCACTTCTACTTCAGCAAATTGCTCTTTTGCCCAGAACAAACAGGTTGTACTATCTTGGCCACCACTGAAAACGACGACCGCTTTTTCATTTTTAAGCATAAAAAAATCTCTCCATTTCCTTAAGGGGATATCAAGACACTAGCACGAAGACCACTTGCTTAGAAAAGAAATGATCTGCATCATTCTAATCAGCAAAACGTTCAACACCCTATATCTTGTTGTCCTTCGGGAAGAAGAGAGTTCCATGAACCTGTCCAACAAAAAACAAACCTCATATCAATGCTAAAAAAGACAGAGTCTTCTTTTGAAATACACGCATTGATCAGGATTGATAGTTTTTTATAGAGGGAGTTCGCGAACCTCTCCCGCGTTGCTCTGTACAGAACTACGATTTCTACTTATATAAAGAAGAAAGGAGTCTGATCAAGTACAACTACGGATTATCTTCTGTTCAGGATAAAACTTGAAAAACTGCTTCGTTAGTATAGCATATTTGTAGACAATGATGCATGATTAGAACTAAATAATTTATAAAGATATTGAAGGAGGTTAAGCTTATTATTCACGGTATAGGACATATTACATTTTCTGTAGCTAATATGGAGCGTGCGATGACTTTTTATATTAATGTATTTGCTGTTCAGCCGTTACTGGTTAAACCAAAGACTGTTTATTTTGAAATAGCCGGTATTTGGTTAGCATTGAATCTACAAGAAGACATACCAAGACAAGAGATTCATCAGTCATATACTCATATTGCTTTTTCGGTAAAAGAGGAAAATTTAGATGCTTTACGAGCTAGACTTCAAAGAGCAGGTGCAACAATAGAAGAAGGACGACAGCGTAATCCAGAAAGAGAAGGACAATCCATCTATTTCCGCGATCCAGATGGGCATTTACTAGAGTTCCATACAGGGACGTTAGAACAACGATTGGATTATTATCGAACATAACTAAGATTCTAAAATAAAGAAAATTTTAATATCAAAAGAGAATAGAATTATTCAGTAAGGAGTTTATGAATGAGTTCTGTCAAAGAACAACCTGTTGGAAATTGTTGTGTATGCTCACGAGGATGGGTTATCTTTTGTTAAAGAAGTTTTCGATATAGGTTGGTCTAAATATATTGATCAAACCATGTTACAATAAAACAAACAACTGATTTTCATCAATAAAGGAGAATACACAATGAATATCACGATACGTAATGCTCAATTGGAGCAAGTGCCTGAGCCAGACAAAGGCTATATTGGCAAAGTGGAATTAGTGGTCGAGGGGCATGCTGAACCGTATGAAGTAACTCTGTTCACCAAGCGTGGCAAAGAGTGGGATTATAGCTTGCACTTTCTAAATGAACCGGGCAAAGAAGAAGAAATTCTAGCGCTGGAAACACTTATTAGTGAAGATGATGATACGTTTGATCGTATTATTGATGCGGTTTGGGATTTCTATGAAGCGAATGAAGAACATTCAACTTCTGAGTAAATGATATAAACCGTACTGAAAAGTAGCTGGTATCCGTCATGGTTAGACAGGATATTAGCTATTTTTTGTTATTTTTACATGAAAAGGAGTTATAAGACTTGGCGGAAAGGGTTATTATAGGATAATATGCAAATGAAGAATACTGTACTCTTCATATATCTAACAACAGAAAGTAGGAATTCTAGGCCGCATGATTTCATGCCGCATTGATTGCACACATCGTAGCTGATTATAGACACAACAGATCGAAGGGAGATGTATGATGATCGGTTTTTTTCGCAATAAAACAGTACCTTTAGCAGATCAATGGACACGCCTCAAAGAAGCAGGAATTGCAGTGAATGAGGGAATCAGTCTCGAACATTTAATGAATGGTCAAGATAAAGCGTGGTTTGAAGAAAAGCCTTATGTGCATCTATTAATTGCACTCGGAGGTCAGACACTGATCGAGGAAGAGTGGGTTAATCATACAAACAATATTTGGTATGTGGATCTCAAAGCTGTAGATAATACAGATATTTATACTCAACTGGCTGAACGTATGGTTCAAATGACAGACGGAGCGCTTGAAATGAAGCATATTCGTAGTTGTGTGGATCATGAGAAGCGTAATGTATTGTTTTCTTTTATCTATCATGGAGAACGTATCGAATGGAATTTGGAATATAAGAATGAATGGATTGATAAAAGCTTTTTCGATTATATAATTGCGCTTGATCGTAAACGTAATCCTGAAAAACAATTTGTAGCTAGTCCACAAGACCATCATCTATTAATAGCGTATATTGATCAGAAGCAGTTCAAACAGCTCAATAAATGGGTCAAACCAGAGTTCGAATTATGGGATCATGGAGCTCGATAATCACAAAATGGATCGACTGGCTACCTGATTGGATAAGGTATGCTAATCGATCCATTTTTGTATAGTGGACTATTTAATAAATATGCCTCCAAAAGGAATCACTTCGCGCAATACGCGTTTGAATAATCCATCTCCTTGCAAATGCTTTTCCAATTCACCGCTATCGTGTCCGCTTTGGATCAGTACGGAGCCACTACCGATCATCTGCCATTGATAATGCATATGTTGACTGGCAAGGTGGTTACCATAGACACTTAACTTCAATTGAGCATTTTCTGGATACGCAAGTAGACTACGAGCATCAACATACAGTGGTTCTGTAGGATGAAGTTTCATTTCCACCACAGCCCCTTTAGTCAAAATACCAATCTCACCTTCACCGCTAAATTTAACTTTGATGGCATCACGAGTAATCAGCATATTTTTGAATTGTAACAGTCGGGTCTGCATTTTGATACCATCGGTATAATAAAATAAATGACGAAAATCATAGAGCAGATCACTGCCACCACTAATCGGAATAGGCATTAGATTAAAGCCAGGCGGAAGAGAAGCAATAAAGCGACAGGCTCCTGTAAAATCGGCTCGAATCAGATTCCGTTTGCGGTACATGCCTTTGACATCCATAAAGCGATCGCTACGTCCTCCAGAAGGACCGGTATAAGCAATTACTTGTCCGGGATGCAGCATATGCAGTTTTTCAGCTTCACCGAGTACGATCGTAACCGCTTGACCGGACGCGGGCATTTTAGTTGATTGTTGCCATTCCAATTGCAAAAGGATTCCTCCTGAAATGTATACTCAAATTTGTACGGGCAGATAGGATGATCTATTCTATCGTTGTTAACGACGACGTAAGCCAAAGCGGATCAGACGGGTAGATACAAAGAAAAGGACGACTATCCCTATAGCAGTAAAGACTAATGCTTTCCAAAAGCGAGCGCTTTGTGCACGATTAGCATCAGATTGTTTGAGTTGTTCTACTGTTTGAGCAAGTAGAGCATTTTGTTCAGCCAAACGAGCATTTTCTTCGCGATACGATTCTATATTGGATTGCGCTTGGTTAAGTTGAGTCTGAGCTTGATCGAGCTTGTTGAGTGCTTGATCATAGCCTTCTTTTAACTGATTGACTTCCTGGGGCAAATTCGTAAAAGTCTCAATCCCATTTTTGTAGTCTTCCCACCAACCTGCATGGGCCATTGTCTGACTGCTGAATACTCCAGACAATACTAACAATAAGACCAAAAATGTGCGTAACGGTTGAGTCCTTTTTGACATCGTAATCCCCCTTCCATATAAATAGCTATTGTGTACCTATTCATCATAATAGATATACCCTAATATTACATGGTTTAGATACAAAAATACATTTTGATCTGTACTTTATCATGTATTCCAAAGAAAAATAGTAGAAAAGTACAGATCAAATGTTTAGGTTGGAAAATATATGGGTAATACTAAGACAGGCTGAACAAAATAAATATTCTGGTTACACCACATACACCAAGAAGATTAACTATACTAGGAGTGAAATATAATATGTACAATTCAAATTTTGATAACAATTACAGAAAGATTCAAATTACAGTAAATGGCGAGCCTGTAGGCGATGGTCTGGTACTAGATCGTATCACTTATGCTCCTTTACGCGAAGAAGACGACAAAGCAGATAAAGCAACTCAACATAACGCTATATCTTCTATCTAAATACAACTTGTATACAAAGTATCACCGATAGACGCGGAGATCCACGACCCGCGGCTTTTTTTATATCTAAAATAGTGGCTATCGAACGGATATAGAGAGATATAAGCCGGATAACTGTTTTTTCGATCTACAGGAAAAATAGCTATACGGTTTTTTTATAAATAAATATTGAGTTATATTTGGTATCTGCTACGTATCTATTATAATAAGTAAAACAAAGTATTAATTATGGATTGAAGGAGCTCAATACGATGAACACTATGGAGAGTCAGGCTGAACTGGAACAAGCGTTACAACAGATCAAAAAGTGGGAAAAAGATCAAGGCGGCATTATGTTTTGGGACAAATTGGGACGTATTCCTTTTATGATTCTGGACAAAATGACACCGAAAATGATTCGTAACAAATTAGGTGTAGTATTAAATGAATTAGGACGTTTTATTCAAAGTGGTGGAACCTATCTTATTTCATCCAAAGCGGTCATGCAGCGTCTAGCCAAAGAACAAGGGCAAGCGGATCAAGAGCTGACGATAGCACAAGCTTCTCAATTGCCTCTTCAAGTGATGAACAAAACAGCAGATTCTTTATCCAAAAATCGCTCCAACTGGGCAGCACTTCAAGGCGCAACGACAGGCATTGGTGGGATTTTTACCATTTCAGCCGATATTCCAGCAATGATCGGAATGTCACTCAAAATTCTGCAAGAGATTGCTTTATGCTACGGTTACGATCCTAAAGATCCCAAAGAACGTTTGTTTATTATGAAATGCCTGCAATTTTCTTCTTCTGATATCGTTGGCAAAAAATCAATCCTATCCGAATTGTCTGATTTTGATCATGCAGATACGTCCAAAGAAGTCTTTTCCCAAATGAAAGGATGGCATGAAGTCATCACCACTTACCGTGATAATTTTGGAATCAAAAAATTATTTCAATTGATACCTGTTGCAGGAATTGCTTTTGGTGCATTTACCAACCATACAGCACTTGAAAGTGTCGCAGAAGCAGGCAAAATGTTATATCGCAAACGTCGTGTTCAAGAACGTCTGCAAGAATTACAACAAGCCGACTCAACTGCTACTTCTTTAGAAAAAATGTAACTGAATAGATACGATCACATCGATTCTATTTTACCTATATCGCTAGCTTATAAGTATAAAAAAAGACAAGCATTCTCCTTTTGAACATGGAGATGATGCTTGTCTTTCTCTTTTATACAAAAGCGAACATACGTGCTATAATGAGGGATGCATAGTCTCGCCTTGAATCGGTGAAAAGTGATTCGCAAACTGTACAGGTAACGAAGTGGATGCTGCCCAATTCGCTTGATCCATCACTTGAAAATGGATATGAGGTTCGCTGGAATTGCCAGAATTACCACATTGTCCGAGAACTTGACCACGCTTCACCGTATCACCGACTTGAACATCAATCGAGTGTTGTCGGAAATGAGCAAGCATACTATATTCACGATCAGCATGTTGAATGATAACGTAATTGCCAGCAGGTTGCTGTTCATTTGTTGAACCTACAGGCTTGTTATCAGCAATATTGTTCACCACTTTAATGATTTTGCCATCAGCGGGTGCAGTCACAGGTCTACCAAAAGCAAAGTAACTTTTGTTCTTTTTCGGATTGCCTCGATAAGAAGATCCGTTCTGAGTCACGATTAGATCATAAGCATACCGTTGATTAGGATATTCATAATGATAATTGACCAGTGTATTCGAACCACCCCAGACCACTTGCCAATTTTGCTGAACAGGTGGGCTAAATATCGTCTGTGTCTGAATATGATCGGTTGCCGGGTGCTTTTCTAGATCATTTACACGTAATCCTAAAATCGTATGATCTGGATAATCAGGAAGTTGATCTGCAAAGACAGCAACGATTCCACGGCGTTGTTGTTCATCGATCCATACTTTTCGAATCGTATGATCTTGCTTGAGTTCGGATATTGATTGATAACCTTGTGCACCATCGCTAAAAGAAGAGATCACTTTTAAAAAAGTATCCCATGAGACTTCTTGTTTGAACGCTTGTGAAGTCTGCGAATAAATTTGCTCATAATTGCCTTTCATTAATTCATTGGTAAGATGATCGGGATGAATCGGATATTCAGATGTATCACTAGGAGTGACACGTACAGATTGTGAAGTTTTAGTTTTATGCATAAGATGTTCTCCTGACTGTATGGTAAAAGATGACGTAGCTACAGATGAAGAAGCAAGATGATCTGGATTACAACTGGTAAGAATAAGACTCATAAGTGAACCATATACAGTGATACGGAGCCATTTTGATAAGGTTCCCATAGTAACGCTCCTTTGAAAGATGGTAAGAAAAGGTTTTTCTATTTTGAACTATTGGTTTGTTTACAGCTATTTTACTATGGATTAGAAACATAAAAAGATGAATAGCAAAAAATTAACATTCACCGAACAAAATAAATCATTCATTTACAAAACAACAAGAATAACTTGATGGCTCGGCAGAAAGGAAGATTTTTGTATTATGATGGGTAAATCGCATTTTATTATTAGTACTGGAGTCACTGTTTCTTTGATGACACTTGCAGGTATACCTGTGACATCAGCAGCTGTTGTAGCAGCGGCTGTTAGTTCTTTATTACCCGATATTGATGAGCCTAATTCACTACTTGTATCCAAAACATTATCTGAACCTCTGTTACGTGTATTGCAGACGGTTATGCTTGTAGCTGTTGTGTGGATTTTGTGGAAAGGGTTATTTGGAATGCCGTGGGATATAGGGATCGCTGTAGCGGTGGTCTTTATCGCTTTTTTACCAGTACGTTCGTTACGCAAATTTGTAATGTTTATGATTGGTGTCGGTATGATTATTTATGGTCGAGACATAGCTCCGTGGAATTATATGGCGGGATGTTTGCTGATTATTTGTACATTTTTACCACACCGGGGATTAACGCATACGATTTATGGAACAGCCGCATGGTCAGCATTGTTATATGGAACAACTGCTCATTTAGGGAAAAGTATCTGGATTGCAGGTGGAGTCTCTTATTTTCTACATTTATTGGCCGATTCGCTTACAAATCGAGGAGTGAAGTTATTGCCTCCTTTGAAATGGAGATTGCGTTTTAATCTAATGAGCACAGGGACTAAAAAAGGAGATAAATTTGAAAATATCTGTATAGTACTGACACTTATTTTGCTTGGAATTGTCTTTTTACCAAAGTTATCAGGCTAGAACGAAAAAAAGTATACACAATCATAAAAGAATCATGCAGGAAGTTCCCTCTGTATCGCTAATTGATATAGTAAGCACGGAATCTATGAATAAGCGACAGGGGGAAAAGACAATGAGTGAGCAACCGATGAATGAACAAGAACGTGAAATGATGGAAAAGCTGATGGAAGTACAGGGTGGAGTACATAATTACAGCAGTGAGGAATCTTGGGTTAAGCCAGAAGATCCGTACATTTTGGAACGATTAGAATGGTTCAAAGATCAGAAGCTAGGGCTGATGATGCATTGGGGTCCTTATTCGCAGCTCGGCGTAGTCGAGTCCTGGGCGCTTAGTGATGATGATGGTGATTGGTCAAGAGACGGCATCGATTGGCAATCGGATAAAGAAGAATTAAAACGAGAGTATTTTGATCTCAACAAAACATTTAATCCGATTCGCTTTCAACCGGAAGTCTGGGCAGAACTTGCGGCAGAAGGTGGATTCAAATATTTAAATTTCACAACTAAGCATCATGATGGATTTTGTATGTGGGATACGCATACAACAGATTATCGTATTACAGGAAAAGATACTCCTTTTCACCAGCATAAATATGCCGATATTGTAGGTAATGTGTTTAATGCTTTTCGAGAAAAAGGGTTAGCGATCTCTGCTTATTTCTCCAAAGCTGATTGGCATACTCCGTATTACTGGGCAGATGGCATGGAGCGCGGACAAGATTCATGGCGTGGACCTACGTATGATCCTGCTGAATATCCGTGGTTATGGGAAAAGTTTGTTGAATTTACACATGAGCAGATTTTGGAGTTATTGACCAAGTACGGACGAATCGATGTCTTGTGGTTAGATGCGGGTTGGGTTAGACCGGGCAAAGGTAATCAAGATATTCGTTTAGGTGAAGTGGTAGAAAAAGCGCGGGAACAGCAACCGTGGTTATTATCAGCAGACCGTACAGTAGGCGGCGCCTATGAAAATATCGTGACTCCTGAACAGACGGTTCCTGAGCATGCGATGTCGATTCCTTGGGAAAGCTGTGTCACGATGGGAACTTCTTTTTCTTTCCGATATGAAGATAAATATAAATCGGTACGTGAATTGGTGCATATGTTGATGGAGATTGTAGCCAAAGGTGGTAATCTAGCATTGAATGTAGGGCCACAACCCGATGGACGTTTGCCAGAAGGGGCTATCGAGCGCATCAAAGGATTAGGCGCGTGGCTCAATATATATGGAGAAGCAGTCTATGGAACACGTAGTGTTGCGCCAGTCTACACACAAGGTTGGGCATTTACAGGTAAAGCTGCTCAGAAGACAGTCTATGCTACTTATTTATATACCAATGCAGCGATGGTGATTCCATCTACGATGAGTATCCCTTATATGGAGCAGATCGACAACATCGATTTGTTAGGCGAAGAAGTGATTGAAGGGCTAGACTTTGAACAAAATGAAGAAGGTATTATTGTGACATTGCCTGAATCGATCACCGATGTTACGACTGCACCAATCGCTCATGTATTTCGTATTCTACAATCATAAATTAACAATGAATCTATATGACAAAAAAGAGTGGTTATCGCAACCACTCTTTTTGTTGGGCACAAAATAAACGTAAAAGCGCTAAAAAGAACGTATGTTCGATTAATAGTCAAAAAAATAATACATCTCTGGTGGGATGCCTGTTCGTTTGGCAAAAGCTTCGGTCGTTTCTCCGATCCGTTGCTCTTGCCCGGCAGTCAATAGTGTAATCGCAAAATAGTTAGCTTGTCTTTCTAACTTACCCGGCCAAAAATAAGAATGTTCTTCTAAAAAAAAGCGATTAATGCCTTTATGCAACCGATCATGTCCAAGTTCATGTGCACATACGAATCGCTGCCATTGATCCGAAAGCCCTTCATTAATAATAATAAAGCGTCGTCTCAATTTTTTGTAGTATAAACCTTTGGTGGATTTACCAAGATCCATGTAGCGAATATGTATGCCGAGCGCTTCAGCAATTTCAAAAGGGCAATTCGTTTTATATTTGCGGACCAGATGAGCTGCGTTCTCTTCCATCGTTACAAGCCACCTCCGAGCGCTTAATCGAATAAGCGCGACTTCTTCTAGTCTGATAAGAAAGTGATTTTGGCAAAGCAAAACTTCTTTCAATGAAGCGCTTGGCAGTAAAAGCGCATTTTTCTATTGATATAATTGCTTACTATACATTAGATAAAGTGTTTACTTGGATGTAGAATCGTCGGAAGAAAGAGGTTTACGTTTATTCATATGTTTGGCTTCCCAGAACAAACCGGTTAATACATCTTTGATCCGTTGCTTATCTTCATCATCCAGTGGCACTCCATCAAACATTAATTCACCATCTTCCTCTAACATCTTTTTAAAATCTCGTTTATCGCGCGAGCTTGCCCATTCGGGGATTTGCTCTGCTTCTTCAGGGCGCAGATAACCTGCCTGATCCATCATTTCGGAATAAGAAACAGCCAGCGCTTTCGCTAGCTTTTCGATCGTTTGCGGTTTGGGCACACCACGTCTACCATTTTCGATTCGCGAAATTTGTGAAGTGCTGATGCCGGCGATCTCTGCCAACTGATTAATACTCCAGTGTTTTTGCTCACGTATTTGTTTCAAATATAGACCAAATGAAAGATTATCCACCGACAATACACCCTTTCTATAGGTACACTTGCGAAATATTCAATGAAAGTAAGAACACTTATAATATACCCTAGTATTGCCATTAGGTAAACATTGTCTTTTACTTCTTTGCCAAAAGGTATGGGTTTGTAAGAAAAAGCGAGATAATGTATCCTTTTTGCGCAAAAATCGCTTTATTTCCGGTTTTACCAATATTCTCCGGTGTGTTATTGTAAAAATATAAAATACGAACAAAATACGAACAAGATCAATAAATTGGAATTTATAATGATTTATTGATTGGAAAAAGATGTTTTATTTCTTGATTTATTGCCAAAAGGTAATGAAGGGAAAACCACTTTTATTGCCAACTGGTTGTATCTTTTCACTGTCTTTCTACTTTATATCTATACTAACCCTATTAAAGGAGTGTTACCTCATGAATTTACTTACTGCTTTGCCTGAATTAGATCGCCGTCAAACACGTACTGCTGTAGAAGCTGTATTTGAAAAATATCGGATTTATAAAACTATCACTTTTGAAATGCGTGAAACGTCGATGACCGCTTCTTATCAAGAACGGATGCATGGATCAACCAATGTAACTAGCGATTCAACTGCGAATGCAGCTATCTATAATGTAGATACTCCTGCGGCACGACGTGCCTATTGCGAACGAATTGAAGCCATTGTAGAGCGCTTAGGCGAACGTGAACAATTACTATTAAAAGAAAGATACCTCAAACACGATGATGTATTCGATTATAAAGTGTACAGCTATCTGTTCGATCCACCGATCAGCAAAGATACGTATGTTAAAGTAAGAACCAAAGCTTTTTACAAAATGGCATTAGCGCTTGCCGATACAGGCATGATTAAGTTAGATGAATTGATGCCTAAAAAAAGTCGTACACGCCGAAGTACAGAAGTTCCTTATAGTTCTTAATCGTTACATCGTTGATATAGATTAATTCAATCATGTTCATGAAGATAAAGAGCCCAATGCTAAAGTGGAATAGAACTTATGTATTGTGTTACGTTTAGACAGATATCAATAGAAATGAGGCGTAATGATGAGTCTAAAATCAAAACCTGCATGGTGGATCAAAGTCGCAACAGCATCCGTATTGTTTTGTGCAGTCGATATCGTACGTTCTCGCAAAGTAGTCAGCCAGCCTTTTTCCAATACTGTAGATCCATCAACAGACGACGATCTGGCGAAATGAATAAATATCCAATCCTATATCAATTGTCCAAAACGTTTGCTTACGAGCAAGCGTTTTTTTGTTTTTCTCTTATCTGTTGGACTTTATCTTCTATAGAAGAAAAGCATTTCTAGAGGCGTAAAACCCTTTGTAAAGTCGTTACTATCCGCAAAAACCAAGCGTAGCAAGCCCTAACCTAAAAGCTCTTCTTTTTACCGCCGTAAGTCATCTATTAACCGTCTTTTTTTCGTCCGATACACCGTCTCCATTAGGAGAAAAACGAGGTAAGATTGTATTATCGGAAATGAAGCAAAAGGAACACCGCAGGAGCATGAATGCTCCAGAACCCACTGCCTAGGAAAACGGCATGCTTGTTATCAGTACTATAGATAAAGCTAAAATAGCGGTGTAAAAATTCCTTATTTCATTTCCGACAGTTTATAACCGAAGGAGGTGAGCATCCTTCTCGGTAAAGGAGGAAAAGAATTATGGATGCACAAGAAGTCATCCATCAAGTACAACTGTCTTTGACAACGAAATTTCCTAATGTACCGTTCTATCGTGCGGATCAGCATGAGACAGAGCAACCACGTATTGAATATCGCTTAGTCTCTGTGGATTTTACTAGAGAGCGTAGCGATCGCTTTGTACGTATGTATACATTAGAAATTCGTTATATTCCTAAGACAGGCGAATCACCTGATTATCAGACTGAATCTTTATTTGAAGCTTTAGAAACGATTGGACATGAAGATACTTTGTGTCGTGCTAGTGAGCTCCGTTGGGATACAGATGATGGAATACCTCGTATGAGAGTTAATTATCCTGTTCGTACAGTTAAACCACCATTACCAGGTGTATTAATGGGAGAATTAGATCAGCATCTTCGAGCTGTACCACAACGCTGAGCGAATATAGCGAAATCGTTCATTAAATAAAGATATAAAGGAGAACTTTTTATGCCAACAGAAACTACCATGTATCGAAAAGAACAATTTATGCAGGCAAGTCAGTTTACACGTTTAGAAAAAGATGTATTAGAAGGCCTTTTGGAAGATGGAAGCAACTATACGATGGAACAAGCAAAAGAACATTTAAACCAATTTATGAATGAGGAGGCCAAATAAATGGCTGGTGGAACATATACTACACAAAATAAAATTCGTCCAGGTGTCTATATTAATTTTGTATCAGAGGGTCAATTACCAGGTACTTTAGGAGAGCGAGGAACAGCAAGTATTGCTTTGAATCTTGACTGGGGCGCTTCCAAAAAAATGGTAACTATTGTAGCAGGTGATAATACTCAAAAAACACTGGGCTATGATTATACTTCTTCTCAAATGATGTTGATTCGTGAAGCGCTTAAACGTGCACAAAAATTGATTGTCTATCGTCTAAATGATGGAGAAAAATCAACAGTTAAAGCAGGTGTATTGACTGCTACTGCTCGTTATGGTGGTATTCGTGGTAATCAATTAACAATTACTGTCGAAAAAAATATTAACAATGAGACTTTATTCGATGTTAGTACTTTGCTAGATGGTTCTAGTGTAGATAAACAAACAGTAAGTAACGCAAAAGAACTGGTAGCTAATGATTATGTTGTATTTGCAGGCGAGGGTGCTTTAACAGCTACTGCTGGGGCTCCATTGGTAGGTGGTACAAGTGCAGCAGCAACAAATGCTGATCATACTGCTTATTTGGCAGAACTGGAAGCATTGGAATTTCAAACGGTTGGTTTAATTTCGGATGAAGCTTCACTTAAATCGGTTTATGCTGCTTATATTAAGCGTCTACGTAATACAGAAGGTAAAAAGGTACAAGCTGTTCTTGCTAACTATCCAAATGCCGATCAAGAAGGAGTAATTAGCGTAAAAAATGGTGTTGTGCTTACAGATGGAACAGTACTAGATGCTAAAAAATCTGTAGCATGGGTAACAGGAGCAACAGCAGGAGCGGCAGTCAATTCTTCCTTAACCTATACAGCATATGATGATGCTGTCGATGTAAACGGCAAATTGACACATTCAGAAACAGAAGCGGCATTGCAAAAAGGTGAATTTGTATTTACGGCTGTGAATGATCGTGCTGTAGTTGAGCAGGATATCAATACCTTTGTATCCTATACACCTGAGAAAGCACGTCATTTTGCTAAAAACCGTGTTGTACGCGTATTGGATAGCATCGGTAATGATATGAAGCGTATTTTCGAATCGTACTTTATTGGTAAAGTAAACAACAATAACGATGGTCGTAGTCTTTTCCGTTCGCAATGTATTGCATATCTAGATGATCTGCAAAATATTGGTGCAGTTCAAAACTTTAATGCCCAAACTGATATTACAGTGACTGCTGGCAATGAAGTAGATAGTATTGTTGTTGAATTAAATGTACAACCAGTAGATTCCGTTGAAAAAGTATACATGAAAGTGAAGGTGGTTTAAGATGACATTCTTAAAAGCAAAAGATACCATTTCAGGGCAAGAAGGACGCGCATTTGCTACTATTAATAATCAGGTAGAAGAAATGTTTTATATCAAAACATTAGAAGCTACGGTAGAAAAGCAAAAAGCAGAAGTGAAAACATTAGGTCGACGCGGAGTACAGCATAAAGCTACAGGATGGTCAGGTTCAGGTACAATGACCATTTTTTATATGACTTCACGTTTCCGTCAAATGATGTTGGATTATATGAAAACAGGTGTAGATACGTATTTCGATATTGAAGTTACGAATGAAGATCCTACATCTAGCATTGGATATCAAACTATTACTTTGCGTGATGTTAACTTGGATAGCGTAATTATGGCTTCGTTGGACACAGAATCAGATGCGCTAGAAGAAGAAGTAGCATTTACGTTCGATGGTGTAGATATTAATAACAAATTTGGTACGCCTGCTCTATAATTGATTAAATTAATACGGATAACAACTTATTAATAATATATAGATAGATGCCTGATCTTCTAGATGAATGATTCTTCATGGAATCCTATTCTTAAGAAGATCGGGCTATTCTATATTCTGTTATGAATCAACTAAACTATTACCTAACTTTCAGGAGGAATTATTCATGAGTGAATTAAGCTTATTTTTTGCACAAAACGTATCATCTGACGTGGTAGAAGAATTTATTGTATCTTCACGATTTAAAGACGCAGAAGGGAAAGCTGTATCTTGGAAATTGCGTAGCATGAACGAAGATGAGAACCAGGAGTGTCGTAAAGCCGCTACACGTAAAGTCAAAGGGAAAAACGGAGTATATACACCCGAAATTGATCCTAACGAATATATGGCTAAATTGATGGCTGCTAGTGTAACTTACCCTGATCTTAAAAATTCAGATTTGCAAAAATCATATGGTGTATTAGGAGCAGAATCATTACTTCGTAAAATGTTATTACCAGGTGAATTTGCAGCTTTGGGTGAACGTGTACAAGAATTGAACGGTTTTAACCGCGATATGAACGAATTGGTAAATGACGTAAAAAACTAATCAAAGAGGGCGACAGTGAAGCAAATTTTGCCTACTACGCCCTCCACGAACTCAACATCCTTCCACATGATCTGATGAAGATGTCCCTATACGAACGTGCCGCTATCTATGCAATGATTTCTATTCGTGTAGAAGCGGAAAAGAAGGCTCAGAAAAAAGGAAAGAGGCATTAGTGTTATAAGTTAAGGAGGTGGAAAAGTGTTTAATTTTGATCCTAATTTAGCAGCAAATCGTATAGCAGAAAGTTTTAATACAGCAGGAATGCTTCGAGAAAGTATTAATAAGTTTATTAAATTGAATTCTGTATCTATGTATACAAATTTTTGGGATAGTGCTACAGCAAGTGCTGCCAAAACAGCCATTAAAATTAGTCAAGCGAAACAAAATCAAGAAGAATTAAATAAAAAAGTGGTAGAAGGTACTGGAAGTGCAGTCAAATTAGGAGAAGCTTTGAAATCAGTAAGTGCTCAAGCATGGACAGGTTTAAAGTTTGTTGGAAGTTATGCTAAAGATGCTTTAATTAGCGCGGGCGAAGATCAATCCACAAAACAAATATTTATATCACGTGCTGGAAATCCTGAAGTTGGTGGAGCAATGTTTGAGCAATTCAAACAGGATGCAATTGATTCCGGAGCTAACGTAAAAGAAGCATTAAAAGGTTCTCAAATATTTATGTCTGGTACTGAAAACACGGATCAGATTAGAGATTTGAATAGTCTAACAGTAAGACTTCAAAAGCTTTCAGGAACTGAAAATAGCGAATCAGAAATTGCTAAAATTATTTATGGAGGAATGAAAGGTAGAGAAGCACCTTTAACAGCTTTTAATATTCCAGCAACTGCAGCTGAAAATGATAATTTAATGGAACTTGGTAAAGCAGGAAATATTGATGGTTATATCACTGCTATGAACGAAATTATGACAAAAAGGGGTATGACTGAGGAAGCTTTAAAGACAATGATGGATGCACCAACCGAACGTTGGGGAACTTTGATGACTAATTTCAAAATGACTATGATTGATATTGGTTTAGGAGCATTAACAGCATTATTACCATTATTGGATATGTTAAATACAGCTTTTCAAGCAGGAACCTTTCAACCTTTCTTTGATATGCTTACAAATGGTTTAGCGCTTGTATCTCAAGGATTTGTATGGCTAATAACTAATTTGCCTGTTGCATGGCAGGTCATAGTCGATTCTATATCTGTACTTGGAAATGTTTTATATAATATTATGGTTATTATTATTGGACTTATTCCATTTATTCTTGCGTTAGCAGTAATGTGGTTATTTTTAAATGCAGCAATGATTATGGGAAGAGTCGCTGCTGTAGCATACGCTATAGGTGCAAATATTGCAGCAGTTGCACAAAGAATTTTTAATTTAGCAATGAGTGCTAATCCACTAGGTATAATTATCGCTTTAATATTGGGAGTAGTTACAGCATTTTTTACACTAGGAAGCATAGCTGGTGGTGTCAAAGAAGTTTTAAGTAATGCTTTTGGCTTTATTATGGATTGTGCCGAGAATGCTGTGAATTTTATACTCGCTGTTATTAATGCAGGAATTAAAGGTATAAATGCAGTTTCTGGATTTTTCGCTGATTTACTTGGAATAGAATCGAAAGAAATTCCATTGATTGAGGCTACAGCAGATTTTTCAGGAATTAAAAAGTCAGGCCAAAATTTTATTAAAGATTTTTCAATGGATAAGCTTACAAATTCATTAAATCTTGATAATTTGCTAGGTAGTTCTCCAAAAGCACCCAAAGATACAAGTGCTGCAAGTCAATTCAAGCAGGAATTACCAAAAGGAGCTGGAGCCACTATGCCATCTGCTGGCATGCCTTCGACTTCTGGTGCTATGCCAGCGATATCCTCACCAACAATGCCAGCAACAGTTGATAATGTAAACAATGTAAATAATGTTGGTAACATTGAGGGAACTGTTGACATTTCAAGTGAAGATCTCAAAATGATGCGTGATCTAGCAGAACTCCAAGCAATCCAAAATTTTGTAAGTCTCACTCCTACTGTCCAAGTCACTACAGGCGATATTAACAGTGGTGCTGACCTGGATACGATTGTTGGACATATTGGTCGAAAACTAGAAGAAGAATTTGTATCGACCGCTCAGGGGGTGTATATCTAAATGGAGGAGTACGGTTTTTTTCTGAGTTTTAATAATGAATCTGAAGCGATGCGACTTCCTGTAAATCCAGAAAAATTAGAAATTAACGCATCTGGAGATGGAAAATCTTACAATATTGTTGATCTGGGAGAAATTAACTCGATTCAGCCTAATAAACTGCGTGAAATTACAATCGAAAGCTTTTTCCCAGGACAACGCTATCCATTTGTAGTAGGTAATACTTTATATACTCCTTATCATTATGTTGAAATGATTCAAAAGTGGATGGAGAAAAAGCGCCCCCTTCGTTTTGTATTCTCAGGACTGAATGTACCTGAATCCTCTCTCGATGAGAAAATAAAATTAAACACACAGATTGGAGACATCGAATCTGAACGTTTTCGATCAAATGAAGCATTTATGGCTATCAATATGGCAGTCAGTATTGAAAAATTTGATTGGTCAATTGTAGCTGGGGATTCAGGAGATATTCAATTTAAGTTATCTTTGAAAGAATATGTTTTTTATCAAGCGCTAAAACTTAAATTTAAAGAAGCTAAAACGGAAGTCAAAAAAAAGCGTGCTGATACTAAAGAAGCATCAAGTACGTATACAGTGGTAGCCGGTGACTCACTCTGGAAAATAGCTAAAAAGAAGCTAGGTGATGGTAGTCGTTATCGAGAAATTCAAAAATTGAATAAGATCCCAGATAGCGAACTTCGTAAACTTTCTATAGGTAAAGTCATCAAATTGCCACAGAAAGAGGCAGCTAAATGATTAAACTATATATTGATAATAAAATGGGTAAAATGTGGGATGTTTCTAATATTGTAACTGATATCACTTGGAAAACTAGTCGTACAGGCAAACCAGCTACTCTTGAATTTACACTTGTTAGTGATGGATTATATCAATGGAAAGATTTTGATGTGCAAAATGGATATATTGTTCGATTTAGTCACAATTTAAAAAATCTGTTTTATGGGTATGTTTTTTCAGTGAGCACAGGTACAGATAATGAAATTAAACTTACCGCTTATGATCAAGTACGATATTTACTAGGAAACGATACTTTTGTATTTACAAATGTAACAGCAGACGAAGTCATACGTACTATTGCGGTTAAAAATAATTTAAAAATAGGTACACTTGCAAAAGGTAGTTATATTATTCCTTCTATGATTGAAGATAATAAAAAGCTGCTGGATACGATTATGAAAGCTCTAGATTATACGTTAGCTTATGGTACACAATTACTTGTTTTCTATGATAATTATGGACAGCTTACACTAGAAAGTAATACAACCACTGAACCTGTTGTTGTGTTAGGGAAAGGACACTTTTTATATGATTATTCTATAAAAAAGAGTATTGATTCCGAGACATATAATCGTATCAAAATGTATAAAGATAACAAAAAAAGCGGTAAACGCGAAATTTATATTGATCAAGATAGTCACAATATTGCAAATTGGGGTTTGCTGCAAAAATATGAGAAAGCCGAAGATAGCTGGAATGATGCACAGATTAAAGAAGCATCAGCTAAGATGCTTACACTTTATAATCGTGAACAGATTAGTTTATCTGTAGAAGCATTAGGCGATCATCGCGTAAGAGGTGGCAAGTTCGTATATATTTTGCTAAATGAATTTAAAAACCAAGTGTATCTTGTAGAAGAATGCAGTCACAAATTTTCTGGGGGCGAACATACTATGTCTCTTGATGTGAAAGTGGTGTAAAGATATGTTAGATATTATTCGTAAAGCAAGTCTTGGAGCAGTATCTAATACGAATCCAATGGCAGCTTTGTACGGGACCGTTCTTAGTAGTTCTCCACTAGAAATTAGTGTAGAACAACGATTCAGTTTGCCTGCTTCTGCCTTAGTCATTCCTGAAACTATTGTTAAGCTAGGTTTACAGCCAGGAGACCGAGTATTGTTACTTCGTATTCAGGGCGGCCAAAGTTATGTTGTATTAGATCGTGTGGTGGACAGCCTATGATTCCTATTGGTTTACAATTACCTCCTGAACAAGCAATAGATACCGAAACTGTTACAATGCCTAGTTTAACGTATCAGGTAGGTTGGGAACGTGGTGTAATCACAGGGATGATTGATGGATTAGATTCTATTCGTCAGGCTGTGTTGAAAATACTCAATACAGAACGATATCAATATCTTATTTACAGTGAAGATTATGGTACAGAATGGCAGCAGATTCTAGGACAAGACCATCTTTTTGTCCGTGCTGAGATTCAACGTATGATCACAGAAGCATTACTTCAAGATGATCGAATTGAGCAAATTGTGGATTTTCAGACGTATTGGACATCTGGTGAAGACATTCGAGTGAGCTTTACGGTACAGACACGTTATGGATCATTTCAAATTAATAAGGAGGTGAGTTAGATCTATGTATGAATCACAAACGTACGAAGTTTTACTTGAACGTATGCTTGATCGAGTCTCTGATAAATTAGATAAGCGTGAAGGTAGTATTATTTATGATGCATTAGCACCTGCTGCTATTGAGTTAGCCCAAATGTATGCAGAGTTAGATATACAAATGAATTTGTCTTTTGCAGATACAGCAAGTGGTGAATATTTGGAGAGACGTACAGCAGAATATGGGATCAAGCGTCAAGCTGCTACGTATGCTGTACGTAAAGGATTATTTTTTAAAGGAGACGGTAGTAAAGTAGACGTTGCTATTGGTATTCGTTTGGCAAGTGGAGATTTAATTTATATGGTTAGTCAAAAACTTGCACTAGGTGAATATACATTGACTTGTGAAACGGCAGGTGAAATAGGGAACTCACCTTCTGGAACGCTTCTACCACTAGACTATATCCAAGGTCTTGCTGTAGCAGAGTTAGGAGAAGTTCTTGTACCTGGTGAAGACATCGAAAATGATGAAACGTTACGTGCCAGATATATACAAGCGATCAATGAGCAACCTTTTGGAGGTAATATCTCAGATTATAAGAAAGAAATTAATGAAATTGAGGGTGTGGGTGGAGTAAAAGTATTTCCAGTGTGGCAAGGTGGAGGTACAGTGAAATGTACGATTATAGCAAGTGATGGTCGTGCTCCTTCTAGTGAATTATTAAATCGAGTTCAGACCATTATTGATCCTATTGTAAATCAAGGCACAGGAATAGGTATTGCTCCTATTGGTCATCGAGTGACTATTACTGGAGTACAAGAAGTTCCTATTACTATTAGCACACGTCTTATATTGGATACTGGAACAACAGTAGGACAAGTACAAGCAGACCTTAATGATATTTTATCTGCGTATATCAAGGAATTGACAACATCTTGGAAAGATGTAGAACAAATTATTATTCGTCTAAGTCAATTAGATGCGCGTATTGTGAGTGTTCGAGGAATTGCTGATGTGAATAACACCAAAATTAATGGAAATGCTAGTAATTTTACTCTGCAACCTGAACAAATAGCAATTTGGGGAGGAGTCGATAAGCTTGAGTAAAAGGTTAATGCAATATGAGCCCGAATATTATCATCAAGTACGTGAATTTATTGCTTTACTTGATGCGGAAGAACCAGAATTAGATCTTTTAGAAGAGAAAAGAATTCGTTTGCTAGAAGATCAATTTGTTATGACTTCAAGTGAACTTTCTATTCGTCGTCGGGAATTGCAATTACACATTCAAGCTGATCCTGTACAAGAATCTTTAGATTTCCGTCGCCGTCGAATTATTAATCGTTATACAACCAAACCGCCCTTTACCATTCGTTATTTGCAACAAAAATTAGATCAATTGCTAGGTACAAATAAAGCAGTTGCAACCGTAGATATTCAGAATTTCATTTTAAAAATCACTGCAAATCTTACAGATGCATCCGTATTTAATGAGGTCAATTATACGGTACAAAGTATCAAACCTGCTAACTTACTATATGTACAAGGAACTTCTTTGCAAGAATCACTGGTTTTAGCAGAAAAAGCTTATTTCTCAGGGACAACACGTAATACTAAATTATCTACACGTTGGAAATTAGGAAGTACTCCGTTTACCGAACAGGGAGAGGAGATTCGAGTAATATGATTACAACTAAATATTTACAAGAGGTAGCTGCATATACAGATCGCCGTATTGCAAAAGTTACTCTCAATGGATCGTACGATATTACAACGTTTACTGTTAAAAAAGTATCTACTTCAACCATTGAACTTGAATACATGATTAAGGCTGCAGATATTAATGCGGTCTCTTTGCTACAGCTAAAAGCCAGTAATGGAGATATTATCAGTAGTAATGAAGTCTATATTCCTGTTATTGCGGATACTGTTATTAAACAATTTATTGAAGTGAAAGGGGTTTAAGCATGGATTATCAGGCAAAAACAGATTGGTCTTATAATGATACAGTAACAGAGCAAGATATGAATCGAATCGAAGCTGGTCTTGGCGATCTGCATGAGCGTTTGGATGTTGATTCCTATGAACAACTCACCTTAAAACCAGGTCTACAAATTATAAATGCTAAAAAAAATTCACCTTTCCAATTAACAGGCTTAAAAGGTCGTACTTTGTTAAACTTAAGTGGATCTGATTGGACACCGACTAAAAACATCACAAGATTTATCAATTATCAATCTACATTGAGTATAGATAATAATAAAAGTGTAACCAGTGGAAATGCTCTTAAAATTACAGCAGCTGTAGCGAATAGCATAGCGGATGGATTTGGTAAAAATGCAGTCAATTTAATTTCAGGAAAAAAATATATTGCTCTAGGACATCTTTATAACGAAACAGGGCAAAGTATGAAACTAGTTATTCAAAACACTGCAATAGAAAGTCCAACAACAACTTCCAAAAATAAATGGGAGTTTATTTATATTCCATTCGTTGCTGGAGGAAATGTTAGTAATGCGTATCCGATTGCAAGGCTAACTGCTAGTGCAGTTGGAAATGCAGGCTATGCAGACGCATTACGTTTATATGAAATCTCAGATACAGAATACACAGCTCTTCCTACAATGACATCCGACCAAATTGCTGCTGCTTATCCTTATGTGGATAGCATTTCGCCTGTACGTAATCCATATGTTATTGCATACGGTGAAAATTTGTTGCCTGCTTTGCAAGAATGGTCAAATATAGAAGGAACACCAGTTATAAATAATCGGTACAGTGTTGATGTAAGTAGCGCTAATAAGATTATTCATAATTATGTAGCTGTTGTGCCAGGCGCTACGTATACATTATCTGCTGTTTCTAGTGGTTCGACCGGACGCATTTTTGTATACAACACTAATGGGGCAATAGCTTTAGCAGATAGTACAGGTAGCGGATCAATATCTGCAACATTTAAAGTACCAGTTGGAGTAAACGTAGTTGAAGTCAGGTTGCTAGGTACTGGTACAACTCCTGTTAATCTTTCTAATGTAATGCTGAATGTAGGTAGCACAGCTAAATCATTCAAACCACGAGAAGATACGATGTTAGCATTACAAACAGATTTATATGCTAATCCAGTTACAGGAACAAATGCAGATGAAGTATTTGAAAAGGAAGGGCAATATTCCAAGTTATCTAAATGGAAAAAAATTTTGTTAGATGATAATTTACCATGGGAATTATTCACATCTTTAAATGGTATGAAAATTGTCAAAGTGGATGCATCAACTTTCAATGCTACTTTGGATGATACATCTAGTTATTTTGCTGTCAAGCACGATGGATCCATTTTGGATTACAAAACATCATCAGATCGTAAAGATCAAATACAATTGAATAATGCAACAGAAGGTAAACGTTTATTTGTTTCTATTTCTGCAACAGATAGTGGTTGGGGAGATAGTTATACACCTACTTCAAATGAGATTAAAGCTTATTTTTTAGGATGGAAAATGTATGATGGTACAAATAATAATCTTCCATATTCTTCAGGAACTAAATATTGGAGAATGAGTACAATTAACTTAAATGATGCAAGTACTTCAAATGGTACAGCTGTATCAGTTGTTCCCAATAATATAGTGAGTGGATACACACCTTATCAATTGGTTTATCAGCTTGCCAAACCTTTAATTGAACCGATAATTTCAGATGGAGCTATAAGTTTATCTCAAGGTAATAATCAAATTGAAGTAGGAGCAGGAATAATTGTAAGAGAATCAGTCAAACCTGAACTTGGAAAGATCGGAATAAATGCGGATCGGTTAGGGTACAATATTAATAATCCGAATACTAGCAGCATTTCATTAACAAAAAATAAGATAGATCGATTTTTAAATATCTTTAAAAACAATAGAAGAGATCAATGGACTTATTATGATAAAAATCTTACTGCAAATGGTGCTATAGCACAAAAAGAATATATAGAGTATGATCAAACAGCTGTATATTCAGTAACTTATATGATGCTGAACAAATCACCTCTAACTTCTTTTGTAGGAAAACTTTTTGTGAATGAGAATACATTATTGAATAAGCTGATAAAATTAGAAAGTGAACTGGATACTCGTTTATCTGTAGTTGAAAATAAAAAAGCTGATAAAGACAGTTCATCTTGGATTCAACCTACATTCCAAAGCAACTGGTCTCCTTTTACTACAGGGTATACAAATGGTTACAAGAAAATTGCAGGTACAAATATGGTTGTTTTTCACTTCTGTTTGTATGGAGGACTAACCTCTATTAGTACAATACTTTTTAAATTTCCAGAAAATTATCGACCAAAGCAAAATGTTATTTTTACTGGATTTAGTCGAAGTGGCGATAGCTCAGTTTTGGCAACTACAGCTTTTGAAATTCGTAGCACAGGATATGCGCTTGTTGGAACAGGAGTTCCACAAAACGGTGCGTATATGGTTAGTGGTATTTTTGAAGCCGAACAATAAAAGGAGGTTAATTCTATGAAAGCTGTACCCAAAGTAGACGCAAATGGTCTATATATCGAAGATGTTATCCAGGACGATGCCTTTAGTGGTATCGTTCCTTTTTATACCGATCCAGCAGATACCGAATCTTCTGTAGTTAGTTATCTAATCGGAACTGCTGTTCCATCTGGATTGTATCAACCGAAATGGGACTTGGACAATGAGCAATGGGTGGAAGGGTTAACACAAGCAGAGATTGATGCATTAAAAGAATTATCCAATAGTCAACCTGCAACTAATCTAACACAAATGCAACAAGAACTGACGAATACCCAGTTAGCCCTAGCCGATACGTTTGAACAGTTGGCTACTTCTCAACAAGAAACGACTAATCTCCAGCTGGCTGTCGCTGATCTGTATGAACAACTCACGAGTGTAACTTCAGCTCAAGGGGGTGGCAAGTAATATGGCTGCAATTTATGTGAGTCTAATTCAAAAAGGCTTAAAAACCATTGAAGATGTACCTACGTATCAGGGGATGCGCAATCAGGTACAAGAATTATTGAATAGTGTAAAAGAATCTTAAATCTTTTCCCAAAGCCTCCGGCATTACGCCTGGAGGCTCTTTTTTAGCCTAATGAAGCAACATACTACACAATAACAGGAGGAAAGGTCCATGGGTGGGGAGGTTGAAGCCATTGTCAAATCGGTATCGACTGGTGCGGGGGCCATGATCGGGTACTTTTTCGGGGAGTGGAGTGTAATGATCAATCTACTATTGATGCTTGTCATCGTCGATTGGGTAACAGGATGGGCAGCTGCATGGATTAATGGAGAGTTAAAAAGCCGGACAGGTTATAGAGGGATCGCTCGCAAAGTCGCTATTTTCGTGATGGTGACGATCGCTCATTTTATCGATAAAGCGGTAGGTGATCTGCATTATTTTCAAGATGCGGTTATCTTTTTCTATTTAGCGAATGAATTGTTATCTGTGATCGAAAATATGGGGCGGATGGGTGTTCCAATGCCTAAAGTATTACGTCATGCTGTGAAAATATTCGAATCGCACAGTGGAGAAGATGAACCCAATGAAGATACTAATTCTTCTTTGAATCGTTCTAACCCTTCTTCGACAACTGTCACTTCTACAACGAATAGACAGATTGAGTCTGATACAAATGGAAATGTAGAGCCTAACGATTCGCACAATAACCCATCCAATCCAACAGCAGATGATAAGCCAAAGCAAGATGAAGATACAACCGTTACTGACGAACTGTCTCCAATGACACAAGCTGAACGAGATCAGCAATTTGTACGTAAAGAAAACACGTTAGAAAACTTTATTTTTCCAGAGTGATATTATTGCTCATCGTAATCTATAAAGAACATGAATCTCACACCAAATCGAACCGCAAATAAAGCTGAAAGAAGGTGAATCTATGCAACCCAAAACACCAGATGGTGCGCAGGGGATTGATGTATCTCACTGGCAAGGAAGCATCGACTGGAACAAAGTCAAAGTGGATGGGAAACATTATGCGTTTATCAAAGCAACAGAAGGTACCCGGAATAAAGATGCTAAATTCATTTTTAATATCAAAGGTGCTAAAGCTGCTGGATTGTTAGTAGGTGCTTACCATTTTTTGAATGCTACCAGTACGGCAGTAGCCAGACAAGAAGCGAACCATTTTGTGCAAAGACTACAAGAGATCGGTGGAGCCAACGTATTGGATTTCCCGCCTGTACTCGACTATGAGAACAATCCGGGTCGACTGGATAAAAGTACGATTAGCGCTATTGCTAGAGCTTTTTTGGAAGAAGTAGAGCGCTTAACAGAGATCAAACCTATGATCTATACAGGTAATGCTTTTGCGGCTAACTTTGATACCTCACTGAGCTCATATTCGTTGTGGATCGCAAGATATAGCACCACACGAATTCCAGATGATTGTACTGCATGGAAGTTATGGGATTTTTGGCAATATTCTGATTCTGGATATGTTAGAGGAATCGGTGGTAATGTCGATCTCAATATTTACAAAGGAACACTAGCCCAATTGATCTCTACGTATGGCAAAAAGCCAGAAGAAAAACCAACCGACAAAGGAGATGAACCGATGACAGCCGAAGAGAAAAAAGCATTTCAAGCTTTAGAAGCTACAGTCAAAGCACAAGCTGAACGCATTGCTGCATTAACAGACAGTCGGGATTTACTCAAAACCAGTATTAACAAAGTAGATACTCGTATTCAACGTATCGAACAAACGCAAAAAATGGATATCCCTACATGGGCAAAAGAAGCAGTAAGTAGCGCATTAGCTACAGGTGTTATTCAAGATCCAGAAGGCGGTAGTTACGACTTTTATCGCTTGTTAACTGTATTGCATCGCAAAGGTCTGATTTAATACCCTCTGCGTAATATGAATATTTCTATTCATGAATAGCTATAAACAAATAAACAAAATAAAAATGATATTAATAAACTTTTTGGGAAATAGAAAGGAGAATAACGATGGAAGAATTAAATATTGTTTTAGCCTTTGCATCTACTTTATCTCTGATCATCTTGGCACTTGTACAAGCACTCAAAACAGCAGTAGCTATTCCTAAAAATCTAATTCCAGTGATTGGCATTGTGATCGGTGTAGGTATTGGCGCGGCGGCGTATCCGTTTACAGAATTGGGATTAGTTCCTCGTCTATGGGCAGGTGGACTTGCTGGTTTATCTGCAACTGGATTATTTGAATTAGCTTTTAATCCGAAAGTAGGAACCAGTAAAAGCATCTAATAGTGTAAGGTACAGATCCTATGATTTTTAAAATGTATATACAATAAAAAGATCCTTGGTATATCACTATATTGGTAAGTGAGTACTACTATCTAGTTTACGATATAAAAAGCATGTCTAGATCTATAAGAGAATGAAACGATGGAAGCTATTTGACTCATTGTTGAATATTGCTGCTATTCATACTATCTTTTATTTTTCTAAATGGATAACAAAAAAAGGATCTGGAATAATCCAGATCCTTTTCAATTTGAAAGTTACCACATTTACGTTGAAAGCTACCAAATTGCATGATGGAATAACTTCTTTATTTACATATATCCGATGACTCTTATAGCATCTTTATGAAAAGGTTAGCTTAAGATGCAGCTGTTGCAGTCATAGCAGGTAATTGAAGTTTTTGACCTGGATAAATCCAGTGTGCATTTGTAAGGTCGTTAAGATCACGTAAAACTTTCCAAGTTGTACCATGATCTACAGCGATTGAATACAATGTATCTCCCGCTTTAACAACATAAACATCGCTAGCTGCTGGAACCGGTTTGGTAGGAACTGGTTTTACAGGCGTTGCTGGTTTAGTTGTAGATGGCTTAGCAGGAACTGGTTTGGCCGGAGTTGCTGGCTTGGTTGTAGATGGTTTAGCAGGAACTGGCTTCGCTGGAGTTGCTGGCTTAGTAGCTGCATCTTTAGCAGGCATTGTTGCTTCGCTAATTCGTCCATCTGTTTTGATATTGACTTTGCCTAAAGACTGCATATATTCGATCAATGCTTCGTCTAATGAACCATAAATACCTGTTTGTGCTTTTCCTTTGAACATCGTGTATTCGTCTCCGCCTACAGCCATAAAGTCGTTGGTTGCTAGACTATACGTAGCTTTCAAATCAAGTGGTTTACCAGCTACAGTGACAGAGTGGACACGATCGCCTTTTTCTTTCGCTGTATCAATTTTGTAAGTCATACCTGAGACTTGAGTAAATGCGCCTTTTTCGTTCGGAAAATCGCTAGCACCGTTATTCAGTGCTGCTAATAGTTCAGCACCGGTTACATTGATCGAAACGATTAGATTACCAAAAGGAAGAACAGTGATCACATCACCTTTGGTCACTTTACCGGCTGCGATTGAAGCACGGATACCACCACCGTTAGTAATCGCTACATCTGTACCCGCTGTTTTGCGCATAGCATCTGTTAACAGATCACCAAGATTTGTTTCACCTGCACGAACTTGAGTACGCTCACCGTCTAATTTGACAGAAGATTCAGCAACCGTTTCTTCAAGGATCGACTTTTGTGATTCTTGAATAGAACTTACAAGTGCTGCTACTTTAGGATCTGGAGTAACATTTGCTGCTGCTTTTTCGTCTAATACATAAGCTTGTTTCTTCGTGACTTTACCACCATCTACCCATAGATCGATAACACCCATATGTTCACCGTATTCGCCTGTACTTGCGATCAGTGTTCCATTTTCGGTTTGACCATTTTCAAGCAAAGTATGGCTATGGCCATCGATAAATACATCAATACCTGGCACTTCTTTAACTACTTTCAAGCTTGTGTCTGTACTGGATTGGTCCATACCTAAATGTCCCAAAGCCACAATCACATCCACTTTACCTTGTAGTTCGGCTACCATTTTTTTAGCAGCTACCGCAGGATCAGTAAATTCAACATCCGTTACATTTTTAGGATTTGTTTTGTAAGCTGTTTCAGGCGTTTCTAATCCGAAAATACCAATTTTGACTCCGTCCAATTCACGGATAATATAAGGTTCGAATGGAGAAGTTCCATCTTTTTCAACAATGTTAGAAGAAATGATAGGGAAGTTCGCCATTTTGGAAAGTTCTAGCAAACGATCATAACCATAATCAAATTCATGATTACCCGGCTCCATTGCAGCATAACCCATAAGGTTCATCGTTTGAATAACGCTTTCACCTTTAACCAGTGTTGCAAAAGAAGTACCATGAATCTGATCTCCGTCATCTAACAACAACGTATTCGGATTCGCTTCGCGATATAGATTAGCAATTCCTGAAAGTTTGGCGTATCCCATATAAGGAGTAGCCTCTGTAGCATGAGCATGAACATCATTCGTATGTAAGAGAGTGATATGCTTCCCAGTACCAGCATCTTGCTGTACCTGTTGATTAATACCTTCTACCGTAAGTGATGAAGGTACAGCTGCAGACATGATGCTTGAAAAGCTTAAAGTCAGCAATGCTGACGCAGCTATTGATAAAACCGTTTTCTTTTTTAACATATGAATAATATGCCTCCCTTTTGATTGTATTCTACTTATTCTATCAGCTAATTGTTAACAGTGTCACTAGGTTTCCATAAACTATTTGTAAAAAATATAATAAAAGTCAGTTAATATGACATTATGTATATAAAAGTAGTCACAGCAAAGGAAATTAGAAATTTAAAATCAAAGTATATTGCGAGAACAAAAGAAAATAGAACTCAAATAAAAGAAACATTCATATAATAAAACCGCAATAAATCGATATTACTGTCGTATGATGTAGCCTTTTGTAACAAATAAACGTTTTATGTGAAAAAACATTGCCAAACAAGTAACAATGATGTAAATTAAGTTCAACCTGTGGTCAATTCCAATTTTAGCCATCATTCTCAAAATACATATACAAGAGAATATGTTGGATAAAAAGGATTGAGTACGTATCCATGATTTTCCAATTCAGAAGGGAGTTTGTTGCTTGTGAAAAAGGGATTATTGTTAATGTTTACGTTGATGCTTACGTCTGTTTTATTATTGGCAGGTTGTACCGGAAACAAATCAGCTACAACAGCACCAGAAGCAAATGGAACAGAAGAAACCGCTGCTACAGGAGGCGGAACATTAATTGTAGGTCGTGGTGGAGATTCAGCCGCACTCGATCCAGCCATTGTTACTGATGGCGAATCACTTAAGATTGCACAACAGGTATTTGATACACTATTAGATTACAAAGAAGGAACAACTGAAGTTATGCCATCTCTCGCAGAAAGTTGGACGATTTCAGAAGATGCTTTAACGTATACTTTTAAATTGCGTGAAGGTGTCAAATTCCATGACGGTACTGATTTTAATGCAGATGCTGTTGTGTTTAACTTCGAACGTTGGAGTGACACCAAAAGTAAATATAAATTCGAAGGCGATTCCTTCGATTATTATGATTCCATGTTTGGACCGGAAGAAGAGCGCGTTATTGCAAGCGTAACCGCAACTGATCCAACAACGGTTGTGTTCAAATTAAACAAACCTCAAGCTCCATTTCTCCAAAATCTAGCGATGACTTGTTTTGGGATTGCAAGTCCTAAAGCGATTGAAGATGAAAAAGAAAACTTCAAATCTAATCCAGTCGGTACAGGCCCATTTGTATTTAAAGAATGGAAACGTAGCGATTCAATCACACTCGACAAAAATCCTAACTACTGGCAAGAAGGATTGCCAAAAATGGATCAAGTCATTATCCGCTCTATTCCCGATAACACTGCTCGTTACAATGCCCTTCAAAACGGCGAAATTGATATGATGGAAGATTTAAGTCCAGATGATCTGGCAAGCTTGGAAGCCAATCCAGCTCTTCAAAAAATCAATCGTCCACCATTCAATGTTGCTTATCTCGGTTTTAATACAACCAAAAAACCATTTGATGATCCTAAAGTGCGTGTAGCACTAAATCATGCTGTTGATAAACAAGGTCTAATTGATGCGTTCTTCGCAGGACAAGCAGAACCAGCTGTCAATCCAATCCCACCTACATTATGGGGATACAACAAATCAGTAGAAGATTATCCATATGATTTAGCCAAAGCGAAGCAATTGCTAGCTGATGCAGGCTACCCGAATGGAATTGAGCAAGAATTAACGTTTTATGCAATGCCTGTACCACGTCCGTATATGCCAGATGGACGTAAAGTAGCAGAAGTCATTCAAGCAAGCTTTGAACAAATTGGTGTCAAAGTGAAAATTGAATCTCCAGAATGGGCAACGTATCTGGAAGATTTGAAAAATGGTACTAAAGACGATCTATTTATTATTGGTTGGACAGGTGATAACGGTGACCCTGATAATTTCTTCTATCCATTACTTGATAAAGATTCTATTGGTGGTAACAACTACAGTCAATATGATAGTAAAGAATTCCATGACTTGGTCGTTAAAGCTCAACAAGAGACCGATCAAGCTGAGCGTAGTAAGTTGTATGAACAAGCTCAAGTCATTGTGAAAAAAGATGCACCATGGGTTCCGTTGGTACATTCTACACCGCTACTCGCAGCTAAGGCTGAATTGAAAGGTTATGTACCTTCACCAACCGGCTCAGAAGCATACACCAATGTGTATATCGAACAATAAAAGCATGGTAGGTGATCAACGACATGGGTTCTTACATTTTGAAGCGTCTGATTGTACTGATTCCAGTATTGTTAGGAATGACTATTATTGTATTTTCGATTATCCATGCGATTCCAGGTGATCCAGCAGATACAATTCTAGGTGAAAAAGCGACAGAGCAATCTAAGCAAGCTTTGCGTGAACAGTTAGGATTAGATCGTCCGTGGTTAGAACAGTATTTCGCTTATTTGGGTGATTTACTGACAGGTGATCTAGGAAGTTCGATCCGCACGAAGGAGCCTATTTCGCAAGAAATAGGTCCTTACCTAGCGGCAACGATGGAATTAACAGTAGCTAGTATGTTATTTGCTATCGTTATCGGGGTAAATGCAGGAATTGTCAGTGCTTGGAGACATAATTCATGGTTCGATTATATTTGTATGATTATTGCTCTTGTAGGTGTATCGATGCCGATTTTCTGGCTAGGCTTAATGGAGCAATGGATTTTTGCAAATAAACTGCATTGGTTACCTTCTATTGGGCGGCTCAATGTACGCGAACCGTTAGAAGCTGTGACAGGATTCTATGTGATTGACGCTATTATTTCAGGGCAGACTTCGCAGTTATGGACAGTCATTAAGCATCTTGTTTTACCTTCAATAGCACTCGGAACGATTCCGATGGCAGTGATTGCACGGATGACACGTTCCAGTATGTTAGAAGTAATGCAGTCTGATTATATTCGTACTGCCAAAGCCAAAGGATTATCTCAATTTTATGTCGTTTATCGACATGGGTTGAAAAATGCGTTTATTCCAGTCCTGACCGTTATCGGTCTTCAGACAGGAGCACTTCTGGGTGGAGCCGTATTGACCGAGACGATTTTCGCTTGGCCAGGCGTAGGCAGATATATTTATGAAGCAATTAGCAATCGTGATTATCCGGTAATCCAATCAGGCATTTTAATTATTGCTATCATTTTTGTTGTTATTAATCTGCTGGTGGATCTGCTGTATGCCTTATTTGATCCACGTATCCAGTACAAGTAAGAGGTGATTAGATGACACAAGCATCCCTGAATACCGGATCAGGTGGCAACGTCAAAGAAGTAAAGTCTGGTCCCTGGCGTGATGGTATACGTTCATTTATGCGTAACAAAACAGCCGTGGTCGGATTCGCAATTGTAGTGTTCTTTATTATACTGGCTTTACTTGCGCCGCTTATTTCGCCTTACGATTATAAAGCACAGGTATTGTCTGAACGTCTGCAAGCTCCATCCGCTACACACTGGTTTGGCACAGACGATTTAGGCAGAGATATTTTGACCCGTACACTGTATGGAGCACGTATTTCATTATGGGTTGGTTTTGTATCGGTGATCGGTTCTATTATTATCGGTACTTTTTTAGGAATACTGGCTGGATTTTATGGTCGCTGGGTAGATATGATCATCTCGCGTGTGTTCGATATCTTGCTCGCTTTTCCAGCTATTTTGTTAGCTATTGCGATTGTAGCTATATTAGGACCTTCTTTGCAAAATGCGCTTTATGCGATCGCTATCGTCAATATTCCGACTTATGGTCGGTTGGTACGATCGCGTGTGCTTTCATTACGGCAAGAAGAATTTATTACAGCGGCTCGAGCGACAGGTGTTCGAGATGCACGGATTTTGTTTAGACATATTTTGCCGAACAGTCTAACACCGATTATTGTACAAGGTACTCTAGGTGTAGCGACAGCGATTATAGAAGCCGCAGGATTAGGCTTTCTAGGAATGGGTGCGCAACCCCCTGAACCCGAATGGGGCAAAATGCTATCCGATTCACGTCAGTTTATTCAGACGGCTCCGTGGACTGTTATTTTTCCAGGGGTATCGATTTTGCTGACTTCTCTTGGATTCAATCTTATGGGCGATGGATTACGGGATACATTTGATCCACGAATGAAGCGTTAATCTTGAGCTAACTGTATAAAAGGAAAAGAAGATATACGAACCGTTTGTAGGCTCGTGTATCTTCTTTTTTGATTATAAATAGAGAAGTGCTAAATTTTTTCTTCTATAATATACTGTCATTTTGTATCGTATATTTTTCAGTGTAAAATGGGTATAAATAGTTTACGATCTAGATAGACATGGATTCGCAACCGTGCTTTACTTTGATAAGTGAGCAAAAATGTGTATAATCACTCCAACCATGTATAGACAATCGATATAGAGATATAGGAGAAACCATATGGAAAATAATTTGAAATCGATGCGTGAACACCGTCAATACACAGAAGACAAACATGAAGCTTCCAGAGAAGCATACGAACGTGATTATTCACGTCTTATCCATTCACCTACTTTTCGCCGTTTACAAGGAAAATCACAGGTGTTTGGAGCAGGTACCGGTGATTATTACCGTACACGATTAACGCATTCTTTGGAAGTAGCGCAGATTGCAAGACAAGCCGCCAAAAGTCTGCTTAGTCGTTATCCTGAAATTGATGAATCGGCTGCCAGTAATCCAGGTCTGATTATTCATCCTGAAGTGGTCGAATGCGCTTCGATCGCTCATGATTTTGGACATCCTCCGTTTGGGCATAAAGGAGAAGAAGTACTGGAAAGCATTTTAGAAAATTTAATTACAGAGAAAACGCAAAAAGCGTTGAAAGGCAAAAAAGTAACGCCTGCTGAACGTGAAGCGGTGCGTCAGCAAATGCGAGAGAAATATGAACATTTTGAAGGCAATGCACATAATTTTCGTTTGATTATGTTTTTGGAAAAGCGTGAAAACTTAGATGGGCTTAATCTGTGTGATGCAGTACTACTTGGAATTAATAAATATCCGTATACCGGTATTGTTAACAAGAAAGGGCTGTATCATCGGGAATGGCAATATATAAATGAGATTCGTCAACAATGGCAAATTCCTGATCGCAAAATTACACTGGAAGCGCAATTGATGGATTTGTGTGATGATATTGCTTATTCTGCTCATGATCTAGAAGATGGGATCAAAGCAGGCAAGATTGAAGTACATGAACATTTTATGCATGATCCGTATACACATAAATTAATTATTGAAAAAATTATGACACTTGAAGATCGCTTCTGGTTAGGATGGAGCCGTGAAAGTATAGCGGCTAAAGTGGATGAAGTGCTTACAGCTTATTTGCGTATTTGGCGTGAAAAACTGCCTGTCTGTGATCATGATTTTTCTCGTACTCGTCGTGAAGTGAAGGCGTACTGGGTCAGTCATTTTGTCAGTCATCTAGGTGTAATTGATGATGGAGATTGGAAAAAGGTAACTTTTATCAACGATCAATCAGAAGATGAAGATCTGTTACGAACTGTGAGTGTACTCAAAAGTTTTGCATGGGTGACAATGATTCGTGATCTACGGGTACAACGATTGCAAAAACGCAGTGAATGGATTATTCGCCGCTTGTGGGATGCTTTTCTGGATCAAGAATCGTCCGTTTCGATTATTCCTTCCGATTGGTTACAACGATTTGAACGTGATCAATTAAGTCCTAACCCGGTATGGACATGGGAACGAATGGTCATTGATTATATTGCGGGAATGACTGATGCTTTTGCTGAGAAAATTTATAATGAATTGTATGGGCTCAAAGTGGGTTCGATATACGATCTTGATTAAATCGTATTCTGTCTACCGAAGCATATATATAGAAGAAACATCATAGAAGAGGTGAGACCATGAAAGCAATATCCCTTGGTATTCTAGATATGTCACCTGTATTAGAAGGCGTATCGGTTGAAGAAGCTTTACAACAATCTGTACGATTAGCACAAATGGCAGAAGAACAAGGTTATGAGCGATTCTGGTTATCTGAGCATCATGATATGGCTGGACTTGCTTGTACAGCACCTGAAATTATGATCACTTATATAGGAGCACATACGTCTACAATACGTCTGGGTTCTGGAGGTGTATTATTACCTCATTACAGTGCACTCAAAATCGCAGAAACGTTTCGGATGTTATCTGCGCTTTATCCGGGAAGAATCGATCTGGGTATTGGACGTGCACCGGGAGGATCAGCCCATGCATCGATTGCGCTAAGTGGTAATTATTTAGCGCATGTTTCCCAGATGACTTCATTAATGCAAGACCTTACTCAATTATTGCAAAATAACTATGAGATTGAAGGCGGACAAGTTCAGGCAAGACCGATTCCTGCGCAAGAGCCAGAATGTTGGTTACTGGGCACGAATATTAAAAGTGCAGGTTTGGCTGCTGAATATGGAACAGGATATGTTTTTGGATATTTTATGAGTGATAATGATGGTCAAAAAGCGATACAACATTATCTTGATCAATATCAATCTACCTCATTGCAATCTCATCCTAAAGTCATGATGGCAGTATCTATTATTTGCGCAGATACGCAAACAGAAGCAGAGCAATTATATGAAAACTGGAAAAGTAATTCGCAAGCACAGGGAGGAAGTACCGAAGAATCCCCATCTCCTATTGTAGCGAGCACCGAAAATATTATTCAGCAACTTCAACAATTACAGACGGAATATAAGGCGGATGAACTATTAGTGATTTGTCCATTACAGACGTATGATGAACGTATCGGCGTATATCAAAAAATCGCTGAAGCGAATCAATCGGTATCTTCATTTTTAGCATAATAAACTACTAAAACTGGAAATTATCATAGGGAACAATGTGATGCGATCAATTGAATAAATAATCGAACCGTTGAATAAATGATACTTTTTTACACAACAAAAAGACTCGCCCTTTACTGAGGAACGAGTCTTTTTGCTATTTTATTTAATACTTTTTACCATAATCAACCAGATTAACAGGAAGAGTCTGATTTTCTTGATATGATTTTAAATTGGTTAAAAAGATGTCTAAAACACGTTCTGTATAATGCTCATTACTGCCAGCAATATGAGGAGTAATAATGACTTGTTCCATATTCCATAACACATGATCTTCAGGCAAAGGTTCTGGATCGAACACATCAAGTCCAGCGCCTGCAATCACTTTTTCTTCCAAAGCATGAACCAATGCATCGGTGTCCACTGTAGAACCACGCCCGACATTAATAAAAATAGCATTTTTCTTCATCGCTGCAAAACGTTCTTGATTGAACAATTGCTGCGTCTCATCGGTCAGTGGCAAAATATTCACCACATAATCAGCTTCAGCGAGAGCTGTATCTAATTTATCCATTGTATACATCTGTTCAATATATTCTGTTGCTTCACCAGAACGCCGAACACCGATTGTATGCATACCGAATGCTTGAGCAAGTCGAGCTGTTTCTTGTCCGATATTACCAACACCTACAATAGCGATCGACTTTCCTTTGAGTTCAGTAAATGTTCCACTGGTATCCCAAGTCTGTTTACTTTGCTGACGAATAGCTTGATGAAAGTTACGAGAAAATGCAAGCATATATCCAAAAATCTGTTCGGAGATAGGAACGGTATGTACACCATTCGCACTGGTCAACTGCACTTGTTTATGATGCAATTTTTCTAAAGGCATATTATCTACACCGGCTGACCATGTTTGAATCCATTTAACCGGACAGTCCTCCGCTAGAATATAATCGGCTAACTTTTTAGACCATCCTACAATAATTTCTGCATCTTTAAAAAGCGAGGCATCGGCTTGTTTAGCAGGAACTGCTTTTAATTGGTATTGGGGTGCTGTGGATTGAATCTGTTGTTGTTGAGCTTCATCTAGTTCTTGTAGAAATAGAATAGTAGACATCGTATTCCCTCCCTGAGTGATCAAGCTGATCGATCTATGACCTTTTTAAATCATATCAAATAATAACCCGCACACCAAATCAGAAACTACGCATTACTGTAGTGTTTTGCAGATTTGGAGCAATTGGTGTATACTAGGTGGAAGTAATGATAGAACGTGTGTTCGTTAATAAGAAGATTTGAATCAAGGAGGTGATATGAATCATGGGTACACAATTAGGACAAGAACGTATTTTTGTTGCTTTGCGAGTAGGTCAAGAAGCATCAAAATCGTTAAGTCATTGGAGTGCTTCTATACGTGAGACATATCATTTTCGTAAATGGACACATCCACAAGACTTACATATCACGATTCAGTTTTTAGGTGATGTGTGGGTAGAAGAAATAGAAACAATAAAGCATGCACTTTATCAGGTCGCCAAGCAAAATCATTCCTTTGCTTTGCAGTTAGGATCATTAGATACATTCGGTCTGATCGAAGCGCCTAAAGTATGGTGGGTAGAGCCTGAAGGTGATCTTCAATCTTTGAATCATCTACAAAGTGAAATTGGGCATACTTGTACAGCATTAGGGTATTCCCCGGAAGATCGTCCGTATCGTCCGCATATTACAATCGCTCGTAAGTACAAAGGTGAGATTCCTTTTTTAGAACTGGAACATTCTTTTGAATTGCCGTCACTTTCATGGCAAGTTACAGAGATTGTATTGTGCAAAATACGAGTAGGATCTCAACCGACTTATGAAAATTTAGCAACATTTCCGTTGTTGACCAAGTAACCTATACCTAATATTGCTTATTTGTCAATTTGACAAAAGATAAGTAACTATACTACTATACGTTCTGCTGCAATTTTGTAGTTGAAGGCGGGATGGAAATCGAATTTTCATAGAGCTGAAAATTCAAAATTAGGTTAGTCACTTCGACTTGTAATCGAATATTCGAGTGAATCATAAAATGACAAAATGATTCAAAATTTGATCGTTGGTGTATTCAAATGAAATCGGATAGGTTACATAGAGGATGGAGTAAGCTAACAATATTGGAGGAAAAAAATGGAGTTTATTAAACGCAATCAGTGGATTACGCCGTTGCTAGGCGTGCTTTTTATATTTGTAATGTCTATGCCTTTCTGGATGGATAACCGTACCACCCAAGAAGAAACATTTACCGAGTTGCCTATGTGGGGAACTAAGCCTGTAGTAGCTTCTGCATCTACACTAGAAGCAAGGACAAATATAAATTTTGTCACCTGGAATAATACCCATACCAAAAAAGTCGTTAAACAAGTCAAAGCAGAAACTGTGGCCGCTCAAGCAAAAGTGACAAAAGCTAAAAAAGTAGCAGAGCAAGCCAAAATAAAAACAGCCCATGCAAAAATTAAAGCAGCGAACGCACGTTCAGCCAAAGCGAAAGCATCGTCAGGCATTGTAACGGCAAGTTCGTCTATTAATCATTCAACTCCAACCCACTTATACTTTACTCGGACCGAGCTACTTAACCAGAAGGAGAAATCCGAAGCAACCTGGACCTACGCGCTGTCTAGTAAAGATCGGCTACTGTTAGAACGTATTGTTATGGCAGAAGCTGAAGGCGAACCGTACGAAGGCAAAGTGGCAGTTGCCAACGTTGTCTTGAATCGGCTACGGTCAGCTAATTTTCCCAAAACTATCAAAGATGTTATTTATCAAAGATACCAGTTTTCGCCTGTAAACAACGGTAGATTTGATCGTGTTCAGCCTAATGCTGACTCTGTTAAAGCAGTAAGTGAAGCTCTATCCGGTCATAAACAAGTGCCTGATGATACGTATTATTTTGTATCTTTATCTCTAGCAACTGACGATACGATTGAACGTACACGTACCAAAGTGGTGCAAATAGGGCATCATACTTTTTTTAAATAAAACCACGAAATGTGCTGGTTTGTTTTATTTTGCTCTTTTCTAGTTTATAAGAAGTAGAGGAATTATACTTTCATGTATGAGAATGATAAGATCAATTCTGAAGCATATGAATCTATTTCGGAGGTGCATTTATTTATGAAAATCACATATTACGGTCAGTCTTGTTTACTGGTTGAACACGATGGGAAAACAGTTATTATTGACCCTTTTCTTTCAGGTAATCCGCATGTAAATGTTTCTCCAAAAGATATTAAAGTGGATGCGATTATTTTGACTCATGGTCATGGTGATCATTTTGGAGATACAGTAGAAATCGCTAATAACAACAATTGCCCTGTGATTGCAGTCGTAGAATTGGCTCAATACACAGCAAGCAAAGGTGTTGAACATACAGTAGGAATGAACCTTGGGGGTAGCAAACAATTCGATGGGTTCAAAGTGAAGTACACGTTGGCATTCCATTCTTCCTCGATTGAAGAAGGCGGTCAAAATATTTATCTTGGAGAGCCTGCCGGTATTTTGTTAACAATGGGTGACAAGACGTTGTACCATGCAGGAGATACAGCGCTATTCGGAGATATGAAGTTAATCGGCGAATTGAATCATATTGATGTGGCTGCATTGCCAATCGGAGATTTCTTTACGATGGGACCTGAAGATGCCCTTCTTGCTGCTAAATGGATCAAAGCGAATCAAGTGATTCCGATCCACTACAATACATTCCCGCCGATTGAGCAGGATGCTCATGCCTTTGCAACAGAGTTGCAACGGGATAATATCAAAGGACTACCACTAGAGATTGGTGAAAGTGTAGAGATTTAAGTAACGTCTACATGTTAACTTTGTAATAAAAGAATGAATCTTTAGATAAATAGTATAAACCCGTATCCAAATCGAAAGCCTACCTTTACTATAAAAGGGTAGGCTTTATTTTTTATCAAAAAGAATAAAATAATGAATCTACATATATATTAAATATTAATTTTAATGTATAATAATACACTATATTATTAAGTAGCTTATACGATACGTTATTGCACTAATGCTTTGACGCAAAATAATATTTTATCAGAACTATAAAAATTTTGAATTGCCACGATGTCAGGTCAGTGTTAAAATGAGATAACTAATCCAGGGTAAGAGCATAAACACTTGTGCTATGTATAATCTCTCTTAGTAGAGATTCGGATAATTATACTACTACTATTCATTTCTAATATCATATTCAGATAGGCTGCTTCCAACCATCTGTATCGTAAATGTACGTATACAGGTCGTGATGATTGGAAGAGCAGCCTGTTTTGTATACCCTGTCTTTGAGCTTGCGATCTTCAATGTCGTCCTCGTAGTGCCGTCCACTGGCTGTTCTCTTGACATCTTATTTCATAATAGAAAGGTTGCGTATTATGAACATTACAGGTTTGCCTCCAAAACAGGGGCTTTATGATCCTCAATTTGAAAAAGATGCTTGCGGTATGGGTTTTACTGCACACATCAAAGGAACACCTAGTCACCAGATCGTTAGCCAGGCGCTGACGATGCTTGAAAATATGGAGCATCGCGGTGGTCAAGGTAGCGAGCCGAATTCCGGTGACGGAGCCGGTATTATGGTACAGATTCCTCATCGCTTTTTTGTTAAAGAAGCCAAAGCACTTAATTTTGAATTGCCAGAAAAAGGTCAGTATGGTGTAGCGATGGTGTTCCTCTCCCGTGATGAAGAACTACGTAACCGCCATGAAGACCTGTTGAAAGATATTATTGCTCAAGAAGGACAGGTTCTTCTAGGGGTACGTACAGTACCAACAGATGACAGTACACTTGGCAAATCCGCTAAAGATGCGAAGCCAGTCGTTCGCCAATTTTTTATTGGAAGAAGCTCAGAGTTACAAGCTCAAGATGAATTATCTTTTGAACGTAAATTATATGTGATCCGCCGTTTGGCAGAACGTCATATTCGTTTTGCTAGTGAACAGGGCGGAGAAACATTTTATATCCCAAGTTTGTCTTGTCGTAAAGTCGTATACAAAGGCATGCTGACAACGATTCAAGTGGGCGAATTTTATTTGGACTTGCGTAACGAAGAATTCGAATCAGTGATGGCATTGGTTCACTCCCGTTTCAGTACAAATACATTCCCGAGTTGGGATCGTGCCCATCCTTATCGCTTTATGATCCACAATGGTGAGATCAATACAATGCGTGGAAACGTAAACTGGATGCATGCTCGTCAATCTCTGTTCGAGAGCGAAGTATTTGGTGATGATATCGATAAGATTCGTCCTGTGATCAATCCAGATGGATCCGATACAGCGATGTTTGATAATACACTAGAATTTTTGTATCTGAATGGACGTTCATTGCCACATGTTGCGATGATGATGGTTCCTGAACCGTGGAGCAATCATGACAGTATGGATGCGAAGAAAAAAGCATTTTATGAATATCATAGTTGTCTGATGGAGCCGTGGGATGGACCTGCTGCAATGGCATTTACCGATGGTATTCAGATCGGAGCAACACTTGACCGTAACGGTTTGCGTCCAGCACGTTATTATGTCACTAAAGATGATCGTATTATTCTTTCGTCTGAAGTGGGTGTGCTCGATATTCCGGCAGAAGATATCCTGTACAAAGATCGTTTGCGTCCAGGTCGGATGCTACTTGTCGATACAGCAGAAGGTCGTATTATTTCAGATGAAGAAATCAAAGATAAAATTGCTTCAGAACAACCGTATGGCGAATGGCTAGAAGAGCATTTGATGAATTTGGATGAAATTCCAGATGCGCCAGAAGCGATTCAACCAGACCATAGCAATATCGAACAATTGCAATTGTCATTTGGTTATACATTTGAAGAATTGCGCAAAGTATTAGAGCCTATGGCATCTACAGGTGCAGAAGCGATTGGCTCGATGGGATATGATGCACCGCTTGCGGTATTGTCTGATCGCCCGCAACGACTGTTCAATTATTTCAAACAGATGTTTGCACAGGTAACCAATCCTCCTATCGATTCGATTCGTGAAGAGATTGTAACGTCAACTGCAACATCTATAGGACCTGAACGCAATTTACTAGATCCACAACCGGAAAGTTGTCGTCAGATTATTCTGAATACACCGGTATTGTCGAATGAAGATTTTGCTAAGATCCGTCATGTTCGTCGTCCGGGATTCAAAGCAATGACCATTCCTATTTTCTACACCGCAGCAGAAGGTGCAGAAGGATTGCGCAAAGCATTGGATAACTTATGTGCAGCAGCAGATCGTGTTATTCGTAAAGGTCATAATTTCTTGATCCTTTCTGATCGTGGTGTGGATAAAGAAAATGCGGCTATTCCTTCGTTGCTAGCTGTTGCTTGCTTACATCACCATTTGATTCGTCAAGGAACAAGAACCAAAGTCAGTCTATTGCTTGAATCAGGCGAACCGCGTGATGTGCATCATTTTGCATTGTTGTTAGGTTACGGTATCAGTGCAGTCAATCCGTATCTGGTATTTGAATCGTTGCAAGATATGATCAAGCAAGGGTTACTACGTGGTATTTCACATGAAAAAGCTGTGAAAAACTATGTTAAAGGTGTAACCAAAGGCGTAACTAAAATTCTGTCCAAAATGGGGATCTCAACAATTCAGTCTTACCGCGGTGCACAGATTTTTGAAGCTGTAGGCTTGCAGCAAGATTTCGTTGATCAATACTTTACATGGACAGCTTCTCGTATTGGCGGTATTGGTTTGGAAGAAGTAGCCGCAGAAAGTCTGTCTCAGCATTATCGTGCATTTACAGACAAAGATGGTAACGATAAAGTATTGGATTCCGGTGGTGACTATCAATGGCGTAATGACGGGGAAAAACATTTGTTCAACCCGCAAACGATCCATTTGTTACAACATGCAGTCCGTACTGGTGATTATAAATTGTACAAAAAATATGCAGCTTTAGTTGAAGGTGAGAATGAAGAACGTCTTACACTGCGTTCTATGCTCAAATTTAAGCCTAATGGTGCACCGATTCCTTTGGAAGAAGTAGAGCCGATTGAATCGATCTTCAAACGCTTCAAAACAGGCGCAATGTCGTTCGGTTCAATCAGTCAAGAAGCGCATGAGAGTCTGGCTATCGCAATGAACCGGATCGGTGGTAAAAGTAATACCGGTGAAGGTGGAGAAGATCCTGCTCGCTTTGTTCCTGATGCGAATGGAGATTCACGCCGTAGTGCTATCAAACAGGTTGCTTCTGGACGATTTGGTGTCACATCAAATTATCTGGTCAATGCGGATGAAATTCAGATCAAAATGGCACAGGGTGCTAAACCGGGTGAAGGTGGACAATTACCAGGACGTAAAGTGTATCCTTGGGTAGCAGAAGTTCGTGGTTCTACACCAGGTGTAGGTCTTATTTCACCACCACCGCATCATGATATTTATTCGATTGAAGATCTAGCTGAACTGATCTATGATCTCAAAAATTCAAATCCACGCGCAGATATCAATGTAAAATTGGTTGCTGAAGTAGGAGTAGGTACGATTGCGGCAGGTGTTGCTAAAGGTCGTGCAGATATTATTTTGGTAAGTGGTTACGATGGTGGTACAGGTGCGTCTCCACAAGGTTCGATTCGTCATGCAGGCTTACCGTGGGAATTGGGTCTAGCAGAGACACAACAAACATTGATTATGAACAATCTTCGTGATCGTGTTGTCTTGGAGACAGATGGTAAAATGCTGAGTGGACGCGATCTAGCAGTAGCAGCTCTATTGGGCGCAGAAGAATATGGTTTCTCTACAGCTCCATTGGTAGCATTAGGCTGTATTATGATGCGTGTCTGTCAGATGGATACTTGTCCTGTAGGTGTAGCTACTCAGAATCCAGAACTCCGTAAAAACTTTACAGGTGATCCTGCTCATGTTGTTAACTTTATGAGATTTGTAGCGGAAGATTTCCGTGAAATCATGGCAGAGCTTGGATTCCGTACCGTACAAGAAATGGTTGGACGTATGGATTGTCTGGATGCTGTCGATGCCGCAGAGCATTGGAAGAAAAAAGGTCTGGATCTGTCTGTATTGCTTCACGAGCCTAAGCTTGCAGAAGGCAGTGAACGCTATAGAGTTCAAAGACAGAATCATCAATTGGAAGAGACATTGGATATGCAACAATTGGTTCCTCTGGCGACTCCAGCTTTGGAAAATGGAACTCGTATTGAAGCCGATCTTGCCATCTGTAACGTAAATCGTGCGACTGGTACGATTCTAGGTAGCGAGATTACACGTAAATATGGCGCAGCAGGTCTGCCAGAAGATACCATTACATTTAACTTCAAAGGATCAGCAGGTCAAAGCTTTGGTGCATTTGTTCCTAAAGGAATGACGCTCAAAGTGGAAGGCGACTGTAATGACTATGTAGGTAAAGGATTGTCTGGTGGTAAATTAGTGGTTCGTCCAGATGCCAAAGCTACATTTGTAGCAGAAGACAACATTATTATCGGAAATACGGCTCTGTATGGCGCTACAAGCGGCGAAGCCTATATTAATGGTATCGCAGGCGAGCGATTCGCTGTACGTAACTCTGGGGCAAACGTTGTGGTTGAAGGCGTGGGTGATCATGGTTGTGAGTATATGACAGGGGGACGTGTCATCGTTCTTGGAGATACAGGTCGTAACTTTGCAGCAGGGATGTCTGGCGGTATCGCTTATGTGCTTGATCCAGATCGTAGCTTCGTTGAGCGTTGTAATCTTGAAATGGTTCTACTCGAATCCATTGAAGATGCAGCGGAACTAGAAGAAGTACGTACTCTGATCGAACGTCATGTAGAGTACACAGGTAGTCAAGCAGGGCAACGTGTATTGCAGGATTGGAATCAACAATCTCAAGACTTTGTTCGTGTTATTCCAAAAGACTACAAACGGATGACCGAGCAGATTCAAAAAGTTCACGATACAGGCTTAACAGGCGAAGCCGCTTTACTGGCAGCCTTTGAAGCTAATATGCGCGAACTGGCACGTTCCGGTGCATAGTCTATTGTCTTCACTAGGATGGTTGCTGGCACTTTTCGACTTTTTAGAATAGAAAAGAGTTAGATCATTTTATGCTTCAACATTAAAGTTCATGTATTAAAGAACCTGTAGTTACTGGAAGTATTCAGTAAGCAGGTTCTTTTTTTGCCTATATGATGTCTGTTCATAAACTGTGATACACTGGATAAAGATTTAGAGAAGTAGTGCCTATTTCGATTCATACTTAGAGCAGGAGGAAAATATATGGAATCCAACTCCAATCCGGTTGTACCTTCTACCGTACATATCTCCAAAGATCCAATGCCTGATTCCAATGAACATCATGGAGCAAATCATCTCCCTGTCGTTCAATTTCAGAATGTAAGCAAAGTTATCGGTGGCAAAACATTAATTGATCATTTAACTTTAGATATTCCAGCTGGAAAAGTATTCGGTTTTCTGGGTCCTAACGGAGCTGGTAAAACCACAACCATTCGAATGATGGTTGGTTTGATGAGTATTACAGAAGGCGATATTTTGATTGATGGTCAAAGTATACGCACGCACTTTGAAGAAGCGATCGCCAAAGTAGGCGCGATTGTCGAAAACCCAGAAATGTATAAGTATATGACAGGGCGACAAAATCTAATGCAGTATGCGCGTATGTCTCCTGGAGTAGATCCTCAGCGAGTCGAAGAAGTAGTACAATTTGTAGGGCTAACCGGACGTATTCATGAAAAAGTAAGTACGTATTCACTGGGTATGCGTCAACGCCTTGGTGTAGCTCAAGCACTTCTTCATCGTCCCAAACTACTCATTTTGGATGAACCTACCAATGGACTTGATCCGCAAGGTATTCGGGAACTACGAGATTATTTGCGTGCATTAACTCGTGAAGAGGGGACTACTGTTTTTGTATCCAGTCATTTGCTCGCCGAAATGGAATTGATGTGTGATGCGATTGCAGTGATTGATGGCGGAAAATTAATCGATGTACGAGAACTGCATACGACTGCTGAAGCCGAAGCGGATCTGATCGCCAAAACAACAGTTATCTTCGAATTGGATCAACCCGAGCGAGCAGTTGAATTGACTTCAGTAGGACAGGTGCAAGGTAACACATGGACCATTGAAGCAGATCGTCAACAAGTCGCTCAATTCAATATGTTATTTGTAAGCAATGGCATAGCCGTATATGCAATTCGTCCAATCAAGCGAAGCTTAGAAGATCAATTCTTAGAGTTAACGCGGGGAGGACAATTATAATGGATTTTTGGAGACTGGTGCATAACGAAAATCTCAAAATTGTACTTAAAAAGTCCACATGGATTTTGACAATCTTGATGATTATTGGATCACCGATCGTACCTATTTTTCTCAAATTGATTGATATTCCTTTTTCAGCACCTGATGTTATTTATCAGTCATTTAACTTATATTTTATTGTGATTATGTTATCGCTTATTATCGCTTCTGAATCGGTATCCAGTGAGTTTTCAAGAGGAACGATTAAGCTACTCTTAATTCGTCCGTGGGATCGTTGGAAAATTTTATTATCCAAATACATTTCAGTGATTTTATTTTCACTAGCGGCTACGATCGTATTTGTTATTTTAAATATAATCTTTGCTTATATCTTATTTCCGGTTTCAGGCAATAGTATTTTATCAGCAGCTTCATCGACACCGGATCTAGTGCTTACTGTGGTCTACAATTACATTCGTGCATTAGTATTGATCACTGTTGCTTTTATGTTATCTTCTTTATTCCGTTCAACTGCATTGTCGATTACGATCTCAATTTTGCTTTATTTTTCGGGCAATACATTGAATGGCATTTTCCGTCTTTTTTTAGAGCAAGAACATCGTGAGTTTATTAAATATTTGCTCTCCACGAACTTGGATCTAACTCAGTATTTTGCTTCACCTACAGGAACATTCGGAATGACATCATTAGGGTTCTCTTTAGGCGTATTGCTCGTTTATATGATCGTGTTTATCGCAATCACATGGTTTTCTTTTGTAAAACGAGATGTACGAGCTTAAGTTAGACCAAGCTATGATTAGAGAGGCGCTATTCTTCTTTTGAAGAGTAGCGTTTTTTATATGGTAATAATTGCATTTCAATTTGTGAATCAACAGACAATGAGTTGGTTATATGGATAGAAGAAGTGATTGGATTATCGAACAAATTGGATTTGAAAGTTCAAGGAAAGGAAGCACAGTATGATTTGGATTGTATTGATTTGCCTTGTTTTTATTTGTCAGACAGGAATTATATTGATTCTTGAGTTTCGTCGCCCATCCAAAGCTGTTGCGTGGATGTTTATTTCATATTGTGTTCCGTTTCTAGGATTTGTTTTGTATTATTTTGTAGCACGTAATTACCGGATTCGTCGTACGATTCGTAAAAAAGGAACCATTATTTTCCGCGAAGTTCGTCATCGGTTATGGAGACAATCACATGTAATACGTGAAGCACAAGATATGGGGAATCCCCATTTTCAAACCGAAGAGCGTCTATTCGGTCTTCTTTCTCATCTGACTGAAAATCCGATTACTGCATGTAACAATGTTAAAGTACTGACAGATGGTAAAGTGACATTTGCAGCGATGCTTCGAGCGTTAGAGCAAGCAGAACACCATATTCATATTCAGTTTTATATTTTTAGAGATGATATGATTGGCAAAGAATTCACTGATGTTCTGATTCGCAAAGCACAAGCCGGTGTGAAAGTACGAATGTTGTGCGATGGGTTGGGCAGTTATCATTTGAAATATGCATTTGTCCGTCGACTAAAAGCCGCAGGAATAGAGTTCCACTTCTTTTTACCTCCATTTACTTCGTTTATTCAACGTGAAGTGAATTATCGTAATCATCGCAAAATTTTGGTGATTGATGGTGAAGTTGGATTTATGGGTGGATTAAATATTGGTGATGATTATTTGGGCTATGATCCTAAGCTGGGATATTGGCGGGACACTCATCTGGAGACACGTGGTGATATTGTTTATTTTCTACAGACGGTCTTCTTGGAAGACTGGGAATTTGCTTCAGGGCAACGGATTACTGATCCGATCTATTTTCCTAAGCATCAATGTGAAGGCAATGAACGAGCATTGATTGTATCGAGTGGACCTGATCGGAACTGGGATGCGATTCAAGAATTGTGTTTTAGTGCGATTGCTGTAGCCAAGCAGCGTATTTGTATCACTACGCCTTATTTTATACCGGATGCAGGCATCTATACAGCACTCAAAACAGCCGCAGTCAGTGGTGTACAAGTCGATATTATTATTCCGAAAATATCCGATTCACAAGTTGTTCATTATGCTTCCTTATCTTATATGCAAGAGTTGATGCGTGCTGGAGTGCGTATTCATCAATATGAAAAAGGATTTGTGCATGCCAAAGTGATGGTGATCGATGATCTACTGGCTTCAGTAGGTACAGCAAATATGGATATGCGTAGCTTTTATAGCAATTTTGAATTGGTAGCTGTTTTGGTAGAACCGTCGACTATCGAGCGCTTAATGGAGGACTTTGAACGTGATCTTGGACATAGTCGTCTATTGAATTATGAGCAGTTTATTAAGCGATCTCGTGTTCAGAAAACGATGGAGACGTTATCACGCATGTTATCACCACTTCTATAAAATAACCTACTGATTGCTGAACGTATTTCTATAATCGTCTATCATCTTAACAAGGAATGGGATCAAGAATATGGTATAATCGCTCTATCAAACGATTTGGCAGACGATAGTTATTAGATATCGTATCACTTGTCATTTTATATGGAGGAACACATGTCTGAACGATTACCAGCAACATCATATACATTTACCAGTCAAAGCTTGGAAGATACCGATCAACTAGCTGCTTTTTTAGCCAAGCGTTCATTGCCTGGCACTATTATTACACTAGACGGAGATTTGGGAGCAGGGAAAACTCATTTTTCCAAATCATTTGCCCGTTATCTAGGTGTAACATCATTGGTGAATAGCCCAACATTTACGATCATTAAGGAATATGAAGGAAATATGCCTTTTTATCATATGGATGTATACCGGATTAGCGAAGATGAAGCGGCTGATCTGGGGTTAGATGAATACTTTTATGGACAGGGTGCTACATTGGTCGAATGGGCGAGTATTATTCCTGACTTATTACCTGCTCAGCGATTAGGGATCGAGATTACAGTCAATGAAGACAACACACGCAAGTTCGTCTGTACAGGTTATGGAGAACCTTATTCAGAGTGGTGTCGTGAGTTAATACAGAATGGAGTTAGTGACAATCAATGAATGAAATCAACGAACAGCCGCGCAAGCGGTTTTTGGTTTTGGATACATCTACAGCTTCTCAAAATGTAGCTGTTATGCAAGAAAATGAAGTACTTGTAGCTGAAAATAGTTATGCTGATCGCAATCATTCTGTCGGTCTGGTGAATGGAATCCAGAAGCTGATGGAACAGTCTAATACATCTCGCAGTGAATTAGCAGGTATTGCTGTAGGTGTGGGTCCTGGTTCATACACAGGTATTCGTATTGCGGTAACAACAGCCAAAACATTAGCATGGACATTACAGATTCCAGTCGTAGGCTTTTCCAGTCTAGCAGCGCTGGCTTGGAGTGGATATCGTGAGTATCTGTCTACCCATATAGAATCATCTGAATTATCTCAAACAACAGCATCCTCTCAGCCGTCCGTATGGATTATTCCACTGATGGATGGTCGCCGTGCTCAGGTATATACTTCGTTATTTGATATTCAATCTACGTCTACAGAATCTACAGCAGAGATAGTAACTTTGCCAAAGCGTATCGAAGAAGATCGGATTATGCTTATGGATCATTGGATGGATCAGATTGCTGCTCAGTATCAGGGGTTGTCTGAACAAGAACGTCCGCATCATATTTTGATCGTCGGAGAAACGGCTAACCATCAAGAGCGAGCAGAGCGTTTACAGGATGTTATTGAAGCGAAGATCACCATACTAGCATGTGGACTTGATGCAGGATGTGCAGGAGAAGTCGGAGCAAATTTACTTTTAGATGGCAAATATGATGATACCCATCATTTACTACCCAATTACACACAACTGTCAGAAGCAGAAGCGAATTTGCTACGCCAGTCAAAATAGAAAGGAAGTGTGCTCATGGCATTACGATACGAGCAGAATCAACAACAACCTGTGCTACGTAAAATGACGATTGATGATATTCCAGAAGTGATGGAGATTGAACATGAAGCATTCACACTCCCCTGGACAGAAGAAGCATTTCGTAATGAATTGACAATGAATCATTTTGCTCGTTATATGGTGATGGTAATCGATGGACGAACGATCGGTTATGCAGGCATGTGGACGATTATGGATGAAGCTCATGTTACCAATATTGCGATTCGGGAAGCTTATCGTGGACGTAAGCTTGGAGAAGCTTTATTAGTCGAACTGATGAACTGGGCATTAGAATTAGGAATGTTACGCATGACACTTGAAGTACGTGTCTCCAATGAGATCGCACAGCAATTATATATGAAATTAGGTTTTAGTAACGCAGGTATTCGTAAAGGGTATTATTCGGATAATAATGAAGACGCCATGATTATGTGGTGCGAGTTAGCCGAAGCGCAAGGTCATCTGGAAGGAAGCGTGGAATAAACATGATGCAACAAGATATACAACGTGAAGGATGCCATATTCTAGCGATAGAGACGAGCTGTGACGAGACGTCCGTGTCTATTGTAAAAGATGGTAAAATCGTGCTGTCCAATCTCGTATCGAGTCAGATAGAGACACACAAAGCTTTTGGCGGTGTGGTACCCGAAGTCGCTTCACGCAAACACGTAGAAAGTATTACATTGATGATTGAAGAAGCAATCCAAGAATCGGGAGTTGTATTAGAAGATATTTCAGCTATTGCAGTTACTCAAGGCCCCGGCTTAGTAGGTGCTTTATTAGTAGGCATTATGGCGGCAAAAAGTTTGGCATTTGCATTAGACAAGCCTTTGATCGGAACCCACCATATTGCAGGTCATATTTATGCAAATAATTTAACCGCAGAGATACAATATCCTTCGATGGCATTGGTCGTATCAGGTGGACATACTGAACTGGTATTACTAGAATCTGAAGGTCAATTTCAATTGATCGGTAGCACTCGTGATGATGCAGTAGGGGAAGCGTACGACAAAGTAGCACGAGCATTAGGATTCCCTTATCCGGGTGGGCCTTATGTAGATAATCTGGCGATGGAAGCAGAATCGGCAGTATCTTTGCCACGAGTATGGTTAGAAGCCAATTCATATGATTTTAGCCTGAGTGGATTGAAGTCAGCCGTTTTGAATGTAGTCAATCAGAAGAAAATGCGCGGCGAAGAACCGATGATAGGCGAGATCGCACGAGGTTTTCAAGAATCGGTAGTTGAAGTACTGGTGGAAAAAGCTGTTCGTGCAGTGCGCCAGTATGGAGCGAAGCAGTTGTTATTATGTGGTGGAGTAGCTGTTAACCGCGGGTTACGGGCGAATCTAACTGATCGTTGTGAAAAAGAAAAGATTGAGTTGTTGATTCCGCCGTTTGAGTATTGTACCGATAATGCAGCAATGATCGGAGCGGCTGCTTATTTGAAATGGAAACATAGTCAATTCACTACATTGGATCTGAAAGCAGAGCCATCTCTTTCACTTGAAAAATGGTCGGTCACGTATCAACCTGTAGAGCAAACTGAAAATAGTATTGACTAATGTAACTCGCGCTTTTATAATATCAATAATTCATTATCTATAATGATCTTCATCTTAAATAGAATAAACGCTTGGAACGGGATTAGTAGGGAGATTCGCTTGAATCCAGAGAGCTGCGGGATGGTGCAACGCAGTATGAAGGCAACCCTGAACTCACCCGGGAGCGGAATGATGGAAAGTCTAACGAGTAGACAGGTACATCATTACGGTTGATCCCCGTGATCGGATACCATTAGATTGTATTTCATATAATGCATTTTAATGGATAAAGCGGGACGCCGTTTTGAATGATTCTAATCAGCGTCCAATAAGAGTGGTACCGCGAAGGTAAATCAACCGTCGTCTCTTTTACAGAGATGGCGGTTTTTTGGTATTTTCATAAAGAGATACTATCGCTCTATTGGAATAGATAACGAACTGTGAATTCACAAACTTACTAATAACATCATATACACACACGCAAAGAACAGGAGTAGTAAAAAGAAAGCTACCACAATCAGAGAGTTGCGGGAAGGTGCGACGCAATACGGTAGATGGTCTTTTGAACTCGCCTGGGAGCGGAAGTAGGGAACATGATGATAGATGTCACCATCGTACTTACTTACGGGTCATTCCCGTCATCCAATGCTGATCCAGTAGATGTACATATACTTATTATCTATGTACATCTACTGGATCAGATAAAGCGGGAATCAATACGATTCCAACAAGAGTGGTACCGCGACAGCATCGTCTGGCGTCTCTTACATTAGTGAGAGAAGTCAGGCTTTTTTTGTATTCTTTTTTCTTGAAATGTATCTAATTATGTATGCAAATAAAGAATTTGGGAGCGTGAATGAGATGAGTCAGATCAGTCAACCAAGCTACAAAAAGATTGCTATTTTAGATACCACTTTGCGTGATGGAGAACAAGCACCGGGAGCGACACTACAATGGGATCAGAAAATAGCATTGGCAGAACGGCTACAAGCGTTAGGTGTCGATGTGCTAGAACCTGGTTTTCCTATTTCCAGCCCGGGAGAGTTCGAAGCCGTACAGAAAATAGCTAGAACATTTCAGCAATTTGAAATTTGTGGATTTGCACGAGCTGTAAAAATCGATATCGAAGCCGCCGCCAAAGCAACAGAGGATGCTGTTAATCGCAGAATTCACTTGTTTTTGTCCTCTTCCGATATCCATTTACAACATCAATTACGCAAAACAAGAGCAGAAACGGTGCAGATTGCGCATGATATGGTGTCTTTTGCCAAGCAGTTTACCGATCGTGTGCAATTTACAGCGATGGATGCTTCTCGGACAGCAATAGATGATCTGATTGAAATGGTAGAGGTGGCTATTGCCGCAGGGGCAACGATTATTAACTTGCCTGACACTGTAGGATATGCTTTGCCAGACGAATATGGACAGATGTTTAGAGCTGTTCGTCAAGGAGCACGAGGAGCTGAAAATGTTCAGTTGAGTGCACACTGTCATAACGATCTAGGATTAGCAGTAGCGAATAGTCTAGCAGCGGTTCAAGCAGGTGCAGATCAAGTAGAAGTCACTGTTAACGGAGTCGGTGAACGTACAGGGAACTGTGCATTGGAAGAATTGGTCATGGCAATTGAGACACGCCGTAATAGTCTAGATGTAACAACGAATATACGCGCGGAAGCATTATATGAGATTTCACATGAAGTGAGTCGAGCGATGAGATTTCCAGTAGCTTATAACAAACCAGTAATCGGTAGAAATGCATTCCGTCATGAATCAGGAATCCATCAAGATGGATTATTAAAAGATCTATCGACGTATGAAATTATGAGTCCAGAACGATTAGGTATTCCGCGTACGATGATTATATTAGGAAAGCATTCAGGTCGACATGCTCTTTCTAATCGTTTAGCACAATATGATATTTATCCTGAAGAGCAACAACTTCATCAATGGTATGAAGATTTCAAAAAATACGCCGATCACAAACATCATGTGACAGATGAAGAGCTATTAATGTTGACAGGAAATTCAAACGCAATCACCCAGTCTCAACTTTCGATTGAAGATATTCAGTGGAATGCTCATTCAGATGGAACGATCGCATCCAAAGTCACCTTAAGCAGTCATGATCATCCATATACGACTCAATCGATTGCTATTGGAGCGATGCAATCGGTGATGAATAGTCTTCAACAAGCCGTTCAGCAATATATGGGCCAAGAGATGATTGAACACTCAGAAGATAAAATAGAAGGTATACAATTGGAAGATATGGAAATGCAATCGTTCTATACGAACGGTATAGCATACACAGATGCTGTGGCAACAATCTGTTATCAGAAACAGACCTTCCGTGGTACCGCTTCCGGACAAGATTCGTTACAAACGGCGGCGATTGCTTTTGTATCTGCATGTAATCAGGCGTTTACAGAAACCATTAGAATGAAGAATGATTTGTCAAGATGTTAACAAAGTTATCCACATATCCCCCACAAAGTGTGTATAAGTACAAAATAAGTGATTATACGAAGCTTTTTCAAAATAATTAAATAGGGGATATGTTTATCACATGATTTGGTCGAAATCTGTGGATAATGTGCATAACTCGGTGGATAAATATGGATATGGATAAAAAATAGTAGTATAACAGTGAAAAATGACCCTAATGGGTCATTTTTTATGATCAATAAATCGCTAATTTTGTGGATAACTTTGTTTGTAAACTTTTTTACTTGCTTAAAATAAAGTTTTTGATCTTTTACAATCTCGTGTACAAGTCTTGACAAAACGAACTATTATTCCGCAGCTAACGTTTCCCATTCTTCATAAGCCTCTTCTAATGACTGTTGCAATTGAGCAATTTCCTCTTGATGCTTTTGGACAGCTTCATAGTCTTGATAGACCTCAGGAAGTGTTAATTTTTGCTCCAATTCACTGATACGTTCTTCCCAATCGGCAATATCTTTTTCCAATTGTTCTGTGCGTCGTTGACGATTACGCTCATCTCGTTTGGCTTGTTTGCTTTCTTCATATGAATTGGCAAAGGGTTCTTCTGTTGTCCCTGTTGTAGTCGTATTATTTTTGGATTGTTGGAGTGCATTTTCAGCAGCGATTTCGAGTAATTCTTGTTTTTTAGCTGTATAATCATCGAAATTCCCAAGATAAGCCGTTAATCCTTCAGGACGCAGTTCTAAGATTCGTTCTGCCATTTTATTTAAGAAATACCGGTCATGTGAAATAAATAATAGGGTGCCTTCATAATCCATCAGCGCGGATTCCAACACTTCTTTGCTCATTAAGTCCAGATGGTTGGTCGGCTCATCCAGAATCAGCATATTGGCATCCAGTAACATCAATTTGGTCAAAGAAACTCTGGCTTTCTCACCACCGCTAAGCGCAGATATTTTTTTGAGTACATCTTCACCACTGAACAAGAAGTTACCAAGCACTGTACGAATACGTACTTCTTCTAAATGAGAGAAACTACCCCATACTTCCTCAAGCACGGTATTGTTGGGATTCAAATGACCTTGTTCTTGATCATAGTAACCAATTTTTACTTTTGCTCCCCATTCGATCTTACCAGTGTCTGGCTGATGCTCATCAATAAGTGCTTTTAGCATAGTGGTTTTACCAGTTCCGTTTGGTCCGATAAGTGCAACCATATCTCCACGTCTTAATTCAAATGAGATCGGTTCAAAAAGTTTTTGCTTATCTTCATACGAAAGAGTCAATTGATGAACACGCAACACTTCTTTACCAGAGACGACAGATACACCGAATGAGAAGTTTGCTTTTTTGAGGTCACCTGCAGGACGATCCAAGCGATCCATTTTATCAAGTGCTTTACGACGACTTTGGGCACGTTTGGTCGTGGATGCGCGTACAATATTTTTTTGCACAAAAGCTTCCATACGTGCGATTTCACCTTGTTGTTTATCGAACTGTTTCATTGCCGTTTCATATTCAGCGGCTTTGATATCAATATAACGACTGTAGTTACCGGTATATCGTTTGGAACGATGACGCTCAATCTCGACAATTGTAGTCACTAAGCGATCTAGAAAATAACGGTCATGCGATACAACCAGTAATGATCCGGAATAACCACGTAAATAATCTTCTAGCCATGTCAGAGTATCGATATCCAAATGGTTGGTCGGTTCATCCAGCATTAATAGATCAGGTGCTTGTAACAGAATACGTGCCAGTGCTAATCTTGTTTTTTGCCCGCCACTTAGCGTCTCGACAGTCGTTTCTTGAGAAAAGTCACCAAATCCCATACCATGCAAAATACTGCGAATCCGTGTATCCATTTCATATCCGCCTTGTTCACGGAACCACTCGGAACGTTCTGCATAACGAGCGAGAAGATCAGCATATCCTTTGTCATCTTCCATCATGGCAGGATCAGCAATCTGTTGTTCCATAACACGTAATTCTTGTTCGGTATCAATTAAGTTAGCAAATACAGAACGCATTTCTTCGCCGATCGTATGGCCATGATGTAATCCACTATTTTGCGCTAGATAACCAAGTGTCATTTCTTTATTGCGGAAAATCTGCCCACTATCATAAGACATTTCACCTGCAATAATTTTGAGCAAGGTTGATTTGCCTGCGCCGTTTACCCCGACCAGACCAATCCGTTCTCTTTCTTCAATTTGCAAATTTAAGCCTTCTAAAATAGGTGTAATTCCGTACAGTTTAGTAATTCCATTTGCTTGCAGTAACATTGACTGATTGAGCCCCCACATCATATATATAATTGAAAATCATGAATTTGTATAAAAAGTTATTGTATTTAGTTTACATGAAAGGATGTTAATTTGCACCGTAGATCATTTTTAATAGAGGGTGAAGTTGGTTTTTGGAAAGAACAATGATACACTGTCACTATCGGGATTTTTGCGAAATTTGCGATGATCATACAGGCTTATTATTCCTACAACAGCCTGGTCTGTGCAAGGAGGTAAACCATGGAAATCGTCTCAAATAAACAGCGTTTACGACAAGAGTTGAAACGTAAGCGAATGGCATTAACTCCTGAACAACGATTACAAGAATCAGCAGACATTTGCGCTGCTGCTGCCTCATATATGAATCAATTGCGTCAACAAAAACAAAAATCAACACTAACTTTATTTACTTATCTAGCGTATCGTGATGAACCAGATACAATGCCCTTATTGCATCAATGCTGGCAAGTAGGAGATACTGTTTTTGCCCCGCGTATTGATGCAGCGCAAGATGCTCTTTTTCATTTATACCCAATTACAGGTATTCATGATATCGAACCCGGAGCTTTTGGTATTCCCGAACCTAAGCACGACCTGCCAATAGTACCCGAATCAGCGTGGCAAGAGATAGATCTTATTCTTGTTCCGGGACTTGGATATGATAAGCAGGGTGGACGTATTGGTTATGGTGGTGGATACTATGATCGTTTTATGTCCAGATTAGAGCAGACTTCTTCTCATCTACCTGTATGTGGAGCGTTTGTTTTTGGCACGCAAATCACGGAAAAGATTCCGATGGAATCGCATGATTTCCGTATCGACGTGCTGTTTATGGCGTCTGAATATAAAGTAACAACAAAAAGCGAGAAGTAGACACAATAGGTGGGATAGATAACGATGAGTGATCAACATAATCAAGAGTATGAAGGTCTACCAACACCGGCAGGGAAACTGACTCATTTTAATGAGCAAGGACGTGCGCGGATGGTCGATATTTCAGATAAAGAAAGTACATCACGTACAGCGATTGCAGTAACTACCGTTCAGATGTTACCAGCAACACTGGCTGCGATCAAAGCAGGACAGGTAGGTAAAGGCGATGTATTGGCTGTTGCACAGGTAGCAGGTATCCAAGCTGCCAAGCGTACATCAGATTGGATTCCGATGTGCCATCCTTTACCTTTAACAGGTGTAAATATTACCTTTGGAGATAATGATCATGATGAGCTTCATATTGAAGTTCAAGTGAAAACAGAAGGTAAAACAGGTGTAGAGATGGAAGCTTTAACCGCGGCTTCTGCTGTTGCTTTGACCGTATATGATATGTGTAAAGCACTACAAAAAGATATGGTGATTGGACCGACGATGCTATTATCCAAAAGCGGCGGAAAAAATGGAGATTTTAAAAGAAACGAATAGAAGTCATCCATATACGTGATAGAGACGAATCCTTATAGTAAGAATAGTGATCCACCTGAATCGATGAATACAGATGTAATAGATAGAGGAAGATGGCAGATAGATGGGGAGGGTGAGAGCATGGTTTGGAGAACGGCTATTCTTACAGCCAGTGACAAAGGTGCACGAGGAGAAAGAGAAGACACAAGTGCACAAGTCATTCGGGAATTAATCGAAGAAGAATTAGGTGGAGAAATCGTTGAATACCGGGTCGTGCCTGATGAGCCTGATGAAATTATTGCAGCATTGATTGAGATGACAGAGTATTTCAATGCAGATCTGGTATTAACGACTGGGGGCACCGAGCTAGCGCAGCGAGATGTTACTCCTGAAGCAACACGGCGGGTGATTCAACGTGAAGTACCCGGAATGGCAGAAGCGATGCGTGCTACAGTAATGAAGAAAAATCGTTCTGCTATGTTATTTCGTGGCATCTGTGGTATCCGTGAACGCAGTCTTATTGTGAACTTGCCAGGTACACCCAAAGGGGTACATGAACACTTAGCCGCTATTATGGATCAATTGCCTGAAGCGCTACTGATGATTACAGGGCAATACAGTAATCCAGATGAGCGTTAAGAACGATCAAGCTTAGCCGTTATAAGAGTAGGTGTACCACAATTTTTTTGAATAAAGAATTGTGTCTTTTTGTCGTTGTTATATCCTATCTCCAAAGATGAACTGTACATTTGAATATGCTATGATAAAAAAGACAAAGCTAGCTTTGTCTAATTAATAAGGAGGAATACCAAATGCTTGGTGGTATAGGACCTACAGGATTTATATTGTTGATAGTGTTGGCGCTTATTTTATTTGGTCCAAATAAACTCCCTGAATTAGGACGTGCTGTAGGAAGAACTTTCCGTGAGTTCAAAGAAGGCACACGGGATATGATGAAAGATGATGATACAACATCAAAAACTCGTACCGATTCTATTCAGTCCGCAGAAGTTATTCCACCTGTTCAACCAGAAGATAAACGTTAAAAGGATGCAGACCATTCCGAATCCCTTCCCTACGGAAGGGATTTTCTTTTGAGATAGGAGGAGCCTATGGATAATCCTGAAAAGCAGATGTCCTTGATCGAACATATAGGAGAATTACGGCGACGATTGATTATGATTATCGCTGTGTTATTTATAGGTATGATTTTGGGGCTATTTGTCGCTCAACCAATATATCAGTATTTAGTTGCCGCAGAGACTGCGCGAAATCTTGTATTTCATGTCTTTTCATTTTGGGATGGAATTGGCTTGTATATGAAGATTGCAATGGTCGTTGCTTTGTTACTTGCTTTACCGGTCACCGTCTATCAAATATGGGCATTTGTTAGCCCTGGACTGTTAGATAAAGAACGCAGAGCTGCTTTACGTTATGTTCCTTTTGTATTTATGATGTTTTTACTAGGCGTTTTATTTGCTTATTATGTCGTCTTTCCGATGGCGCTCACGTTTACCTCCAATGTCACGCGTAATATGGGATTAGCGGAAACATACGGAGTCGTGCAATACTTTACGTTTATGTCGAATATCGTATTTCCAGTAGCAGCGCTATTTGAATTGCCGATCTTGATTATGTTCCTAACGACGTTACGTATTCTTAATCCAACGGTACTGCGTAAATGGAGAAAAATTGCTTACTTGGTTCTGGTATTTATAGCTATTGTGATTACACCGCCTGATTTTATATCTGATATTTTGGTTGCGATTCCGTTGTTATTTTTATATGAGTTAAGTGTTATCCTCTCAGGTGTTGTTCATCGTAAACAACAACGATTAGATGCTGCACGATTAGAGCAAGAGCTATAAGATTTCAATAGGTGAAGAGTAGCATATATCCAAAAGTAAATACTATCTATAAAGTGAAAAAGAGTATTTTTGCAAAGTAGCTATGATCTGGAAATTCAGGCAAAGCTAGCAAAAATACTCTTTTTATTTGAAGTTTTTATAAAAAAATCACTATCTTTTTTAAACATCAACTATTATAAATAATAGAGAGAAGAAATAGAAAAAATAACTTATTTTAGAAAGGAAAATAAAATAATCGTCAAAATATGACAAATACTGCATAAAAGCATAGATAAAGCAAAAAAGAGAGTGTTTTGTTCAGTATTTGTACAGAGTGGTTGGTTTAAAATGATAAGGTAAGGAACGAAAAAAGGGGATAAGTATCATGAAAAAAATCATATTTTTATTGTCTACATTTGCGTTGATTTTTATTTTGCCATTACTGGGGAGTTTGGCGAAATGGGATGGATTGCCTCCGGGATATGGAGTATTTCCTGTACAAAATAATGTACAAGATCCGGGGTTTAATTTAATTTATTTTATAGGTGCATGTTGTATCGCAGCATTCATACTTATATTTTTATTATTTCCACGTTTGTTCGGATTTAAAAAAGAGAAGATTGTACGTGTCGCCAAAACAAGTGTACCTTTTCCGATCTGGTTCTGGGCTGCTTTCCCAATATTGCTGATTTGTTGGTTTATTATATGGTCACGTGCTGGATTTGTTAGTTTACTTGAGCCGTATACTTTTGTACCCTTATGGTGGGCATTCATTCTGATTCTGGATGGTATCGTATACAAAAGAAATAACGGTGTATCTCTTTTATCCAGCAAGCTATACATAATGCAGTTGCTGGCAATCGTATCTTGTTTTAGTTGGTTTGCATTTGAGTATTTGAACTTTTTCGTGATGGAAAATTGGTATTATCCGAATAAAGATGTATTTTCTAATTTTGGTAATATCTTTTGGTTTGCGTTATCGTATACCACAGTACTTCCAGCGATTATTGAATGGTATTTGTTACTACAAACGTTCCCAAGCTTGAAAAAAAGATACAGCAATGGACCTAAGATTCATTTGAATAAGCCATTGTTGATTGCATTTTACATTGTAGGTTTAATTCTTGCTTTTGCGATGGGGTATTTCCCATTCGAATTATTTTTTGTACTGTGGGTAGCTTTAGTACCTATGTTGTCTGCGGCTATGGGTCTGATCGGGTTTTGGACACCATTTACCTCGATCAAAAACGGAAACTGGTCACCATTACTGCTTATCGCTATTGCTACAGTAGCGAACGGTTTCTTTTGGGAAATGTGGAACTTTGGTAGTGAATGGTTTAATCAAGGGATTCCAGTCAATCCGAATTACTGGAAATATTCTGTACCGTATTTAGATAAGATTCACATCTTCTCAGAAATGCCGATCTTAGGTTATTTTGGCTATCTATTCTTTGGTGTCAATTGTTGGATTATTTGGCTGACAGGTGCATACGTATTTAAATTTGATCCTAATTTTGAAATTGTCGGAACAGGGGATAAAGCGAGGGAACACTAATGATATGGAAAGATCAGAAATATACAGTGGTCGAAGAGATCGCCGATAATGGCAGTAAAGCGATCTATCGTTGCATTGATAATCTTTCCGGACAGACAGTCATTGCCAAGGTTCTAGGAGCCAAAGCATCCACATATGAAGCAGTGATGCGTATCAAAAAAGAATACAAAATGCTATCCGAATTAAAAGGTGTAGTTGAAGGGGTTATTCAACCGATTCAGCTGGAAGAACGCGGTGGTTTTTTTGTACTAACTTTGGAAGATATCGACGGGCAATCGCTAAGAAATGTAATCCGGGATGAACAACTAGAATTATCAACTATTTTACGGCTAGCTATAAAGATTGTAGATATTGTCGGACGTATTCATGAGCAACAGATTATTCACAAAGACCTCAAACCAGCCAATTTGATCTGGAATCGTCAAAGTGACCAGATTCAAATTATCGATTTTGATCTATCTGTCAAACTGACTAATGAAAAGCAAGAATTTCAAAATGCAGGGGTGATGGAAGGTACATTATCTTATATTTCACCTGAACAGACAGGACGCATTAATCGGAATATCGATTATCGTTCTGACTTTTATTCGTTGGGTGTTGTTTTGTACGAAATGGTCACTGGTCAAAAGCCATACCCTTCGGATTCGGTTGTCGAGCAAATTTATTCGATTATAGCGAAGAAGCCAACATCTCCTTATGACCTTACACAGGGGCAAGTATCTCGCTCGCTATCAGATATCATTATGAAATTGTTAGAAAAGTCACCGGAAGATCGTTATCGCAGTGCATATGGAATCAAAGCGGATCTTAGAAAATGTTATGATCCTCAAGCTGAGTTTCAAATAGGACATGAAGATCGTTTAAGTCTATTTCATATTCCACAACGATTGCATGGACGTGATGAAGAATTAGCCCGGATGAAGCACATTTTAACAGAAGGTATTCAAGAGCATGTTCAGCTGGCTCTGGTATCTGGAGAAGCAGGAATCGGAAAGACTGCTTTTGTTAATGAGTTGCACAGCTTTATTTCGAAAGAACGCGGTTATTTTATTCAAGGTAAATTTGAGCAATACAATAAAAACATCCCGTATAGTGCGATTATTCAAGCATTTCGTACATTGTTGGTGCAGTATCTTAAAGGATTGCCTGAAGAAACCCAACAGTTACAATTGGCTCTTCGCAATGGATTAGGGAATAATGCAGGTGTAATTACCAAATGGTTACCAGAACTTGAGCAAATACTAGGCATACAGCCAATGGTCGAACCCCTTAATCCAACCGAAGAAAATAATCGCTTTTTCTTATCGTTTATTCGCTTTCTTGAAGGATTAACAGTAGGGCAACGTCCGCTTGTATTATTTCTAGATGATCTACAATGGGCAGATGTAGCCAGTATTCAATTGGTAGGGCGATTGATGGAAAGTAGCAGTTTGAAAAAGCTGTTTATTATCGGTTCGTATCGTCCCAATGAAGTGAATCCAGGACATCCATTAGCAACTACGTTGGAAGAAATTGAAAAGCAGATGACGATTCATCATATTCAATTGACTACCTTATCTGCTGAACATGTAAAATATCTGATTGAAGATACGCTAAATACAACCAATACGGATATTATTGAGCCGTTGCGTGAAAATATTTATCATCAGACCAAAGGGAATCCATTTTTTATTCATGAAATCCTTAAAGATTTGTACAAAAATAAAGCGATCTTTTTCGATGATCAATTAGGCACATGGAACCTGAATCAGACTCAGGTGAAACAGATGACAATGAATGAAGATTTGATTGATTATCTGATTCAGAAAATGCAAACGCTCCCTGTCCATATGCAGCATATTTTAGGATTAGCGGCATCGATCGGTCGTAGTTTTGATTGGCAGATTCTTCATCTGGTCAGTGATGAGACAACGACAGTTATCATAGAATCTTTAATACACGCAGTACAAGAAGATATCATTACACCACTTCATTCGAATTACCAAATGTTAAGCAGTGTAGAAGAAGTCAGTACTGAACTGAAGCAGTTGGATATTCCGTTTGCGTTTGGACATGATAAATTGCAACAAGCTTTGTACCAAATGATAGATCCACAGAGCCGTCAAAGTCTGCATCTTCGGATTGGCTGGTTATTATTAGATCATTGGTCAGTAGATAAAGTCCGCGAAAATAGTATGGAAATAGCAGGGCATTTGAATAAAGGTGTATCTCTAGTGGACTCTGTAGAAGAGCGCGAACGTATGATTATCATCAACCTTCAAGCAGCTAAGCGCGCTAAAGAATCTTTTGGCTATGAGATTGCTTGTCAGTTTTTGGAGACTGCGCTCAGTCTATTAGGCTCCAATAGCTGGACAACGCATTATCAGACTACATTTGATATTTATTATCTGTACAGTGAATGTTCGTATTTGATTCATCAGCTAGAGTCAGGAGATCAAGCTTGTCGTGCACTGATCGAACATGTACAGATTCCGATGGAACTGGCTAGAATCTATGAGATGCAGTCTAATCATTATATGTACCTCGGAATGATGAAAGAAGCGATTGAAGCAGGGAAGTTAGGTCTGGCGAGTCTAGGTGTATATGTGCCCACTAAGCTCAATATGGCGATTGTAGGTAAAGAAATGATACGCGTCAAGCTCAAGCTCCGCGGCAAAACCACTCATGACTTATTACATGGCCCTGAAGTACAAGATGAGAAGATTAAGTTGGTTATGCGATTGTTAGTAAGCTTTATTCCACCTGCCTTTATTTCAGGAGAACAGACCTTATTCGCATGGGCAGTTCTGAAAAAAGCTTATTTATCTATCCAATATGGAAATGGCCCAGAATCGGCGGGTGCTTATATCGGTTATGCCATGTTGCTCTCTGGTATGGGTGATCTCAAAGGCGCACAAGAATACGGCAAGCTTGCAATGGATATCAACGAGAAATTCAATGATCTACAGTGGCGTAGCCTTGTAAAAGTGCTCTACACACTGTTTTGTTACAGTTGGAGTCATGAGTGGGAACTGCTAGAGGAACAATACAGTCAGGCAATCGATTCCAGTATATTGTCAGGTGATATGCTCTATCTGGCACATGCTTGTTATTATATGAATCTCTGGAATCCAGCACTTGAGATTGAAAAGTATTTGCAAGAAAGCGATCAGATGATCTCTATGATCGAAAATACCAAGTATAAAGAAGCGCTGGCAACCGCTCAGTTATCACGCCAAAAGTTCCGGATACTGGCTGGAGAGTTGAAGCAGACCGATTCTTTTGATGATGAATCTTTTAGCGAACAAGCTTATTTAGCACAATTAACAGAAGCCAATTATTATTCAGGCATCGCTATTTATTATATTAATAAGATCCAGATTGCATTTATTTTTGAAAATTATCGTGAATCGTTGAGTGATATCGACAAAGCGTATAAAGTGGTAGGCACATTAGCAGGTTCAACCTTTTTGGAAGAGTTCTCTTTTTACACCTTTATGAACATAGCGGCTTGTTATGAACATATGAGTGTAGGAGAAAAGCAGACTGCTCGTCTACGTATGCGCAAAGAGTACCGAAAAATGAAAAAATGGGCAATTCATTCTCCTCATAACTTTTTGACACAGCAGTATATGATGAAAGCAGAATGGTTACGGATTAATCGAAGACACAAGGAAGCTGAAAAGTATTATCATCTTGCTTTATCTACAGGTGGACATGGTAACTTTACAAGATACAAAGCGATTGCAAGTGAACTTATGGCTCGCTTTTACCAATCCAGAAGATTAAATGAACTGGCAGCTTACTTCTTCAAGCAGGCTTCTTATTATTATTCTGTCTGGGGAGCCAAAGCCAAAGTTAAGCATCTAGAGAAACGTTATCAGGATCTGATGTATCATGTGCAATGGATTCCTTCTCATACCGAGAATACGCTCACTTCTTCTACAGAAAATATTGATATTCATCTGTTGTTCAAAGCATCGCAGATTATTTCCAAAGAGATTGAATTGGATCAGTTACTACAAAAAATTATGGAAGTTGTGATTATGAACGCAGGCGCAGAACGTGGTTGTATGGTGATGCAGTCTAATTTTTCTTTGTGGGTTGAGGGAGAATACAAACATACCGAAAATCAGATCGAAGTCTTGCTTCATCACGAACAACATAGAGATCAGCAACAGCATTTCCCATGGGACATTATTGATTATGTAGCGGAAAGCGGGCAAATCTTACTTCATAGTGATGCACGTTCAGGAATTGGTCTAGCAGCATACTCGTATATTGCAGAATATCAGCCAAAATCGATGTTGTGTATGCCTCTTTATAATCAGAATAAGTTGATTGCGATTATTTATCTGGAAAATAATTTGATGACAGGTGCATTTACCAATGAACGTCTGAAAATGATTAACTTGCTATCACGAGATATGGTCTATTCTATCGAAAATGCAAGTCTGTATGCGAACATGGAAAACTTGGTCGCAGAACGTACAGAAGAGCTAGCGATCAAAAATGAACAACTAAGTAAATACTTTAACATTGTTGATAAAAATGTCATTATTGTGCAGACAGATCTGCATGATGAGATCACGATGGTGAGTGAAGAATTTTGCATTATGACTGGCTATTCTCGGGAAGAATTAATTGGTAAAAAGCATCGTTTCTTATATGCCAAAGATCGTCGCGAAGGCTCTTATCAGGTCTTTGTCATGAACGAAGAAAATACATGGACAGGCGAATTAATTCAACCGAAAAAAGATGAAAGTTTACTGTGGCTGGATATGATTATTGAGCCTATTTTGAATCATAATCAGATTACAGGATATACCTTTATCGGTCATAATATTACAGACAAAAAGCAAATTGAACGCATCTCTATTATTGATGATTTGACTGGTTTGTATAATCGCCGACATTTTAATGATCGTATTGTGCACAAAATTTTGAAAGCAGCCAAAGAGCAAAAAGGGCTTGCTTTTATGTTGCTCGATATCGATCATTATAAGAAATACAATGATACCTACGGGCATTATGAAGGTGATCATGTACTACGAATGATCGGTTCCACATTAACGGCTCAGATGCGAAAAAGAACAGATATGGCTTTTCGTCTGGGTGGTGAAGAATTTGCGATCTTGCATATCAGTACAGGGATTGAAGAAGCACATGAATTTGCAGAGTCTTTACGTGCTTGTATTGAAGATCTTCATATTCCTCATAATCAAAATGATGCCAGTCCATATATTACTGTTTCAGTAGGTCTAGCTGTAGTGACGGCTGTCGATGATGAATTAACCGAAGAGAAGATTTACCGATTAGCAGATGAAGCCTTGTATCGCTCCAAAACCAAAGGTAGAAACTGCATCACGATCAATGTATTGTAAGAAAAAAGAAGTCAACGTGAATGTATCCAAATCGCGTTGATTTCTTTTTTTATAACTCGATTGATGTTTTATTCCCTCGGATTGGGTAATTGTAAGAGTGATTGTATGGTAGAATAATCGTTATTTTGAACCTAACTTTTATAAATTTACACAAAGAGACTTGAAATTATCGCTCAAGTTGAGTATCATAAAGTTGGTTGTTAGCACTGAAAGGTGTCGAGTGCTAATTACATAAATAACAACCATCACATGAAACAAATCAATATATTATTTTAAGGAGGCTATTTTTCATGATCAAACCTTTAGGTGAACGTGTATTGGTAGAAGCGATCGAACAGGAACAAACAACTTCATTTGGTATTGTCCTTCCAGACTCTGCTAAAGAAAAGCCGCAAGAAGGCAAAATTATTGCTGTAGGTAGCGGTCAATTAAAAGATGGAGTGCGTATTCCTTTGGAAGTGAAAGAAGGCGATCGTGTCCTTTTCTCCAAATATGCTGGAACAGAGATTAAATTCGAAGGTAAAGAATATTTGATTATGAAAGAAAGCGATATTCACGCTATTCTATCTTAATACCAACGAATATACATGTACACAGTCGGTGTAAGCCGGTCTGTCATTATAATGATTTTAAAATATCAAGGAGGTAACTATTCTTATGGCTAAAGAAATTAAATTCAGTGAAGATGCTCGTCGCGCAATGCTTCGTGGTGTAGATGCTCTTGCAAATGCAGTAAAAGTAACATTGGGACCTAAAGGACGTAACGTGGTTCTTGAGAAAAAATTCGGTAGCCCATTGATCACAAATGATGGTGTAACGATTGCAAAAGAAATCGAACTTGAAGATGCTTTCGAAAACATGGGTGCGCAATTGGTTAAAGAAGTAGCAACTAAAACCAATGATGTAGCTGGTGATGGTACAACAACTGCAACTGTTTTGGCTCAAGCGATGATTCGTGAAGGTCTTAAAAACGTAACTGCTGGTGCTAACCCTATGGTTATCCGTAAAGGGATTGAAAAAGCGGTTCGTGCAGCTGTTCAAGAATTGCAAAACATCTCTAGACATGTAGAAGACAAACAGTCTATCGCTCAAGTTGCTTCTATTTCTGCGGCTGACGAAGAAGTAGGTCAATTGATCGCTGAAGCTATGGAAAAAGTAGGTAAAGACGGTGTTATCACTGTTGAAGAATCTCGTGGATTCGCTACTGAACTTGAAGTGGTAGAAGGCATGCAGTTCGACCGTGGATACCTTTCTCCATACATGATTACAGATACAGATAAAATGGAAGCTGTTCTAGAAAATCCATATATCTTGATCACTGACAAAAAAATCACAAACACACAAGAAATCTTGCCATTACTTGAAAAAGTAGTACAACAAAGCAAACCATTGGTATTGGTTGCTGAAGATATCGAAGGCGAAGCTTTGGCTATGCTAGTTGTGAACAAATTGCGTGGTACATTCAATGCTGTAGCTGTTAAAGCTCCAGGATTTGGTGACCGTCGTAAAGCAATGTTGCAAGATATCGCTGCTCTTACTGGTGGTCAAGTGATCACTGAAGAATTGGGTCTAGACCTAAAAACAGCAACAATCGAGCAATTGGGTACAGCACGCCAAGTACGTGTAACGAAAGAAAACACAATCATCGTAGACGGTTTTGGAGACAAAGCGGATATCGATGCTCGTGTGAACCAAATCCGTTCACAACTGGAAGAAACAACTTCCGAGTTCGACAAAGAGAAATTGCAAGAGCGTCTAGCTAAATTAGCTGGTGGCGTTGCAGTAATCAAAGTCGGTGCAGCAACAGAAACAGAATTGAAAGAGCGCAAACTACGCATCGAAGATGCTTTGAACGCAACTCGCGCTGCGGTTGAAGAAGGTATCGTATCTGGTGGTGGTACAGCGCTTGTGAACGTATATGCAGCAGTATCTGCTGTACAAGTTACAGGTGACGAGCAAACAGGCGTAAACATCGTACTACGTGCGCTTGAAGAGCCAATCCGCACAATCGCTGCGAATGCTGGACAAGAAGGTTCTGTTATTGTTGAGCGTCTGAAAAAAGAAGTAGTTGGTATTGGTTACAATGCAGCTACAGGCGAATGGGTAAACATGTTTGAAGCGGGTATCGTTGACCCTGCGAAAGTAACTCGTTCTGCACTACAAAATGCAGCTTCTGTAGCAGCTATGTTCTTAACAACAGAAGCAGTCATTGCTGACAAACCAGAACCAGCTGGTGCTGGTGGCGCTCCTGATATGAGCGGTATGGGCGGTATGGGGGGAATGGGAGGTATGATGTAATAAGATTCTTTTGAATCTTTTACATGATCCAACTGTTCTTTCAACAAAAGAGGTTGTCCACAGGCTTAATCACCTGAGGGCAACCTCTTTTTTATAAAGGTTAATTAAAAATGTTTAATATTATGCTGATATATAATAAGTTAAATATATTATTATGATATATAAATGAAATAGGAGGAAACCAATTGAAAATACACAATATTTTAATAGAAAATTTTCGTGGTATTAGTAGAACCGAATTGCATCTAGAAGGAAAAAGTAGTGTTTTATTCGGTGAGAATGGAACAGGGAAATCTAGCGTTTTAGATTGCTTAGCTATTATGTTATCGCGTGTAGCAGCAGGAGTTTCTAATAATCGTGCTGGAGCAGGAAGAAGGCAGTTTCAAGAAAGTGACATACAAATTGGGTATAAAGTTTCTCAATCACAATTAAATGTAAAATATAATAATTCTTTTTATACTTGGTCACTCTCAAAAAATAAAGATTTAAGAAAAACTACTATTAAAAAAAATAATCAGCTTTCTATGCTTGTTCATAATATAAATGAAGAGCTTGAAGCCAATTCTAAAGCTAATATTCCGTTATCTGTTTATTATCCAGTTAATCGCGCTGTTTTAGATGTACCATTAAGAATAAGAAAAAAACATTTTTTTGATCAAATTTCCTCTTATGAAGGTGCTCTGACAAGTGGGGCAGATTTTCGTGTTTTTTTTGAGTGGTTTCGTGCGCAAGAAGATTTAGAAAATGAAATTAGAGTAAGAACAACAAAAAATTATATTGATCCTTTATTAAATGCTGTAAGGAAAGCCATCTATTCATTTTTACCTGGGTTTACTGATATACAAGTTAGTCGTTATCCTTTGAGAATGATAATTCATAAAGGAAATATTCCTTTAGAAGTTAATCAACTTTCTCAAGGAGAAAAGTGCATGTTAGCAATGGTTGGAGATCTAGCAAGAAGACTGGCTATTGCAAATCCTAACTTGGAAGAGCCGTTGATGGGAGAAGGTCTTGTGCTTATAGATGAGATAGAATTACACTTACATCCTTCATGGCAACGTAAAATTCTAGATATTTTAACAACTACATTTCCTAATTTGCAATTTATAGTTACTACTCACTCACCACAAGTTCTAGGAGAAACTAAAAAAATGAATACTTATATTTTAAAATGGAATGAAAATAGTATTTCAATAAACAAATCAGAATCTTTATATGGACGGGATACAAATAGAATTTTAGAAGATTACATGGATTCAAATTCCAGAGATAAAGTAATAGATGATAAAATTAAAGAACTATTTAAAATGATCACTCATAAAAATCTAGATAAAGCAGTAGAAATTCAAAATCGCTTAATAGAAATACTTGGTGATGAAGAGCCTGAACTTATTAAAGCTGATGTAATTTTAAAACGTTGGAGAAAATCAAATAATGAATGAAATAATTAAGAATCCTCCCCCCCATAATTTCAGTAAGTGGAAGAATGCAAATCGTAGAATATCAATTAATTATAAAGATATTCCAGATATAATTAAATGTGAATTAAAAGAATCAATAATAACAGAACAAAATTATGTATGTTGTTATTGCGGTGTGGAAGTAAGTATAGAAAATAGCCATATTGAACATCATAAACCTAAAGATAGATTTCCAAAAATGGAATTAGCGTATGAGAACCTTCTAGTATCATGTAATAGTAAATCACATTGTGGACATAAAAAAGCTAATTGGTATGTTGAAAATGAAACTGTATCACCATTAGCAAAAGATTGTAATTTGAAATTTAAATATACTGAAGATGGACAAATTATTGCTAGCAATGATAAAGATAGTTGTACTACTAATACAATAATGAACTTAGGATTAAATATAGCTAAATTAAATGCAATACGTAGTAAAATAATTGAGGGTATAATGTATTTGATTGAACAAGAAGAAAATATTTCATTAGAAGACTTGATAGATGAATATTCAAAACCAAATGCTGATGGTAAACTATATTCTTATAATCAGGTGATAATTGGAGTATTAAAAGACAATTATAATTTATAAAATGAGTATGATTTTTATTATATAAATAAAAAAAGGACGAAATGCATAATTTATGCATTTCGTCTTAGTTAGTGGCTTGATGATCTGTTTGTAATAATTCAAGTTGTTGTTTTTTGATCAAATAGCTTAACGTGTCTTAAATCTAACTTAAATATTTTTCTTCTCTATGATGGAAGTGAAGATCTTTTGTAACATATACTGTAAATTAAAGAGAAAGTTCTTAGTCCGCTAATGAGTTTGCAATGTATTTCAACCTTGTGCATAATATATTTCTTTATATTGATCCTAATAAAATTAAAGATTACTTCCTAGCATACAGTAAGTAATCTTTTTTGTTTAACACTATTATACTATGTGACCATCGATCATAGTCCATTGCACTTGAAAAGCATCATCCAGTAGCACTAAGTCTGCATCCATGCCTACTGCAATTGCTCCTTTTTGGTGTAGACCCAAAATACGTGCTGGTGTAGTCGAAGCCATTTGCACAGCATCTGTTAAAGAAATCCCTGTTTCAACCGTATATCGGAGTGCTTCATTCATCGTAACTGTACTCGAGGCTAACGTTCCATCATGTAATCTAGCGACACCATCGGTTACAGTTACATGGTGACCTCCAAACAGATAATCACCGTCTCCCATACCCATCGCTTGTAAAGCATCTGTAATCAAGACCATTCCTTCAGGTCCTTTTGAACGATGCATTAATCGAATAATAGCAGGATGCAAATGAATATGATCTACAATAGCTTGAAGACTGACATGTTCTTCTTCAAAAGCCGCAACGACAATTCCCGGATCACGATGATGGATCGGTCGCATCCCATTAAAACAATGTGTAACATGACTTGCACCAGCTTCAAACGCTTTTTTGGCTTCTTCATAAGTCGCATCCGAATGTGCAATAGATATAATGACACCTTGTTCTTTGAGAAATGAGATTAATTCCATCCCTCCCGGTAACTCTGGAGCAATCGTCACCATTTGAATAAGAGAGTCGGCTTCTTTAAAGATCATCTTCATTTCTTCGATATCAGGATGACGTAAATACTTCTCATTTTGCATACCTTTACGTATTGGATTCAAATATGGTCCTTCTAAGTGAATCCCTGCGATTTTGGCGCCTACTTCATGACCGACGACGCGTTTCACACTATGGATCATCGCTAAAAGATCTTCAATCGTAGAACTGACAGAAGTAGCTAGAAAAGAGGTACACCCTGTAGAAGCACACGTACGAGAGACTTCTTGTATACTTTCTTCACGACCATCCATCATATCAAAGCCATTCGCTCCATGAATATGAACATCAATCATGCCAGGGATTAACCGTTTCCCTTTACAATCGATTTGTTGATATTCTTCATATGTAGAAATAGGATCTGCATCAATCCTTACGATTTTTCCTTTTTCGATCCCTACATGAACGTTTGATAGAATTTTATTTGGAAGTACCAGTTCTACATTTTGCAAAATAGTATACATCAATATTCTCATCCTCATCATATGACTTAGTCATTATAGTTTGTTCCATGCTCCTCATCTTGATACGTAATAACCGTAATATTGTTCTGACTAAGTATTTCTTTTAAGGGGTTAGGAACAGGCTGATTCGTAATTAAAATATCTATATAATCAAAATCTAATCGATAAAATGATTTACTTGTAAATTTAGTATGATCTGCTACCACAATTACTTGATCTGATCTTCTAGCCATTTCTTGCTTCACCCGAGCATCTTCTTCATAAGAGTAGTAGATACCATCTGAACCGATAGCTACAGCCCCAATAAAGGCTTTATCTGCACGAATCTGACTAAGCTTATCGAGAATAGAGGGGCCAAATAAAGAACGATTTTTTACATTCAAATAGCCACCAAGTAAATAAATCTGCATATCTTCTCTATCTGATAAAATCCCTACATTATCAATAGAGTGTGTAATCACTGTAAGATGTTGAGCTTTGATGTGTTCTGCGACGAATTGTACCGTAGTGGATACATCCAAAATAACAGTCTCATGATCTTGAATAAGTTGAGCGCCAAGCATTCCAATTGTTCGTTTAGGTTCGGCTTCATCAATAAGACGATCTTGGTACGATAATATTTCTTTTTTTAATTGAGGTAAAGAGACTCCGCCATGAGTACGGATAACGACTCCTTCTTGCACTAATCTAACAATATCTCTACGGGCTGTATCTTTGGATATTTCAAATTCAGTACATATGTCAGTTACGCTCATTGATTGATGCTGTTTTAAATATTCTAATATTTTCAATAATCGTTCTTCTTGATACATAATAATCACCTCTTATAAGTAATATTATTCGTTTATATAATGATATTCAAGTATTTTATTTTAATAATTAATGATTTGTAAGTTTTTAGAGATTATAATAGTAAT